>JBBQDT010000257.1:0-5564 GCA_038319955.1 Gemmatimonadales bacterium | reverse complement strand
TCGCCGCGTGAAGGCGTATCGGCATCTGCCCTTGCTCCAGCAGGCGTTGCATCGCACACTCACGAGCACGAAATCCGCCGCGGCGTAAGCCGCGATCACAGCGGCATCGCCTGAATATCAACTAGGCGCGGGACACTCTCCCCTCCCCGCCTCATGTGACCATGCGTCGAGGGCGCGGGTTGAGCGACGTGAACCCATATGATTCAAGCCATGTCGCTCACCACTACTCGCCTGTTGCGTCCTGCCGCGATGCTCGCACTGACCGTCGCATTGGTCGGCTGCGGCGGCGAAGCAACTGTTGCCCCGACCATCTCGTACGAAACCGGAGGGAACGGCATCCAGGCCGGCTACGTCCGCATCGTGCCCACTGCGACTGGACTTGCCGTGGACAACCAGACGTCGCGCCCAATCTATCTCATGGCAGCCAACGCCGAGACGCTGGCACTGCTCGATTGGGTGCCGTGCACGGGTGGCGCCGGTTGCGCTCCGCTTGCGCAGGGCCAGACGCGGGAGATCCCCTGGGCCGTGGCGCTGTCGTATGAGGCGAGCACACGACAGTACGCGGTGTACTGGTGGAATGTCATCACGCACTCGGATGGTTCGCTGCGCGCCGACAACATTCACAACGTGATCGTCAGCCGATGACCGGCCAGCACCGACTTCGCCTGCTCAACGCGAACGATCCAGCACCGGCGTCTCAGCCGGAGCCAACGGCTGCAGCAACGAGAAGCCTACTCGTGCGTGCAGCACGCGGTGGCGACGTCCGCGCCTTCGCCGCGCTGGTGGATGCCTACTATGCGAGGTGCCTTCGATTCGCGCTCCACATGCTCTCGAGCCGGAGCGACGCAGAGGAAGCGGTCCAGGACACCTTCGTCCGCGTGTATCGCGCGCTTCCCAAGTACGAAGAGCGCGAGGCGTTCGAGCCGTGGCTATTTCGTATTCTTGCCAACAGATGTCGCAGCGCCGGCGCGCGCGAGCGACGCCATGCCGAATTCGTGGAGTATGGCGACGTGCCGGAGCGATCGGCGTCGAGCGGGCACGACGACGCGATCGCATGGCGCGAGGAAATCGGCCTCGCGCTCGCGGCACTTCCGGTGGAACAGCGGGAAGCCTTCCTCATGCGACACGTGGAAGATCTCAGTTATGAAGACATGTCCGTGGCGACGGGCGCGGGCGTATCCGCGCTCAAGATGCGCGTGAAGCGCGCCTGCGACGCGCTACGCGCGCGACTCACACAGGTAGAGCAATGATGGACGAACGCGAGCAGCACGATGAGACGATCGGCCGGATCGCGGGAATGCTCCGGCCACTTCCCCAGGTGGACGCTTCGGCGCGAGCACGCGTGCTCGTGGCGGTGGCGGCGGAGCGGGAACGCGCCCGTGAAGACGCGTTGCGGCGCGATCGCCTGCGGCACGGTGGACGCGCTCGCTGGCTGATCGCCGTTGGCGGGGTGGCCGCGGCGGCGATGGTTGGTGCGCTTCTGTTGCGGCAGCCAACGCCAGCGTTGCCGATCGCGACTGCTCCGGTGATGCCGCACGCGGCGCAGGTGAACGCCCAGTTGGCCGCCGACGACGCGGCATCCGGCTCTTCCGAAGTTGCGCGCGCGCCGGTGCAATTGGTGTTTCGCGCTCCGTCGGCGAGGAGCGTCCGCGTGGTTGGCGACTTCAACGCGTGGGACAAGGAACGCGCACCGATGACGCGGGATGCGGAGAGTGGGCTCTGGAGTGCGACGCTCCTCCTGCGTCCCGGTCGTCATGTCTACGCGTTCGTCGTGGACGATACACTCTGGATGCGCGACCCTCGCGCCACGGCCGCTCCGGATGCTGATTTCGGTCGCCCCGGTTCCGTCCTGCTCGTCGGTCGCCCATGAAGCGTTCGCAGATCACCCTTCCTTGCGTCACCCTTGCGATGGCGATCGTAACTACCGTCGCACAGCCGCTTGCCGCACAGCAGGTGGCGTTCGCGGCGAACGTGCCGACCGAACTCGATAGCACGTCCGCGGCGGCAGTGGCCAAGGAAATCGAGCGGGCGATGGAGCGCGGCCTACCGGTGGAACCCCTCATGGCCAAGGTGCGCGAAGGACGCCTCAAGCGCGCCGCGGGTCCTCGGATCCGGACCGCCGTGGTGAAGCTGGCCGAGCGTCTCGACAGTGCCCGGGCGGCATTGGGCAGGCAGTCGTCGGTGGAGGAGTTGGTCGCTGGTGCCGATGCCATCGCCGCCGGTGCCGGCGAGATGTCCCTTCGTGCCCTCCGGTCGGCCACCGCCAAGCCGATTGCGGCACCGATCGGCACGCTCGCGCAGCTCGTGGCGAGTGGCGTCGCACCGCAGCGTGCAACGGAAATGATCGTCACGCTCATTCGAAGGAATGCATCGGCTGCGGTGGTGCTCGCGCTCGGCAATCTCGTCGAATCGGATGTCGCGTCGGGACTGCGTGCCGACGAGTCGGCGATCTTCCGGTTGCGGGGGATCGAGGGGTCGCTCGGCAACGCGGCCGATGTGCTCAGCGCTTCGCCGACCACAGGTCAGGGGCTCGGCACGACCATGAGTGGACCCGTGAAGTCGCCGCCGGCGAAACGGCGACCCTAGCGTGCACCTCAGGGCACGACCTGTACTTCTTGGCGGCCTGCTCGTCGCAGCGACGATGAGCAGGCCGCTCGGCGCACAGCGTCCACTCACGGTCGACGTCGGCATGACCGGGGCACACTTCGTGGACGACGATGCGAGCGTCCTCGGACCGTCGATTCGGTTGGCGCTGTCGGGGCGCAAGGGACGACTGTTCGGTTCCGCTGAGGGCGGGTCGATCGTGACCATCGGTGCGGCGAGCGGCTTCGCGACGCTCGAGGGTGGCGTGCGCTCCGGGGTCGCGGGCGGATGGAGTAGCGACCTCACTGGTGAGCTGGGAGCCGTCGCGGGCTCGAACACCAGCGGCGGCGCGGGGACGGCGTTGGCGGGGGGACGCGTGCTCTGGAGCGTACAGAGCGGCGGAGCATGGTTCCGCGCGACGAGCCACGTATCCGGTCGCACACACGCCACACTCACGGGCGGTGGTGTGGAGTCGGGCGCGTGGTGGAGCTGGTCTCGCGGGCACGTCTCGACGACAATCGCACAGGAGTGGACGAGCGCCGAATTGTTCGTTGGTCGATTCCGGTCGCAGTTCGCGGGCACCACACCGGTGCGCTATACCGAGGCCAGTGTGGCGCTCCACACGGAGAGCGATCGCGCGACGTTCGATGTCTCCGCCGGCGCTCGTCGTGACGCCGACGCGACGCATCTGTACGAGCCGGCGTTGAGCGCGACGGCAGCACTGTGGACGGGTAAGAGCGTTGCGGTGGTGTTCAGCGTCGCACGACAGCTGCCCGACTGGGTGCGCGGCTCCGACGCGGCCGATGCCTTCAGCGTGGGGATGCGTTTCCGCATGGCGACGCCAGCGTCCGACCGCTCGGCCCGACTCATTCCCGTCGTCCAGGTGGTGGACTCGGCGGGAGTGCGCCTGCTACGCGTGCGTGCGTCGGGCGCGAGTCAGGTCGACGTAATGGGCGACTTCACCAACTGGGAGTCCGCGCCGTTGTCACGCAACGGCGCGGTGTTCGAGCGTTCTGTGACGCTGACGAGCGGCTCCCACCGGCTGTTGCTGCGGATCGACAACGGCGAGTGGCGAACGGCGGCGAATACGCCGGCCGTGGACGATGACCTCGGTGGCAAGGTGGGGTTGTTGGTAGTTCCATAGAGGGACAGCGGGACAGCGGGCAGAGGGACAGCGGGAAGGCGTCTGCCATTCCTCTGCCCCTCTGCCCCTCTGATCCTCGTATTACGCGACTGCGTATTGCTGAGTGACATCCCTGCCCGCGCTCTTCACCACGAGCTTGAACTCGTCGGGCTTCAAGAGCGGATCGTCGCGCATCTCGAGGGTGAAGCCGACGGCCTTCTCGAGCTTCCGCATGATGTCGGATTCGTTCTCCATGGCGAACATCGCGACGTCGGGATGCAGCTTCACCAGCAGTGGGTCGCGCTTGCCCTCGATGCCAATGCGCTTCACGCTCCGCTCCATTCGGCGGAGGATCGTCTCTGCCGTGAAGACGCGCCCGGTGCCATGACAGCTGGGGCACGCTTCGGTCATGCTCCGGAGATGGCTCTGCCGCACCCGCTGGCGCGTCATCTCGATGAGACCCAGGTCCGAGACGGCGAACGCCTTCGTCCGCGCGCGATCGCGGCCGAGATGCTGGCGGAGTTCCTGAAGCACCTTGTCGCGATTGGACTTGGTGTCCATGTCGATGAAGTCGCAGACGATGATGCCGCCGACGTCACGCAACCGGAGCTGGCGCGCGATCTCCCGCGCCGCCTCCATGTTCGTCTTGAGGCTCGTTTTCTCCGGATCCTTCTTGCCGACGAAGCGCCCGGAATTGACGTCGATGGAGATGAGCGCTTCGGTGGGCTCGATGATGAGGTAACCACCGGACGGCAGGTCGCAGCGACGCTTGAACAGGTCGCGGATCTCCGACTCGATGTCGGCGGTATCGAACAGCGGCGCCGTGTCTTCATAGAGCACGATGCGCTCGAGCAGCTCGGGCGCGATGCCTTTCAGGTACTCGACAATCTCGTTGTAGACCTGCTTCGAGTCGACCGTGACGCGCTCGACCTTGTCACTGAAGATGTCGCGGATGAGGCCACGCGTGAGCGATGTCTCGCGATGCACCAACGACGGTGGGCGCACGAAGTGTGTCTTCTTCTTGATGCGCTTCCAGCCATTCATGAGCGTCTGCAGCTCGCGCTCGATGGTGTCGGGGGTGACGTCCTCACCGACCGTGCGAACGATGACGCCACCGGAGTCGTCGGGGAGCATGGCCTCCACGAGCGCTCGCAATCGCTTTCGCTCGTCGCGATCGCCGATCTTGCGACTGACGCCGACGCGCGACGCGAAGGGCATGTAGACGAGGAAGCGTCCCGCCATGGAAACCTGCGCGGTGACGCGCGGGCCCTTGGTGGAGATCGGTTCCTTGCTGACCTGCACGAGCAGTTCCTGGCCGCGCTTCAGTACATCCTGGATCTGCGGGATGTCGCGTTCGTTGCGGCCGGGCTCGTGATAGGTCTCCTCGCCCTCGTCGTCGTCATCATCGCCATCGCCGGAATCGGGATAGACGAGATCGGACGAGTGGAGGAACGCACTCTTCTCGGTGCCGATGTCGACAAAGGCTGCCTGAAGGCCGGGCAGCACCGCATCGACTTTTCCGAGGTAGATATCGCCGACCATCCGACGTGCGTCGGGGCGGTCGACGAGGAGCTCAACGAGCTCGTCGTCCTCGAGAATGGCGACCCGCGTTTCGCGCGCGGTCGCGTTGATCAGGATCTCTCGTTTCATCAGGGACCGCGCGCGCGAAGGCTGCCGGCGACTCGGCGGCTGCGGCACGCTGGGGCGAAGGATGGGCGGCCCGGTTGCGCAACACGGTGCGCCCGACGGCCGAAACACGATTCAACGCTGCGGATCGCTGCGTGACCGACCACGCTCCTTCCGGGCGTACCCCGCCGCGCATGCCCCGCATCGCACGCCACGCGGGCGCGAGCAGGAG
>JBBQDT010000256.1:0-5646 GCA_038319955.1 Gemmatimonadales bacterium | reverse complement strand
GGATCCGGCGGCGGCACATCAGCCAGCGCGGGCTGCGCAGAGGTCGCGGAAGTCTGGCCCGGGGGCTCGCGTCGCGGCGCAGCCGCGGCCGCACGCACGGCTGGCCTTTCGGTGCCACGCGCGGCGCCGCTCGCCGGCGCGCTCGTTGTGCCCTGGTCGTTCGCCGGACGGAACGCCAGCATGCGCAGCAGCGTCATCTCGAAACCGGTGCGAGGATCGGGCGCCCACTGCAGGTCGCGCCGTCCGAGGATCGCGGTCTGGTAGTAGAGCTGGACGTCTTCCGGGGCGAGCCGCGACGCGAACTCCGCCAGCATCTCCGCGCCGTGCAATTCGTCGCCCTCGTAGTCCGGCACGGCCTGCTTGAGCGCGATGCGGGCGAACATCGCGGCCAGCGCATCGAGCATCTGCACATGATCCGGCGACCATTCCTCGAGCGCGCGCGCGTAGTCGAGCAACGCCGCCGGCTCGGCCGCGGCCAGCAGTTCGACGAGCTTCGCCACCTGCTGTCGGTCCACCGTGCCGAGCATCGCGCGCGCCGCGACCTTCTCGACGCGCCCGCCGCCGAACGCGATCAACTGGTCGAGCAACGAAAGGCCGTCGCGCATGCTGCCATCGGCGGCGATCGCCACCAGGCGCACCGCTGCGGCGTCGAACGGCACGGTCTCGGCCGCCAGGATCTGGCTCATGCGGTCGGCGATCAGCCCGACCGACAGTCGCTTGAGGTTGAACTGCAGGCAACGGGACAACACGGTGACCGGCAGTTTCTGCGGATCGGTGGTCGCGAGCAGGAACTTGACGTGCGGCGGCGGCTCCTCGAGCGTCTTCAGCAACGCATTGAACGAATGCGCCGAGAGCATGTGCACTTCGTCGATCAGGTAGACCTTGTAGCGGCCCCGCGTCGGCGCGTACTGGACGTTGTCGAGCAGCTCGCGGGTGTCGTCGACCTTGGTGCGCGAGGCCGCGTCGACCTCGATCAGGTCGATGAACCGGCCCTCGTCGATCTCGCGGCAGGCCGCGCAGACCCCGCAGGGCGTAGCGGTGGCACCGGTCTCGCAGTTCAGGCACTTGGCGAGGATGCGAGCAATCGTGGTCTTGCCCACGCCACGCGTGCCCGTGAACAGGAACGCATGGTGGACGCGGTTGGCAGACAACGCATTGCTGAGGGCGCGCAGCACGTGCTCCTGGCCCGTGAGTTCGCCGAAGCTCCTGGGGCGCCATTTCAGTGCGAGTGCGGTATAGGTCATCGGCGGCTGGCCCCGGGTTGAGGGAGGCGCCCCGCACCAGCTTGAACTCCGGCACCCGACATCGCCGGTACCGTTGCTCCCTTCCGGGCCTGGCGGGATTCGCGGCTGGTCGTCGCGGAGGAACCAATGCGGGACGCCATGGACTGGCGGAGAGGGTGGGATTCGAACCCACGAACACCTTGCGATGTTACTTGACTTCCAATCAAGCGCCTTCGACCGCTCGGCCACCTCTCCAAATCAAAGGCTTATGGTGATTACCTCACAAACTGAACAAGGTCATCGACCGATCCACGCGGGATGATATCAGGCCGCTGGCCGAACGGGTGCCGGGTTCGCATAGCGCGGCGGCGCGTCCAGACAGGGCTCGTCGGCGCGTCGCGGCCGCTCCGGTTCGACCAGCGGAGGCACCGGCAGCGCACTGCGGGTATCGGGGCCCTGCAGGCCCGCCGGGATCTGCAGCGGCTTGTTGTCGACCGCCGCTGCGTAGTCCTCGGACTTCACGCAGGTGGCCTTGAACAGACGGCCGCAGCCGGAGAGCGCGAGGGTTGCCGCGATCAGCAACGGAACCCAGGATCTTGAGGGCATGGGGAATCCTTCGGCTGGAGGTACGTTCTAGAGGCCGGCCGCGCGCATCGCTTCGCGCAGGCGGTCGTGGAATTTCCCGGACAGTGGCGTCAGGGGCAGCCGCAGGCCGGGGCCGATCAACCCCATCTGCTGCAGCACCCATTTCACCGGGATCGGGTTGGCTTCGAGGAACAACCTCTCGTGCAGCACCACCAGGCCTGCATCGAGCCGCGCCGCCTCTTCGGCCTTGCCCGCCAGCGCCGCGTCCATCACCTCGGACATGCGATGCGGCGCAACGTTCGCCGTCACCGAGATCACGCCCCGGGCTCCGGCGAGGACCGCCGCGCGCGCGGTCGCATCGTCGCCCGACAGCACGTCGAACCCCGGGCCGCAGGCCGCCGTCAGCTCCCGCACCCGACCGATGTCGGCGACGGCCTCCTTGAGGGCCACGATCCGCTGCAGTTGCGCGAGGCGGGCCACGGTCTGCGGCAGGAGGTCGACTGCGGTGCGCCCCGGCACGTTATAGAGGACGACCGGTACCGGACTGGCCGCGGCGACCGCCTTGTAGTGCAGGTAGAGACCTTCCTGGGTGGGCTTGTTGTAGGACGGCGTGACGACCAGCAGCGCATCGACGCCGAGCGCGCCGATCCAGCCTGCCCGCTCGACCGTGGCTGCCGTGCTGCTGGTGCCGGCACCGGCCAGGAGCTGCATCCGGCCCTTGATCTGCTCGCGCGCACGTACCACCAGTTCGCGCAGTTCGCGGTCTTCGAGGGTGGCCGACTCGCCGGTCGTCCCGCCGACGACGATGCCACGGGTGCCCCGGGCGAGGTGAAACTCGAGCAGCCGCGACCAGGCGTCGAAATCGAGGGCGCCGTCGGCGCCCATGGGCGTGACGATCGCGACGTAGCTGCCGGAGAACATGAAACCACCCGGAAAAAGGGACCGCGAATGTTACGGGCCGGTGGCGCAGTGGCGCAACCGGCGCATGCCGGCACGCACCGCGCCGGTCACCACTCGGTGCTGCCTGCACCCGGCGGAGCTGAAGGTCGCCTTCGGGCCCACCACTCGCTAGACTGACCGTTCGTTAGAGGCCTGCCCCACGGAATGAAACAGCACATCGCCGTTTCCGCCATCGGAACCGACCGGACCGGAATCGTCCACGACCTCACGCGTGTGATCAGCGAGTGCGGTGGCAACATCAGCGAAAGCCGCATGGCGAGCCTGGGCTCAGAATTCGCCATGGTGCTGCTCGTCTCCGGCAACTGGCATTCGCTTGCCAAGCTCGAGACCGAACTCAAGAAGCTCGCCGACACCACCGGACTGACGGTCCATCTGCGCCGCACCGAGCCGCGCTCGGCGCGCACCGACATGCTGCCGTATTCGATCGACGCGGTCTGCCTCGACCAGACCGGGATCGTCTCGGCGCTGGCGGGCTTCTGTTCGAGCCGCGGCATCGACATCGCCGAGGTCGCGACGCGCAGCTATCCGGCAGCGCATACCGGCGCACTGATGTTCTCCGTTCAGATGGTCGTCAACGTGCCGAGCCGCGTGCACCTGGCGCACCTGCGCGAGGAATTCATGGAGTTCTGCGACTCCCTGAATCTCGACGCCATCCTCGAGCCTGTGAAATCCTGATCCGGTGCTGTACCCGATCGGGCAAGTCCCGCCTCGTCCGAACGCCCGATTCGCTGGAGTGAGGATCCGATGAGCAAGCTCGCCGTGGGCGGCAAGCTGCCTGTTTTCAGCGCCAAGACCGCCGAAGGCACGTCCTGGAAGTCCGCCGAGGCGGCCGGGCAAAAGCTGGTGGTTTTCTTCTATCCGAAGGACATGACGCCCGGGTGTACCGTCGAAGCGCAGGAATTCCGCGACGCATCGGCCGGGTTCCGCAAGGCCAAGGCCATGGTGGTCGGCGTCTCGCGCGACAGTTGCGCCTCACACGCGAAGTTCCGCGACAAGGAACAGCTGAACTTCGACCTGCTATCCGACGAGAACGAGAAGCTCTGCAAGCTGTTCGACGTGATCCACGAAAAGAACATGTACGGCAAGAAGGTGCTCGGCGTGGTGCGCAGCACCTTCCTGTTCGATGCCTCGGGGAAGCTCGTGCGCGAATGGCGCAAGGTCGCGGTGGACGGGCACGTCGACGAGGTGCTCGAGGCGGTCCGCGCGCTTTGAAGGCCACGCATTGAAGGCCCAGTTTTGAAGAAGCGGAAAACCGCCCAGGAACGCCGGCTGTTCGTGCTGGACACGAACGTGCTGATGCACGACCCCGCGGCGATCTTCCGTTTCGAAGAGCACGACGTCTACCTGCCGATGGTCGTGCTCGAGGAGCTCGACGCCAACAAGAAGGGGCTCTCGGAAGCCTCGCGCAACGTGCGCCAGGTGAGCCGTTTCCTCGACGACCTGATGCGCTCGGCCACCAAGGACGAGATCGACCGGGGACTCCCCCTGCCCTCGCAGATGTCCGGCACCAGGAAGTCGGCGGCCGGTCGCCTGTTCTTCCAGACGCGGCAGCTGAGCTCCGCGCTGCCCGATCATCTGCCGGGCCACGGCAACGACAACGCGATCCTGGCCCAGACGCTGGGGCTGCAGGCGCTGCACGACGACGCGCGGGTCGTGCTGGTCTCGAAGGACATCAATCTCAGGATCAAGGCGGCGATCGTCGGGGTGCACGCCGAGGACTATTTCAGCGACCGCACGATCGAGGACGCGGACGTCCTCTACACGGGCCAGGCGGCGCTCAGCGCCGACTTCTGGGACCGGCACGGCAAGGACATGCGCTCCTGGCGCGAAGGCACGCGCACGTTCTACGAGATCTCCGGCCCGGCGGTCGCCGGCTGGCAGGTCAACCAGTTCGTCCACGAGGAGCGCCAGGGAGGTCTCGAGGCGATCGTGCGCAAGCTGGCCGGAGCAACGGCCACGCTCGAACTGCTGCGCGATTTCCGTGGTGACCGCAACGGCATCTGGGGCATCACGGCGCGCAACCGCGAGCAGAACTTCGCGCTGAACCTGCTGACCGACCCCGAGGTCGATTTCGTCTCCATCCTCGGCCCGGCCGGTACCGGCAAGACCCTGCTGACGCTGGCTGCGGGCCTCAGCCAGACGCTCGAAGCCAACCGCTTCACCGAGATCATCATGACCCGGGTGACGATCCCGCTCGGCGAGGACATCGGCTTCCTGCCGGGCACCGAGGAGGAAAAGATGGAGCCCTGGATGGGCGCCCTGATGGACAACCTCGAGGTGCTGACGCATAGCTCCGAGGGTGGCAGCTGGGGTCGGCAGGCAACCAACGACCTGCTGCGCAACCGCATCAAGATCCGTTCGCTGAACTTCATGCGTGGGCGCACCTTCCTCCACCGGTTCGTCATCCTGGACGAGGCCCAGAACCTGACGCCCAAGCAGATGAAGGCGCTGATCACGCGTGCCGGCCCGGGCACCAAGCTGGTCTGTCTCGGCAACATCGCGCAGATCGACACCCCGTATCTCACCGAAACGACCTCCGGCCTCACGTTCGTGGTCAACCGGTTCCGGGGCTGGCCGCACTCCGGGCACATCACCCTGGTGCGGGGTGAGCGCTCGCGGCTGGCCGACTTTGCGTCCGAATCCCTCTGAACTCATGGCACGTCCGCGGGTCAGAACCCAGATGCACCGGATACTTCTCAGCCTGCTGGTTGTGGGCTCGATGGGGCTCGGCCAGGCGGCCACGGCCCAGTCCTCGGGCGGCGGCAACGAACTGCCGGACATCGGCACGCCGGCCGATTCCACGATCACTCGCAGCGACGAATACCAGATCGGCCTGATGATCGTCCGCGGGCTGCGCGACCAGGGGCAGGTCCTCGAT
>JBBQDT010000255.1:0-5664 GCA_038319955.1 Gemmatimonadales bacterium | reverse complement strand
GCGGCACACGTGCGCGTCGACTCGAACTACGAGGGACCGGTCTCGCAGCGCTGTCTCGAGTTCTCGGCGCTGGATCGCGTGCTGTACAACCTGATGAACAACGCCGTCCGCTTCACGCGCGACGGCATGGTCGATCTCCATCTGCGCGCGCTGAACGGAAACCTGCGCTTCATCGTCGTGAACCACCTTACCGCCGCGCAGCAAGCCACTCTCCGCGTGCGCTACGCCGACAACCTCGACGACCTGTTTCTCGGCAATTTCACCACCGGCGGCGAGGGCGTGGGAATGACCATCTGCGCCGAGTTTGTCGCGAATGCATACGGATTGGCGAATGCGAAGAAGGCGGCCAAGGGTGGTTATGTCGGCGCAAGGTTAGTCGATGAGGCGTTCGTCGCGTGGTTTCACTGGCCTGTCGGTGTGTGAAGGATTCAGATGTGGCAGTCGCACTCGCGGCCGGAGAACAGCTCGAACTGTATGCCGAGCGTGCGGTGTATTGGCGTGAGCGAGCGATGCTGCTCGTCGCAGATCCGCATTTCGGCAAGGCAGCGTCGTTTCGTGCACTCGGTGTGTTCGTGCCGAAGGGAACGACGCAGGATGCGTTGGCGCGGCTCGATGTGCTGATCGCGCGGCTCGCGCCGAAGCGGATCGTCTTTCTCGGCGACTTCCTGCACGCGAAGGAGGGCCGGAACGCCGAGACCTTCTCGGCGTTGGCTGCGTGGAGGTCAGCGCACGAAGGCATCGAGATGCAGCTCGTGCGCGGCAATCACGATCGGCGTGCTGGTGATCCACCGGCGGAGGTCGGAGTCGATTGCGTCGACGGGCCGCTCATCGAGTCACCGTTTGCGCTGGCGCATCATCCGGTGGGCGTTGCGGGGCACTACGTGCTCGCTGGCCACATCCATCCGTGCGCGGTGCTCACCGGGCCGGCACGGCAGCGGGAGCGGCTGCCGTGTTTCTGGTTTGGAGCCGATGTCGGTGTGCTGCCGGCGTTCGGTGACTTCACTGGCTGCGCTGAGGTGTCGACTGCCGACGACGATTCACTATGGGTGGTAGCAGATGATGTCGTCATCCGTGCCGCGAGTTGACGTTCAGGGGCTGAGCGGCCGACTCGCCAGGCCACGCACCATGTCGTTCCAGAACGCCACCGCGTCGTAGACGCTCTTCTCGCGCACCTTTTCGTTCAACCCGTGTGCGTTCGCTTCACCGTCCACCTCGGCAATTGCACTCACGGCGTACGTCGGGATGCCGGCGTTGCGCAGATACAGTCCATCGCTCGCACCGAGCGACATCGTCGGTATCACTGGTGCGCCGGGAAAGTACTGCGCGGAAAGACGATCCAGCAGCGACATGAGTTCCGGCCGCAGTGGCGACGGATCGCTGGCGACTGGCGGATAGACGATCGTCACGCCGATCTCGTCGCCGACCGCACGCTTGATCGCGGCATGCACATCGGCGGGAGGATCATTCGGCAGCATGCGGCAGTTCACCGTGGCGCGCGCGCGCTGAGGAAGCGCGTTGTCGGCATGGCCGCCATCGAGCAGGGTGGCCACACACGTCGTGCGGAAGAATGCGTTGAACGACGGATCGCGCGACAGCCGCCCCATGGCCGCCTGCGCGGCCGCGTCGGGGTTCGCGGTGGAATAGCCCGCGGCGATCAGCCGCATGTCGGCTGCCGTGTCCGGCGACTGCAATGCCGCACCCCGCTCCAACTGCATCTTCGACACCTCGTTCAGCTTTGGCGGAAAGCTGTATGCCTCGAGCCGGGTGAGCGCGTGCGCGAGCTGATAGATCGCGTTGTCGGGTCGAGGGCGGGAGCTGTGACCGCCCGGATTCGTCGCCTCGAGCTGGAAGTCGGCGAAGACCTTTTCGCTGGCGTCCATGCCGAAGGCGCGCGGCTTTCCGTTCGCCAGCTCGACGCCGCCGCCGTCCGTATTCAGGCAATATTCGGCATCGATCAGCTTGCGTTCGTGGGCGAGCACCCACTGGATGCCCCTGGTGGCATCCGTCTCCTCGTCCGCCGTGAACAGCGCGATGATGTCGCGGTCCGGCGTCCACTTCTCCCGCTTCCACCGGATGAGATTCGTGATCAGCACAGTGACACCCGACTTGTCGTCTTCGGCGCCGCGCCCCATGAAGTAGCCGTTCTCGAGGCGCGTGACGAAGGGATCCTCCTTCCAGTCGGCGCGCTTCGCCTCAACGACGTCGAGATGCGCGGCGAGCAGGATCGCCTTCTTCCCCGAGCCCGAGCCGCGCAGGCGCACGATGAGGTTCCTGTTCTTCGGGTCGCTGCCCACGATGTGGATGTCGCCCGCGGGATAGCCCGCGGCGATGAGTCGCGTTCGCAGCTTGTTCGCGAGCGCGGTGGTGCTGCCGACCGAAGCCGTCGTGTTGGTGTTCACCGCCTCGGTGAGCACCTCGCGCGCGAGCCGCTGGTAGGCGACGGGGAGCGGACTGGCCGCGGGCGTCTGCGCCGAGAGCGACGCGGCTGCGGTGACGGAGAGGATGGTCGTGACGAGTGTGCGCATCATCGAAGGTAGCCTTTCCTGGGGGGCCAGGACAGCTGGACGAATTGACCCGGAAGCGGTATGTCTCACCTGTCACAATGAACATGGCGTGAGCATGTGGCCGAAACACGTTAACGTCGCCGCAGTGGTCGCGGGGCTTTTGGTGCTCGCCGGATACGGCGTCTATCGGACGGGACGTCAGGTCACGCGTGCCGCCAGCGCAACGACGGCCGCATTGCCCGGCGCGCGGATTCTGGACGAAGGCGCACTGCTCAAAGCGCAGGGACTCGTCCGTCTCCCCACGACGGCAAGCGAACTGCCCTTCGCGCAGCAGGCATTTCGCCTCGCCGATGTGGAGATGGATCTCGAGTTCGCCGATGCCGTTCGCGAGGCCACTGCGCATCCACAGCCGATGACGAAGGATGCGCAGGTCATCGAGGAGCGTCTTCGGCGCGCGCAGCAGGAGCGTCTCGCTGATTCGGCGGTGGTCGAGCAGTTGGCAGCGAGCAGGGGCACCACCAAAGAGAATCAACTCGACCTGGCGAGAGCGCGGCTCGAGCTCGACCAGGACGAAGTGGACGACGCGAGGGACGACCTCACCCGCGCGGGTGGAGATCCGCAGAGTCGCGTCCAGGCCATGCTGGAAGCGCACCAGGCCGGATCGCGAAACGCCGACAGCACACGGATCAAGGTCACGACGCCGACCAGGGAGGACGGCATGGTGCAGACCGCACAGGCGTACATGGCGTTGAGTGCAAAGGTCCTGCAGCTGGAACAGGCCATGGCGTCCGCCGAATCGGCGAGTGTGTCCCTCACGGCGCAGCACAAGAAGCTCGATGGCGTTGAAGGACTTCATCGTCTCGTTCGTCGGCTGGCTATTGCTCATGGGCAGGCACGGCATCCGTATCGGCGACCTCGTCGAGATCAACGGCGTGACGGGCGAAGTCGTGGAGCTCGGCATGTTCAACACCGTGCTGCACGAGACCGGGGACTGGACCGACTCCAGTCACCCCACGGGTCGCCGAGTGACGTTCACGAACAGCTATGCCGTGGAAGGGCACTATTTCAACTTCTCGACGTCGGGGCAGTGGCTCTGGGACGAAGTCCGCATCGACGTGCCGGCTGGCAAGGATCCCTATCCCGTCATCGAAGCGCTGCAGAAGTACACGGACGCAGCAACCTCGGAGAGCGCTCGGCTTGCGCAGCAGGAGTGGACGGGCGTGCATCGGTCGCCCGGCGTCACGACGATTACGGCATCGCCGGCGATCACGATCAAGCCGGTGATGGGGGGAGTCGAGATCATCGTCAGGTACATCACGCATGCCGCCGAGCGGTATGAGGTGCGTTCGAAGCTGTACAGCGCGGCGGTGGAGGTACTGGGTGAGCGTCCCGCCTTGGCGGCGACCGGCGCACCCACGTGAGAGGCCGCGTGCCCAGTCGGGGCAACAAAAGATCGTCGAACTCGTGTCGACTCTAACGGGGGCTTCCACGACCTTTCGCTAAAGTTCTGGATCAGCGTCCTTCCAGAGCTCGATGAACTTCCGATAGTTGGAGGCGGCCTTGGCCCGCGCGCCCTTCGCTTCATAGAGCTCTCCGAGCCGCTTGTACGTGCCCGCGAGGTACGTCGGATCCTGGTCGTACTCCATTCGGCTAACGTCAGGCGTGGATAGATACTGCTCGAGCATCGCGATCGCGGAGTCGGGCATCCCCGCTTGGTCGAAGGCGCGGGCGAGGGCGGCAGGAAGGCAGACCTTGCAGCCGCTGACGGGTCCATCAGGCGTTCGGTCCGCCCGGCGGAACTCCGCCACGGCGTCGGCAGGGCGCCGCTCGGCGAGTCCGCCACCACCGAGCTCGCGCTCGAGGATGTAGGCGTCGCCGAGGGTGGTCTGAAGTTCTTCGCGCAGATTCATGCCTAGGGATACAGCAGAGCCAGAGTTGCTGAAAGACTGCGGTCAGCCGTCCGGTGAGAGCAACCGCGACCAGTGCGACCTCGCGAATGCGAGACTCCGTCGACACGAGCCATCACAGCGCGGACGTCACATGATGCCCTCGAACAGGTCATTCAGCTCGATCGTGACGCTTCGGTCGCCGCCCGGAATCGCCCACACGACCCGATCGCGAGACACCTCGCCGCCGAAGTCTGCACGAGACACCTCGATCGTACGCTCGTCCGCATCTACCAGCCAGACCTCGTGTACCCCGAGGGTGAGGTACGCTCCCCGCTTGAACTCGCGGTCGTAGATCTTCGACGACGGACTGAATATTTCGACGGCCAGCCAGTGTTCCGTGATTGCGGTCCATTTCAAGTTCGCAGTAAATCGCGCCGGATACACCAGCACATCGGGCTCGAGCTGCGTTCTGGGCGGCCGGAGAACGACGCCGGGCGTGACAACGCCAGCTTCGCCCTTTGCACCGATACCGAACATCAGATACGCGGCCAGTCGTGTAGCAATGACCTGATGTCGATGGCTAGGCGCTGGCGTCACGATCAGGACGCCCTCGAGGAGCTCGTACCGATTCCCGTCGTCCGGGAATCGGTCGAGGTCGTCGACCGTATAGAACGGAATCGAAACCGCCATGCCCATATCCTACCTCCTCGGCGCCCACAAAGTCCACTCGGCATTGCGGACGATCGCCCAGGACGCCGACGAGCACGTCACCATTCGAACGACGCTCGCATCGGTCTATTCCTCAGCATGACATTGTACAACCTCCTATGCCCCCAACTGGCAGTAGTACTGCTCTGCTGCGCGGCCGTGCTCGCTCCCCAATGGGCGTCGGCGGAGAACTACTACGTCAACAGCCGCATCGGAAACGATTCCAGCAACGGCGCCACGAAGCAGCAGGCGTGGAAGAGCTTCGCGAACCTCGAGACGCGCCAATTCGCAAAAGCATTCTCAACAGTCATCCCGTCCGTCCCGTCACCCTCACGTCTGATTCCTCGACGCTGTAGAGCGAGACCGGCATCGAGAGGTCAGCATCGAGATCGGAGGCATGAGATCAATGGATCCTCGGTGCATTGAAATGGTGATGACCGTGCCACGTGCAACCGCTACTGTCCCCGCATGCAAGATTGCAAGCACATCGGAGCTGTTCGCATTCCTTAGCCCTTGACGCTGATGTGCGAAAGAGGGGACGCAGGCCGTACCGACGATCCTCA
>JBBQDT010000254.1:0-5690 GCA_038319955.1 Gemmatimonadales bacterium | reverse complement strand
CGGGTCAGCGGGTCAGCGGGTCAGCGGGTCAGCGGGTCAGCGGGTCAGCGGGTCAGCGGGTCAGCGGGTCAGCGGGTCAGCGGGTCAGCGGGTCAGCGGGTCAGCGGGTCAGAGGTAACTGCGTCGGCAGTCTCTCTGACCCTCTGCCCCGCTAACCTCTGACCCTGATGTTAGAGTGTGCCCTTGTACAGTAGCCGATTGGGCGTCCCTGACGGATTCCCCGTGATCACCCCCGACGTCGCGTTCGTCGTCAACCAGCTCCGGATCGTCGAATACGAGGCGTCGCCGTAAGTCGCCTTGTAGAGAGCCGCCGCGCCCGCGACGTGCGGGCTCGCCATCGACGTCCCGCTGATGGTGTTCGTCCCGCCGTTGAGCCACGTTGACGTGATGCTCGAGCCCGGCGCGTACAGATGCACGCAGCTGCCGTAGTTCGAATACGACGCCTTCGCATCCGTGCTCGTCGACGCGCCCACCGACGTCGCGTTCGCTGCGCTCGACGGCGACGAGTTGCACGCATTCGCATTGCTGTTGCCCGCCGCCACCGCGAGGAAGACCCCCTTCGTGGCGAGGTTGTTCGCCGCCGTGTTGATCGACGACGAGTAGCTCCCGCCCAGCGACATGTTGGCCACGGACTTGGCCACGTGATTGTTCGCCACCCAGTTCATCCCTGCGACGACGCCCGACGTACTGCCCGACCCACTGCAGTCGAGCACGCGCACGGCGCGCAGCGACACCCCCTTTGCCACACCATAGGTGGACGAGCCCACCGTGCCGGCGACGTGGGTGCCGTGTCCGTTGCAGTCCTGTCCATTGCCGCCGAGCGCGTCATAGGACACCGCCGCCCGACCGCCGAACTGCGGATGGCTGGTCTGGATGCCCGTGTCGATGATGTACGCCGTCACGCCCGCGCCGGTGCTCGTATAGGTGTACGTGCCGCTGAGCGGTCGGTTGCGCTGGTCGATGCGATCGATGCCCCACGTGGCGCCGCTCTGCGTGGTGTTGATCTCCATCACCGCATCCTGCTCGATGTACTCGACGTTCGGATCCGCGCGCAGCTTCTCGAGCACTTCAGGGGTCAACGTGGCCGCAAAGCCATTGAACACGGCGTCGTACGTGAACTTCGGCGCGCCGACGAGACTGGCGATCATCGCACTCGCGCGGCTCAAGGGACCGGTGGCGACGCCCTCCTTGAGGACGACGATGTAGTCGCCGGGAATCCCCGCGTCACCCTTCGAGTACACGGGCGCCAGCGGCACCTTGATCTGCTGCGGACTGGCAGGGGCGCTGGGCGGATTGGACGCGTCGGAGCACGCGGCAAGCACCAGCGCTGACACCATCACTGCGAGAAGACGCTTCATCTGATGACACCTCGAACTGTGCCGGACCACGCGGTGGGACACGGTGAGCGCGGTCCAGCGGTTCCTGAAGATGCACGAGCGCACATCGTCCTCGATGCGTGCAACGCACGTCGACCGGTCGTGGGCGCGAGATGGTAGTGTTGTCGATTGTTCACCGCAAGGAGCGCTGCGCCCGTGAGGATTTTCACACGATCTCACAGGCGCGTCGCTCCGAGGCTTATCGCCCGCGGCTGGACTCCTGCCTGAACAGCAGCGCGATGCCAATGGCGCACAGTACGCCGCCTATCACGTACAACGGCATCCGCCACGACTCGGGCAGCAGCATCGCGACCACGAGCGGCACCAGCGATGCGAACGACACGACTAGCCACGGCTCGATCGACCGCCCGCCGTTGCCGATTTCCATTTGATTTTCATTCTGAGTGGACATGCGAATCTCCCGCGCGCGGCTCCGCCGAGCGCCTTGATAGTTGTCGATTGAATGGGATACGACGCTGCGAGCAGCGTCAGCTACACGCGTTCGACAGAGCGGGGAGGTGCATGGGCGTCATACGTGCGGCGCAGCGCGCGCGGCACGTGTCCACTCGTTCGCTCGAGCAGCACCACCCGGACGAGCGCGTGCGCGGCGCCGCGGACGACACCACGGCGATTGCCGCGAGCCACAACAGCGATGCGATCACGGAGCCCGCAGCGCGACGAAGCATCAGTGCTCCTCCGCGTGGCCGAACAGCAACTCCACGTCCGGCCGGTGGTCCGGCGGCGCAATGACGTACACGTAGTCACCCGGCTCGACGCGCGTGGAGCCCGAGGGCGCGATGAGCGCGCCGGCACGCTCGAGCATGCTCACCGCCGCACCCTGCGGAAAGGGAATCTCCGAGAGCAACGCACCGGCAACGGCCACTTCGGGCGAGATGAAGTATGCTCGCAGCTCATCGCCGCGCGGCGCCCGTGCGTCGACCTCGATCGACGCCTCGGGAGGCGGCGGCGAGGCTGATTCGACCCTGAGCTTGCGCGTCATCCACGACACCGTGGAGCCGGGCACCAGCGCACCGATGACGACGATGAAGAACACGATGTCGAAGATCTCACGCGCACCGTCGACGTTCGCCATCACGGGGATCGTGGCCAGCACGATCGGCACGGCGCCGCGCAGGCCCACCCAGCCCACGTATGCCGATTCGCGCCATCCATACCGAAAGGGCAGCAGGCAGAGCATCGTCACGACAGGGCGCGCGACGATCGCCAGGAAGAGCGCGAGCGCGAGCCCCATCCACGACACCGTGGCCACACGCGATGGAAGCACGAGCAGCCCAAGGAGCAGGAACATGAGCACCTGGCTCAGCCAACCCAGCGCATCGTGCACGCGCCGGATTCCGACCGCGTGCGGTAGCGCCCCGCTGCCGAGAACAACACCGGTGACATACACGGCGAGGAATCCGCTGCCGTGCAGCAATGTCGTCACGCCGAACGACAGGCACGCGATGGCGAGCGTGAATGCCGGATAGAGGCCTGCGGCCGGCAGGCGAATGCGCAGGATCAACCATCGCCCCGCATACGCGATGGCCACGCCCATGATGCCGCCGACAACCATCTCGATGACCACGTCGCGTGCGATGTCCCAGAACGCCAACTGGTGGCCGCTGACGAGCGCCGTGGTGAGCGCCGTCGTGAGGATGATCGCCATGGGGTCGTTGAGTCCCGACTCCACCTCGAGCGTCAGGCCGACACGCTGCCGCAGCCGCGTACCCGATGCCGTGAGCACCGAGAACACCGCAGCGGCGTCCGTGGAGGACACGATGGCGCCGAGCAACAGTGCCATGGGCCACGCGACCCCGATGAAGTGCGCGGCCGCAGCCATGAACCCAGCCGTCGATACAACGCCGACCGTCGCGAGCACCGCGGCCGGAAAGAGCACGGAACGCGCACGCACCACCGTGGTGTTCAATCCACCGTCGAACAGGATGAGCACGAGCGCCGTGGTGCCCAGCCGAAACGCGAACGCGTAGTCGGCGAAGGGGATGTGTCCGAGGCCTTCGCTTCCCGCCAGCACGCCGACGAACAGAAAGAGCAGCGCCACGGGAAGCCCCAGCTTTGCCGATGCGCGACTCAGCCCCACGCTCGCAGCGAGAAGGACGCCGAATGCGGTGAGCAGAACGGCGGTCGCGATCGGCTCGCTGCCGATCACGATGCCTCGCGCCTGCTCGCTTCCGTCAGCCGCTCACCTTCGCGTGCACGCCACTCGGCGATTCTCTTGTGGTCGCCGCTGAGCAGGACTTCGGGCACCACGTGGCCGCGGTACTCGGGCGGCCTCGTGTAGCTCGGCGCCGATAATCCGCGCTCCCAGAAGGAATCGCCGAATGCGCTCTCGTGGTCGTTCATGGCGCCAGGAAGCAAGCGCACCGTGGCGTCGATCACCGCGAGGGCGGCTGGTTCGCCGCCGCTCAACACGAAGTCGCCGAGCGACAGCTCCTCGGTGGCGAGGTGATCGGCGACACGCTGGTCCACGTCCTTGTAGTGGCCGCAGAGAATCGTGAGCTCATCGCACGCCGCGAAGCGCACGGCGTCCGCCTGGGTGAACCGGCGGCCACGCGCGCTCATGAGGACGATCGGCCCCGTTGCGCCAAGCGCGTCCACCGCCTCGAAGAAGGGGCCCGGTTTCATGACCATGCCCGGCCCACCGCCGTAGGGTGCGTCGTCCACGGTGCGGTGCCTGTCGTGGGTGTAGTCGCGCAGGTCGATCACCGAGTACGACACGATGCCGGCCGCCGCGGCGCGCGCAGGGATGCTGAACCCCAGCGGCACCGTGATGACGTCCGGAAAGATCGTGACGACGTTGATCTTCACTCGAGCAGTCCATCGGGCGGAGTGATCACGATGACGCGTCGATCCTTGTCGACCGACGCGATGGTGTGGTCGTCGTAGAGCACCAGCACAGTTTCAGCCGCGCGCGGCTCGGCGCGTCGCACGTCGAGCGCGAGGCCCTGTGGCAGTTCGTACAGCTCTTCCACCGTGCCGACCACTTGTTCGGTCGGCAGCTCGACGCGCATGCCGATGAGGTCGTGGAGATAGACCTCGTCGTCATTCGGTGACGGGATCTCGTCGGCGGGCAGGAGCAGGTAGCGCCCGCGCCACATCTCGGCGGCGTTGCGATCGGGAATTTCCGCGAAGCCGACGAGCAGTCCCTCGTTGAACGGGCGTGCGGTGGTGATGTGCAGCTCGGTACGGCTCGGCGCGATGTCGCCCGACGCGGTGCCGGCGAACAGGCGATGGCCGACCGCAAAGACTGCATCTGGCGCGTCCGTGATGACCTCGACGACCACCTCACCGCGGATGCCGTGTGCCTTGCGGACTCGCCCGACGATGATGAAGGCCGGAGGTGTCATGTCTGGTTCGGTGTCGTCCCGCGCGAAGCGAGGGACCTGCTCTTCCGCCTAGTGGAGAACAGGTCCCTCGCTGAGCCCGGAACTGCTGGTGATCAGGCTTCTTCCGGCTTCTCGGCGAGCGGAACTGCGCGGCTCTGGAGCTTCTCGGCGAGGCGCGACTCGTGACGCTGCTTCAGGAGACCGGCCTTGCGGAGCAGCGAGCGCACGGTGTCCGTGGGCTGCGCGCCGACGTTGAGCCAGTAGTTGACGCGATCGCTGACGAGATTGAGGGCCTTGTCGCCCGTGCGGGGCTGATACTGGCCGACGATCTCGATGAACTTGCCATCGCGCGGGCTCTTCGAGTCGGCGACGACGATGCGATACATGGGGGACTTCTTTCGCCCGACGCGGCGAAGGCGAATCTTGACGGCCATTGGTCGATCTCCTGAGTGGTACACTGCCTGGGCTCATCGCGTATCCGGCATTTCCGGACCGCACCCAATCCGAGAATGAGGAATGTCCCGTGACGGGAAGAGAGGTTTGTACCCCGTCATCCCGTCACTCTGTCATCCCGTCATTCCGATAACCTAACTAGCGCAGGCCGCCGAACATACCCGGCGGCATGCGCATCTTGCCGCCGCCGCCCTGTCCACCACCGCCGGCGACCTTCTTCATCATCTTCTGCATTTCGCGGAACTGCTCGAGCAGGCGATTCACCTCGCTGATCGGACGGCCACTGCCCTTCGCCACGCGCGCGCGGCGCGAGCCGTTCATGAGGTCGGGCTTCTTCCGCTCCGCCTTGGTCATCGAGAGGACGATCGCCTCGAGATGACGCATGCGCTTGGGATCTGCGCCCTTGACCTGTTTCAGCATCTTGCTGTTCACGCCCGGCATCATCTTGAGGAGCCCCTCGAGCGGGCCGAGCTTCTCGATCTGCTTCATCGCGGTGAGGAAGTCCTCCAGGTCCATG
>JBBQDT010000253.1:0-5751 GCA_038319955.1 Gemmatimonadales bacterium | reverse complement strand
GACGATCACCATACGCAATCATCCCGAATTCGGCGCCACGAAGAGCCGTGCCGATGGATGGTACGATCTCGTCGTGAACGGCGGCGGCAAAGTAGCGCTCGTCTTCGGCAAGGACGGTTACATCGGATCGCAGCGCGTCGTGCGCGCACCGCGACAGGACTACGGCAAGGTCGATGACGTCGTGTTGGTCAGGCCCGACAGCGTCGTCACCGTCGTTCAACTCGGCGGCACCGCGGCACAAGTCGCCCAGGGCAGCATCAGTTCCGATGTCGACGGCCCACGTCACGCGGCCGTCATGATCGACACCGGCACGGTGGCGACGATGAGGCTGCCCGACGGCACCACACAGCCGCTGAGCACCCTCTCCGTTCGTCTCACCGAGTTTACCGTGGGTACGGGCGGCCGAGCCGCCATACCGGCGCCGCTCCCGCCGTCGAGCGCATACACGTATGCCGTCGAGCTCACTGCGGACGAGGCGGTGGCCGTCAACGGTCGCGTGACCTTCAACAAGCCGATCTTCACGTACGTAGAGAACTTCCTCGGCTTCCCCGTCGGCACCGCCGTCCCGCTCGGCGTCTACAATCGCCCAGCGGACATCTTCGATCCCGCCACCGACACGTGGCAGGCGCAGCCCGATGGCCGCGTCATCAAGATCCTCAGTGCGGCCGGCGGAATCGCGAGCGTCGATGGCAATGGTGATGGTCTGGTGGACTCGCCGGCGCAACTGACCGCGCTCGAGTTCACGCCGACCGAGCTCACCAAGCTCGCACTGACGTATCCGGTCGGGACGTCGCTGATGCGTATGCGACTCCTGGGCTTCTATCCGTACGACGCCAACTTCCCGGCCAAGTTCCTCGGCACCGATCCTGTGGTGACGCCGACCCCCGGCTGCGCCTCGGCCACGCGTGATGTCATCAAGTGCGATGTCCGCAATGCGTCGCAGGCCGTCAGCATTCCGGGCACACCGCTGTCGCTGGCGTACACGAGTGCCCGCGCCGAGGGCGCGGCGGATCGCACGATTCGCGTGCCGCTGACGGGCGCGGTGGTGCCGGCGAATCTGTACGGCATCCGCGTCCGCGTCACCGTGGCGGGACAGTTCAAGGAAGTCGCGCTCACGCCCGCGCCCAATCTCACGTACGACTATACGTGGGACGGACTCGACGCATATGGCCGACCCGTACAGGGCAGTCCCACTGCGTTCGTCGAAGTCGGCTTCCGGTTCCCGATCGAGTATCAGGTGCCGGCGGCCGTCGCGCAGAGTTTCGGGCTGCCGTGCAGTGGCACGGCGACGGGTGGCGCGCAGAGTTGCTTCCTCGATCAGGCGAACGTGGCGTCGCCAGGCGCGACGGAGCGGCATTCATGGTGGCGCGAGTCGAGTGCGTTTGTGAAGATGGGCAGCTATGACGCGAAGGCGCAGGGCTTGGGCGGCTTCGATTTCAACGTGCACCACATGTACGATCCCGTGGGCAGTGTGCTGTATCTCGGCGATGGCTCGAGTCGCGTCGCGGATGCGATCACGCCGGTGATCACGACGGTCGCTGGCAAGGGTTTGTGCGGACTGCTGACCGACAACGTGAAGGCGACGACGTCGTGCCTCATCTATCCGTCGGGCGCCCAGTACGTGCTGGCGATGCCCGACGGCAGCTTCCTCACGTCCGATGCTGCAGAAGTCCGTCGCGTCCGCGTCGATGGCATCATCGAGCGCTTCGCGGGGAACGGCCTGTCGCCCAACGATTTCCAGACCGGCAACGATCGTTCGCACAATCCTGATGGAACGATCGTGGGTGAAGGCGGTCCGGCAACGGGGACGTATCTCGTCTCGCCAGGAGTGCTCGCAGTGGGTCCGGATGGCACGGTGTATATCGCGGACAACTTTCCGCTGGCGCGCATCGAGCGGGTTGCCCCGAATGGCATCATCACGCGCGTGATCGGCGCACCGACCGGGCCGCAGGCGACGGAGGGAGTGCTCGCGCACACCGCCAAGATCGACGTGGTGCAGGCGATGACGGTGGGCCTGGATGGCGCGCTCTACTTCGCGCTTCGGAATGATGGGAGTCGCGTCTATCGGTTGGGCGCGGACAGCGTGGTGCATGTGTTCGCGGGCACGGGCATCGAGGGCGACCTCGGTGATGGCGAGCCAGCGCGGCAAGCGCGTCTCGGGAATGTGCAAGGTCTCGCGGTGGGCACGGACGGGAGTGTGTACGTCGGCTACGACGGCAGCTATCGGCGAGTGCGCCGCATCGCACCGGACGGCGTGATCACGACGGTCGCGGGTGGCGGTGGGCAAGGCGCGGATCAGGCGACACCAGCGCTGGACTTCGGCTTCCAGTCGGTGAAGGCGATTGCGGTGAGCGCGGATGGGATCGTGTACGTCAGCAACGGCGATCAGATCGAGCAGGTCGGTACAGACGGCATCGTGCGACGGTTTGCCGGTGAGAACCTGTTCAATCAGGGCGAGAAGGCGAACCGGTTTGGCGGCGATGATGGGCCGTCGCGGCGATCGTATCTAAACACCGTAACGAGCATGTCGGTGACGGCGGCCGGGGCGGTGTTGATTGCGGATTATCGGAACGGGCGGATTCGGAAAGTGGCGGCGCCGATGCCCGGGTTTTCGGGATCGGCGTTCATCATTGCGTCTCGAGATGGTGGCGAGTTCTTCGGCTTCGATGCATCAGGCCGGCATCTGCGCACGCTCGACGCCCGCACGCACCAAAGCCTCTTCAGCTTCACCTACGATCAAGCGGGCAGACTCGTGTCACTTGTGGGACCGAATCGGGATACGCTCCGCCTCTTCCATGATGACGTCGGCAATGTCGCGAGGCTTGTCACTGTCGGCGGGATTGAGCTGAGACTCGAGAAAGACGGTGAGGGCAATCTCATTCGAGCGGTTCACCCAGATGGGACGAGTCTTCAGTTCACATTCTCGCCGAAGGGATTGCTAACCGGAGCAACCTCTCAAACGCGAGGAAGCGCCTCGCCTCAGTATTCTGCTGACGGAAGAGTCGCATCGGCATCGGGGGAATCGGGTAGCTCACTCACGATTGCCACCAGCGAAACACTGACCGGTAGCGCGGCGACCATCCAAAGCACGGACGGCGGACCAATCGCGACGATCTTTGAGCGCAAACTGGATGGTGCCACAATCACCTCGCGGCAAATCGGAGGACGTCTGTACTCGCAGACCCTCAGTACGAAAGACGGCACAGAGGTGACGCGATTCGCAAATGGTCAGGTCGACTCGACCATTGTACGGCCAGATCCGTTCTTCGGCCTCCAGTCGCCCCTTCCTACTCTTACGACCAGGCTACCGTCTGGACGTGTGAGAACAATCGGGCATGTGCGAGCCCAATCTGGCGAGGAGGAAGATGTCGCGCCTTCCCGCATCGTCGATACCACGTATGTCAACGGCGCACCGTTTGCCAGCGTCTTCGACAACCTTTGGCGAACCATAGAACGCACCACGCCGATGGGGCGTACGTTCACGAGTACGTTCGGCGTAGACGGTCGCGTGCTCAGCGTTGCCACTGGCAATCGTGCGCCGACTGTCTATGCGCACGACTCACGAGGACGTGTGATAGGCCTGCGCCAAGGCGCGCGAGACCTGGCCGTAGGGTATGATCGATTCGACAACGTTCGAACGATCACCACCCCATTCGGTGGCGACATGAGCATCGAGAGTGACAGCGCTGGCCACGATAACAAAATCTCCATTGAGGGCCGAGTCGTTCAGCACCAGTCAGACGCGAACGGCCGGACAATTGGGCTAATATCGGCCGCAGGGCAACGCTATTCGATGCAACGGCGGACAGACGGTCAGGTGGCGAGGTTTGTCCAGCGGGGAACAGCAGGCGATTCGCTGGTCCGCGCGTATGAGTATGACCAAAGTGGCCGAATGATCGGTGCCACTACGCCGGAACGTCAAACCACGTTCGCATACGATTCACTCGGTCGTATGCGGTCCGTGTTGACAGCGTCTGGTACCACGGAATGGCGATATGACTCGCTTACTTCCCAGCTCGCATCCGTACACCACGGCACCGATACGCTCACGTACTCATACGACGGAACACTTCTGAGTGCGCTTAGAACTTCTGGTAGTGTAAATTCGTCGGTCCTTTTGACGTATAACGACCGCTTCCAAGTGGCTACCGAGACAGTCAACGGCAACAGTCTCGCATTGTCGTACGACTTGGATGGGCTCCTTACGGCAGCGGGTCCGCTGACGCTCAAGTGGGGACAGTTCGATGACGCATTGCAGGAAAGTCTTGTCGGCAGCATCGCGACGTCGCGCACTACTGATGCTTACGGCGGAGTTGCCACTGACACGGTGCGCTTCGGAGCTCTGACCCGCTTTATCGAAACGATTCAGCGCGACTCCGTTGGCCGCGTAGCGACAGTCATCCATACCTACAACGGAACGACAGACGTTACGAATTACGCGTACAGCGTCACGGGGCGCCTTGCCAGCACAATTCGCAACGGTGTGAACGACGCTGCCTTCGCCTACGACACGACGGACAAGCTGGTTCGCGTGACGACAGGACTAGGGACGCGGAGCGCGGACTACGATTCCTTCGGTCGTCTGCGTCAGCTGGGTCAGGTCACGATCAGCTACAATCCGAATGGGGAGATCGCTACGAAGATTGGCCCGATCGATACCTATCGGTTCGATTACGACGGATTCGGCGCTCTGGTGCAGGTACAGGATGGCGCAGGGCGGGTAACGACGTACCGCAATGACGTACGCGGGCGCAGGATACAGCGGTCAGTCGATGGTGTGGTAATGCAGCGCTTCGTCTATTCGACGGGATCATCACCGTTGGCAGAACTCGACGCGGCGGGACTGCTCCGCTCGAGGTTCGTGTACGGATCCCGGCAGAGTGTACCTGACGTAGTGATTCGCGACGGCGTCACGTAGCGCATCGTCACGGACTATCTAGGAAGCGTTCGGATGGTGATGGCGGCTGCGACCGGCGAAGTGGTGCAAGAGCTGGACTACGATGCGCGTGGGCGTGTGACGAAGGATACTCGACCCGGATTCCAGCCGTTTGGATTCGCGGGTGGCTTGTATGATCCCGAATCCGGTTTGGTACGCTTCGGGCAGAGAGAGTACGATCCATCCCTCGGTCAGTGGACTTCACAGGACCCGTTATCAATCGAGGGTGGAGATGATGATCTCTATCGCTATGCCTCTGGGGATCCGGTCAACTTTACAGATCCATCAGGCACCACGTCGCTGCCGGAGCAGCAGGCCGCTGCGAGTACGAGCGCTGTTCTGGAGGGGGCTTCGGCAGCTTCCGGCGCGGTAGCGAGAAGCGCTCTCACGACCGTCTCGCGATGGGCATACGTCAAGTCGGTCGAGTGGGGTATCGCCGCCATGTACGTGGTCATGGTTGCAAATGGCGTAGATGAAATGGGCACCGCGGTTTCACTCAAGGTGGCGAGAGACGCAACCAAAATTGTATGGCGCACGCTATTCAGTACTGCTGAACAGGTCGCTATCATCGAAGCGAGGTGCATCAAGCTGTACGGGAATCCTCTAGGGCCAACAGTTGCGTCTCTGCTCGCGAAGGGGAAATCCTGGCAGGACATCATCAAGAGTGCGATGCAGACTGGACTTGACTCGATTTGACGGACACGTGGTTTACGCTGCTGGCGCCGAATGCGCGAAGCGAGCCTGCTCATACTGCGCGGGACTCACGTAGCCCAGACTCGAGTGCTGCCGCTCGCGGTTGTACCATGCTTCAATGA
>JBBQDT010000252.1:0-5789 GCA_038319955.1 Gemmatimonadales bacterium | reverse complement strand
GTTGTAGTCGAACACTGCCCCGGGGGAGTGAACCGGCGGATATTCGCGGATGATCACATCGACCGAATGCGAGCCCCAGTACGCGCGCGCATCGCGGGAATACATGCCCTGCGATTTCGACGCGTCAAAGCGCAGATCAAGGCCGGCGTTCTGCTGAAGCAGGTTGCGGATCGTGATCGTAGCCTTCGGTGTGCCGCGCCACTCGGGCAGGTAGGTCGCCGCCGGCTCGTCGAGCGAGGCGATCTTGCCTTCGTCGATCGCTACCCCGATCAGCAGCACCAGCGTGCCGTACTGCAGGTTGTAGGTATGGGCGACCGTCCCCGGGCCGGTCGCCGCCGCATACCACTCGAGTTGCACCTTGCCGCGGTGATAGACCGCCAGCCCGACTGAGTCGGTCGACTTCGCGTAATCGACAGCCGCCGCCAGCGCCTCTGCGCTGATCGTGCGCTCGGAGGGCTTCGCGGTTCTGAGCGAGGTACGCGGCGCGCCGGTCACCCGCTCACGCGGCGTGAAGGCCTCCATCGTCCAGGGCAGGGTCTTCGGCAGGTTATTGCGGCGGTACTCGAGCAGCGGGTCGGGCGGTGGCGCGGCGGTTTCCGGAGTCGACTCCGGAGCCGCCTTGGGTCCTGCTGCGAGGGCGAGTCCGCCGGAGGGTACGACCAGTAGCAACAGTACGGCGGCGAGGCCTGGACGCGATCGGTGGGACATCGGATGCACCTCAGAAACGGTAGGTTGCCGTCGCGGACCAGCGTCGCGGCTCCCGCAGGCCCACCAGGTAGCCGTAACGGAACGGGGAGGTATTGAGATCCGAGAAGCGCGTCGCGAAGTCCGGCGTGTCGTCATCGAGCAGATTCTCGACCGCCACGGAGAGCTGGAGCTTGCCGTTGTCGACGCCGAGTCGAAGGTTGGCGAGGTTCATGGCCCCGATATAGGCGTCATCGACCTCGGCAAGCGTCTGCTTGCCTCGCCACTGGTAGTCAAATTGGCCGAAGGCCTCGAAGCTCTGCAGGACCGCGATCGGCGCGCGGTAGGACAGCGAGGCCGTAATCGTGTTCTTTGGGGTATTCGGCAGCTGCTTGCCGGAGACCTGGGAGTTGCGATAGACGGCCAGCGCCACCGCCGAGACAAAGTCCGTGTACCTCGCGTCGATGTACGCGTAACCGAGCCGGACGCCGAAGGCCTTGCTGAGTTGCCATGCACCCTCGAGTTCCAGTCCCTTGATTTCTGAACCACCCAGATTCGCAAGGACGTTGACCAGCTCGCCCGTCGAGGAGGCCACCTCTGCGCGGTAAACCTGGTTGCTCCAGTCGATGTAGTAGAGCGAGGCATTCAATGCGAGCTTGCGATCGAGCCAGGTGCTCTTGCTGCCCAACTCATAGCTCCACATGGTATCTTCGTCGACCTTGACGAGATCCTGTGGGAGGTTCGCTCCGGTATTGAACTGCCCCGGCTGTGCACCGCGCGAGGCGGACACGTAGAACATCTGGTCCGGCGTCTGCTGGAAATTCAGGATCGCACGCGGCAGCGTTTGCGTGTACTTGACGTCCACGGCCCGGTTCCCAGGGATCGCTGTACGCTGCTGCTGCTCTTCGTAGTAGCGCGCATCCAGATCCAGCGTGAAGCGCTCAGCAAAAGGGATCGAGACCGAGCCGAACACGGCCTTGTTCGTGACGGTGGCAAACGGCAGGATCGGTGGAGTCGGTAGGTTGACCCTGCCCGTCACACTGTTCTCGCGGAACCAGTACACGCCTCCCATCCAGCGGACACCCTCGCCCGTGGATTGGATGCGCAGCTCGTGTGACTGGTTCTTGTTCGAGGTGTCGAACAGCGAAGTGAAGGCGCCGCCGAACGAGCGCAACGGCGAGTAGTCGCAGTCACAGAACGTCTGGTTGTTCTGGTAAAGGTAGGAGGAGGTCAGCGTCACCGCAATCGGGCCAGCATCGTAGTTGGCGTCGAAGACGACGCGCTGCTGATCCAGGTTCGTATATGCGCCGTTGGTCTGGTCGAAGTTCAGGCCCAGGTATCGCGTCGTCGGGGTGACTTCGCCGCAGTAGTAGGTGAAGACGCCCATCGCATTGGGATAGCAGTTCAGCGTCGATGCAGGCTGCATGTAGATCGGCGTCTGGCCGAGGTCCCGGAATTGCGTATCGAGCCAGTGAAAATTCAGCTCCAGCGCGTCGGTCGGCTTGTACGTCAGGCCGACGGTGTAGCCGGAACGCCGTTCGACACCGAACTTCTTTCCGCCCAGCGGATTCGTGAATGATCCGTCATAGTTGCGCGTATTGCCGCTGACGCGGAAGGCGAGCTTGTCGCCGAACAGGGGACCGCTGTAGCTGCCATGGGTCTCGAGCAGGCCATATTGGCCGCCCGCGATGCGCAGCGAGCCCTCGGGCTCGAAGCTGGGGCGCTTGGTGATGTAGTTGATCGCGCCGGCGAAGGTCGCGCGACCGAACAGTGCCGCCTGCGGACCCTTGATGACCTCGATTCGTTCCAGGTCGTCGAAGAACACCGTGCGACCAAGGCCGGTCGAATAGACGCCATCCTGGAATGAGGTAGCCGTCTGCAGGTTGCTCGAGAACGAGGTCACCGACATGCCGCGAATGAACGGCTGCTCGGTCGTCGAACCAACGTTCTGCATCGAAAAGCCCGGCGTGAATTGGGCCACGTCGGTGATGTCGCGCAGGCCCTGACGCTCGATGTCGCCGGCCGTGAAGGCCGTGACCGCGATCGGCAGGTCTTGCAGTCGCTCTTCGCGGCGACGCGCAGTCACGGTGATTTCCTCTAGTTGCAGCGCAACATCACCGCGCTCGGAGGTGGCGGCATTCTGTGCCAGCGTCGGGGTCGGGACAGAGGACAGCAGGGCTAGCGCCGCTTCGCCCCGCAATAGTGAAACAATTCGCGACATGACGACTCCCCAAAATACTGTCGGAACGTAGGACCAGTTGCCCGTTGGACGTCAACGTGCAAGACCGCCGCCGGGTCGTCCAGAGACATGTCGCCAGTGGACGGGGTTTGTCGCGATTGGCTCCGAGGGTCGCGAATGGCGTCGTGAATGGAGGCGCCCGGCACCGCAGTTGACCGCCGGACCAGAGTCCGACAGCATCGCGGGATGTCTCTGTTCCGCAACATCTGGCTCGGTCGCTGGGCTTCGGTCGCACACGACCCGATGCCCTGGCGCCATGCGCTGGCGTTCTACCTCGGCATTCCATTGTTGCTCGCGGCACTGAATGGCGCGAACCACGCCGGTCTCGCGCACAACATGCCTGTCTCGCTCGGAGTCGTGTACTGGGTAGGGCTGTGCGTGCCTCTATGGCTGGCGTTCGACGCCATGACGCGCGCCGTTGCCGTTGTGCTGCGGCCCTGGGCACTTCCGCTGTGGATCGTGCTGTTCGTGGGCGCGCTGGCCAGCCTGATGGCCGTGCCACCGTATGTCGACTGGTACGTTGCACACGTTGCACCGTCGCTGGGCGCAGCGCCCGTGGACTTTCAGGCCGTTCGCCTGCTGACAGTCGGCGTATCGAACCTCGACCGGTTGATCGGCATGATCATTTGGCCATTGCTATGGATCAGCGTGAATTACTACTACGATCGGATGCTGTCGATCCCTCGCTATCGCGGCCGGATCGTGGAGCTCGAGCCGAACGGTGCCGCAACTCCCGCTCAGATCCAGGGTGCTTTCGGGAAGGAACCCGGGCCGCAGCCCGCTCGCCAACCGCTTGAACCAGCGGTGCCGCAGTCGGACCAGCCCGCTCAGGTGCCGACCAACGTCGAACCAATCGTCTCTCCGGCGGTTGCAGATCCGCTCACCCAGGCCGGCATTCTCACGCATCTTCCGGCAAAGCTCGGGACGGATGTCGTCGCGCTGCAGGCCGAGGATCACTACGTTCGGGTCTACACCGTTCTCGGAAGCTGCCTGGTCCGCTATCGCTTCAAGGATGCTGTCCAAGAGTTACAGGCTCTCCGCGGTCGGCGTGTGCATCGCTCATTCTGGGTCCGCGACCGTTACGTCGAGCGCGCGTCCGCGGCTGGCGACCTCCTCGAGCTCGTCATGTCGACCGGTCTGCGTGTACCGGTCAGCCGCGCCTACCGAACGGCGGCGCGAGCGATCGCGGAGCACGGGGCACAACCGGCGATCTGAAGACTGAATCGCTGAGCCGCAGCGCCGGACCGCCTGCCCTCAGGGCGGCCACGCAGGTGCGAGCTTCGATGGATGCGGCGCAAAGCTCTGTTATTGGTGGTTCCACGCGGCAATGCCCGCCGAGTCGAGGACCGCACCATGCTTGTATCGTCGAATCCGCGCACCACGCGCGCCTGGACCCTGGCGACGACGCTTGCCGTGGTCGCCACGGCGACCGCGACGTTCGCACTGACGTCCGCGACCGCAGCGGACGCACCGGCGCGGCCCGCGCGGCAGCTCGGCCAGTACAGCGGCTTCGAGGGCCGCGAGCTCGAGCTTGGCCGACTGGTCGCCGCGGCGCTGCGCAACGCGGCGCCCTCTCCGGGCGCGCCCGGCATCGCGGCCGGGAGCGCTCCCGCCGCGGCAGACGGCCGCTACGACTTCTCCGGACGCGAAGAACAGCTCGGGCTCGCGATGACCCAGCTGGTGCGCACGCTGAACCACAACCAGAGCTACCAGCACGAGATGAACGACGCGCTGGTCAAGCTGACGCTCGATCACATCATGTTCGCGAAGCGCAACGGCATGCTGCGGCAACTGGTGGAAGAGGACCTCCGCTCGCAGCGCCAGCAGCTCGAGCGCGTGAAGAAGCTGATCGAGCGCACCGGCAATCGCGATCTCGCGATCGTCGCGATCTTCGAGCAGACCTCGTGCTTCTTCCAGCTCGTGGACCGGACCACGCGCGCGCCCGGCAGCGTCACCTACCGCTCACCCTACGGCAACGTGCTGGCGCAGACGCTGCGGATGGGCATCCATGATCTCAGCGAACGCGAGATCCACGACCAGTGGACGATCCCGCGGATGCAGGCCTATGCGCGGGTGCTCGGAGTGGAGCTCGACGTCACGCCTTGGAGGGACGACGGCATGATCACCGTCAGCGTCCGCGGCGGGACCTGATCCTCGGACAGCACAGGACTCCGGGCGGCACCCTCCCGTCGGCCTGGGCCACGACGGGGCGGGGGTTCAGCGCAGAACGGTAAATCTCCGGGGGGGGCCGGTGATGCCGTCGGTCACGTTCCCTGTTCCTTGCTCACCACGGACGGTGCATCCATGCACCGCCTGTCGTGACCCGGAACCTCCGGGAGGGCGCACGCCCGAAATACCTGTTGAGCTGCACTCTATGCGAATCCGCTGCATCGGAAAAATCGCTTATTATTCTCTTATAATTCGGCTCAACCGAACCATTAAGGACTCCGATGCGCCACCTCAACTACAACCACCTGCTGTATTTCTGGACCACCGTGCGCGAGGGCGGCATCGCCCGGGCCGCCGAGGCGCTGCACATCACGCCGCAGACCATCAGCGGCCAGATCAAGCTGCTGGAGCAGCAGTTGCGGGGCGCGCTGTTCGAGAAGCAGGGTCGCCGGCTGGTGCCGACCGACCTCGGCAAGGTCGCCTTCGAGTACGCCGAGGAAATCTTCTCGCGCGGCCTCGAGCTCGCCAGCGTGCTGCGCGGCGCGGTGCCGATCGGGCGCCGCTCGGTGACGGTCGGCGTCTCGGACGCAGTGCCGAAGCTCGTCACCTGGCGCGTGCTCGCGCCGCTGATGCAGGGCAACGATCCGTTCCGCGTGGTCTGCCATGAAGGCCCGCTGGATTCGCTGCTGGCGGATCT
>JBBQDT010000251.1:0-5900 GCA_038319955.1 Gemmatimonadales bacterium | reverse complement strand
GCTGATGTCCGGCTTCGGCAGGCCGGCAGCGGTGAACACGTCGATCACCTGGCCGTCGGCGATGATGGCCTTCGAGACGAGCTGGCGCACGGCGGCGTCGAGCTGATCCGGCGACCTGCCGGAGCCGCCGCTCGACTTGGCCAACGCGGACTTCACGGCCTGACAGAAGGCGATGTCGTCGCGAATGGCAGTTGCTTCGTCGGTCGCCGCGCAGAGCGCGAAGGCCTGCGACAGCTCAGTGACGACCTTCACGAACCGCTGCTTGCCATCGTGCTGCTGCAGGACGTGCTCCTGTCCAGCAGGAATCAACCCGAGTCGCTGCGTCGGCGACCCATCGACCCACTTCGACATGTCGAAGCCGTGCAGCAGGCCCATGGCGATACCGTGCTTCTCGAGCAGCACGTCGATGGCCTGTGCGGTGTCGAGCACGGGGTCGCCTTTGCCCCCACTCTGCGTATACGTCGCCAGGGCCGCCTTGAGCTGGTCGGCGAGGCCGAGGTAGTCGACGACCAGGCCACCGGGCTTGTCGCGGAAAACACGGTTCACGCGGGCGATCGCCTGCATCAGTCCGTGGCCCTGCATAGGCTTGTCCGCGTACATCGTGTGCAGGCAGGGCGCGTCGAACCCGGTGAGCCACATGTCACGCACGATGACGATGCGAAAGGGATCACGGCTGTCCTTGAAGCGATTGGCCAGCTTGCGACGCCGATCCTTGCTGCGGATGTGCGGCTGCCAGTCGGGCCCATCATCCGCGCTCCCCGTCATCACGACCTTCACCACGCACGCCTTCCCCTTCTCCGACTCGGCGTCGTCCGCAACGGCGCCGGCCCAATCGGGGCGCAGGGCGATGATAGCGTCGTAGAGGTCGACGCAGATGCGCCGGCTCATGCAGACGACCATCGCCTTACCGTCCATCGCCTCGACGCGCGTCTCGTAGTGCGCGACGAGATCGGCGGCGACGAGCTTGATGCGCTTCGGGTCGCCGACGAGGGCTTCCAGTGCCGCCCACTTCGTCTTCAGCCTCTCGCGGCTGGTCAGTTCCTCGCCTTCGGTGATCTCCTCGAACTCCGCGTCAATCGTCGGGAGTGCCGCGGCGTTGAGCGCGAGCTTCGCGATCCGGCTTTCGTAGTAGATCGGCACTGTCGCCTTGTCGGCCACTGCGCGCTGGATGTAGTAGATGCTGATGTAATCGCCGAAGATCGCGCGCGTGTTCGCGTCGGTGCTCTCGATCGGCGTGCCCGTAAAGCCAATGAACGATGCGTTTGGGAGCGCGTCGCGCAGGTTGCGAGCGAGGCCGTCGATGAGGTCGTACTGGCTGCGGTGGGCCTCGTCGGCAATGACGATGATGTTGCGACGATCGCTGAGCGAAGGCATCCGCTCGCCCTTGTCGGGCATGAACTTCTGGATGGTCGTGAAGACCACGCCGCCGCTCGCCACCGTGAGCAGTTCGCGCAGGTGGTCCCGATTCTCCGCCTGCACCGGGGTCTGACCGAGTAGTTCGTGGCTGCGCTGGAACTGGCCGAACAGCTGGTCGTCGAGGTCGTTCCGGTCGGTGAGCAGCACCACCGTCGGGTTCTTCATGGCGGCGAGCCGGATGATTCGGCCGGCGTAGAAGAGCATCGAGAGACTCTTCCCCGAGCCCTGCGTGTGCCAGACCACCCCCGCTCGGCGATCACCGGGCTTTCCTTCCGCCATGCGACCTGCCCAGTACGTTCCCGGCGTTTCGTGTACGGCCGAGGGCTGGCCCATGCCGCTCGCGCGCAGCGTTTCCTCGACCGCGGCGTTGACGGCGTAGAACTGATGATAGGCCGCGATGATCTTTCCGACGACTCCCGTGTCCGGGTCTTCGTCGAAGGCGATGAAGTGCTGTAACAGCTCGAGGAAGCGTTGCGGGGCGAAAACGCCGCGGACCAGCACCTCCAGTTCAAGGGCCGTTGTCGGGGCGTGGCCCTGTCCGTCGATCGTGCGCCAGAGCTTGAACCACTCCTCTTTCGCAGTGATCGATCCCATGCGCGCCTGCAGCCCATCCGACACGACCAGCAGCTCGTTGTACCGCAGCAGCGACGGGATCTCGGCCTTGTACGTCTGGAGCTGTGCGTAGGCCGACCAGATGGTCGCGTCCTCGTTCGTCGCGTTCTTGAGCTCCAGCACCGCGAGCGGCAGGCCGTTGACGAATACCACGATGTCCGGCCGACGGTTGTGATGCGCCTCGATCACCGTGAACTGATTGACTACCAGCCAGTCGTTCACGGACACGTCGTCGAAGCTGATGAGCTTCACGACATCGCCGGCGATCGAGCCGTCGGGGCGGCGATACTCGACCGGGACGCCGTCGCGCAGGAGGGCGTGGAAGGCGCGGTTGGCGCTGACGAGGGAGGGTGAGTCCGAGCGGAGGACCTTGCGGAGTGCGTCTTCGCGTGCCTCATCGGGGATGGTCGGGTTGAGGCGCGCGATTGCGGCGCGCAGGCGGCCGGTCAGCACCACCTCGGCGAAGGTGGTGCGCTCGGCGGCGGGTTCGCCGGGGGCCATGTGCGGGCCGTGGCCGATGGCGTAGCCCAGCTCGGAGAACCAGCTCAGGGCGGCGTCTTCGACGTGGGACTCGTTGAGCGTCATGACGCCGGCGGCCTGCGCTTCCCGGGCTTCGGAAGCCGTTGCAATTCCTTCGACACCTTCTCGAAATGCGCGTCGACGGCCCGCGGCTGCGCGTCCATCAGGGCCTTGTAGCGAACATACTCCGACTCGGCCTTCGCCTTGGCTTTCTCGGCGGACGTTGCACCCGCATTGTCCAGCAACGCACGCCCTGAGACCTTGAGAAACTCGTCCAGCTTCGCGATCCAATCCCGCATCGTCATCGGCTTCCGGTCCAACGCTTGGATCTCGGCGTATTCGATGTACAGGTTCACGATGCGGTTCAGGAGCTGGAGCTCGTCCTCGGTGAGGTAATTCTTGGCGACGGAGACTTCGTCTTTCCGAACGAAGCCGATGGCACGCGTCGAGAGGAGGCCCATGAGAGGCTTGCTGGCATCGGCGCGCTCGTGGATGATCTCGGCGGCGGTGTGGCCATGCGTGGCGAAGTGCATCTTGTTCTGCACGGTGGCGAAGAACTGTTCCGAGAGTGCGGCGTCCGGCGTATAGTCCACGCTCGTTGCGTAGATGTCGAGCACCTTCTGGTAGAAGCGCCGCTCGGAGGAGCGGATGTCCCTGATCCGCTCGAGCAGCTCGTCGAAGTAGTCGCGCTGGCCGAGGCCGGGCGGGTTCTTGAGCCGCTCGTCGTCCATCGCGAAGCCTTTCACGAGGTACTCGCTCAAGCGCGCCGTGGCCCACTGGCGGAACTGCGTGCCGCGCTGGCTGCGGACGCGGAATCCGACGGCGAGGATGGCGGGCAGGCTGTAGTGGAGGACGTCGCGGGAGACCTGCCTCGTACCCTCAGGGCGAACTATTAAGTAGGACTTAATAGTTGCCGGCTCCGGCAGCTCGCCCTCGGCGTAGATGGCTTTGAGGTGGATGTTGATGTTGGCGACGGAGGTCTGGAACAGCTCGGCGAGCTGGATCTGCGCGAGCCACAGCGTCTCGTCTTCAAACCGGCATTGGATGCGTGTGCGCCCGTCCTCGGTCTGGTAGAGGATGAGCTCCGAGCCTGGCGGGCGCTGGTCGGTCATCCTGCGGCGGCCACGTCTAATTCGATGCCTCCGACGCTCAACTCTCCGCTCAGGAGCTTGGGGAGCAGGGTGTCGCGCAAGTTCGCGAGCGTCCGCGATTGCGTGCGATTGAATGCCGCCTGTTCAAAGAGTGGCGCGCAGAGATCGTGGAACGCACGCAGAATTCGAGAATCGGAAGGAATCGCCACAGACCAAGCGCCGATAACTTCCGGACGCACGGCAGGATAGGCGCCGCCATCCGCCATCTGTCCCAAGTGCTCTGAAAACTCGAGTTGGGTCATTGCCGCGTGGACGAATGACCAAGGAACGCGTGTGGGGGTGAGCACAGCAAACCCAGTCGAAACGACTCGATGCTCCGGTGGGTTCAGTGCGAGAAAATGCGATCCCCTGTCGGGGCGCACAGTCGAAATGACAGTATCACCGTGGCGCAATCGGCGGCGCGCACGGCTTGGTTCCGTTCCGCGCGCGTATGTTACAACGTTCTTGATATCACCGCGATTTACCTCGGAGATTTCAACATACTCCAACGTCTCGAAGCGGTCGCTCTTGCCGAGCGTCGAGGAGTTGATCTCGCAGATGTCCTCGACGCTAGTATTCTGCCAACCCACCGGAAGCTTGCCCAGCTCCGACTCTTCAAATGCCGCAGGAAACAGCGCCGCCGTCTCAGCATCGAGTCCCGCGGGTCCGCGGCCATCAAGCTTCGCACGGACGGGATTGAAGTCCACGAACCAGCTCTGGAAGAGCGCCCGCGTCATCGCCTCCAGCGTCGCGTTCATCCGGCGGTTCAGTTCGATCTTGTCGTCCACCGCACCGAGGATCGATGCGATGGCCTCTTGTTCTGCGATCGGCGGCAGCGTGATCGTCAAGCGTCGCTGGTCCGTTAGACTGAGATATGGCGCCATATCTGTCGACGCCTTCATTCCGGAGAGTTGACTCTGGAACTCGACACCGCGAGACCAGTATCTGAGAAAGCCTCCGCACAGCCGCTTTGAATCATTGCTTCGCCAATAGCTCAGATGTGGCGAATAGACGAACGATGGAAGCCGCGCTGTCACAAATGAGGTCCGCCCGGTGCTGTTGCCCTTTGTTGTGATGATGGTGTCGCCGACCTTGGACATTTTCGATCGCACCGTTTTGGCGAGATTCGCTCGAAAACGATCTACACCGTTGAAGTCGATATGTGTGTCGGTTACCTGTCCCGCCCGAAGGAAGATGGGTCCGGTCCCACCCAGCTCGTTGAGTTGCGCTCGATAGCCGTCGCCAATATCCAGCACACCGTCCTCGATGAGTTGGCGGAACGTCACTACACGCGACACGTCATGCATCCGCGAGTCCCATCAATTGCGTGCGAATCGCGGATACGAGTATTTCCGACTCGTCGAATTGGGTAAGCACTTCCGCGACGAGGCGCGGCATCTTCTCGTCAAACGGTTCGCCGTCGTCAAGAACGTCCTCAGCGCCAACGTATCGTCCGGGCGTGAGCACGTGCCCATGCGCGGCAATCTCGGCAGTCGTAGCGGACTTGCAAAACCCAGCGACATCCGCGTACTCGCCCACGCCCTTGTCACCCCGCCAAGCATGGTATGTCGACGCAATCTTGTTGATGTCGTCGACCGTCAGTTCGCGATGCACCCGATCCACAAGCGTCCCCAGCTTCCGAGCATCGATGAACAGCGTCTCCTTCCGTCGGTCACGCCGCTCCCCGCCGCTCTTGCTCTTCGTCAGGAACCACAGACAGACCGGAATCGTCGTACTGTAGAACAACTGCCCCGGCATCGCCACCATGCAGTCCACCAGGTCAGCCTCGACAATCGCCCGCCGGATGTCGCCCTCACCGGATTGGTTGGACGCCATGCTCCCATTGGCGAGCACGAACCCCGCCATCCCCTGCGGCGCGAGGTGATGAATGAAGTGCTGCACCCATGCGAAATTCGCGTTGCCCTTGGGCGGCACACCGTACTGCCACCGCACATCGTCGTCCTTGCGCGCCCAGTCCGAATCGTTGAACGGCGGATTCGCCAGCACAAAGTCGGCGCGCAGGTCGGGATGGAGGTCGCGCCGGAAGGTGTCGGCATTCTCGGCACCGAAGTCGGCCTCGATGCCGCGCAGCGCGAGGTTCATCACCGCGAGACGGCGGGTGGTGGGGTTGCTCTCCTGCCCAAAGACCGCGATGTCGCCAAGCTTGCCGCCGTGCGCCTCGACGAACTTCTCGGACTGCACGAACATGCCGCCGGAGCCGCA
>JBBQDT010000250.1:0-5929 GCA_038319955.1 Gemmatimonadales bacterium | reverse complement strand
GCTGCCTCCCGATCTGCGCATCGTGACCGTCGCCGATCAGCCGCGCATCGTGCGGGAACGGGTCGGCCATTTCCTCGTGGAATTCGGCATTGCGATCGTCGCCGTGATCGCGGTGACGATGCTGCTCCTGCCGTTGCGCGTGGCGGCCATCGCCGCGACGGCGATTCCCGTGACGGTGGCAATCACGTTCGCCACGATGCGCGCGCTGGGCATCGAGCTCCACCAAGTGTCGCTTGCCGGGCTGATCGTGGTGCTCGGCCTCGTGGTGGACGACGCGATCGTCGTGGCGGACAACTTCGTGGACCTGCGCGAACAGGGCGTTGCACTGGACGAAGCGGCGGAGCGTTCGGCGAGCGATCTGGCTATTCCCATCATCACGGCAACGCTCACGATCATTGCGTCGTTCCTTCCGATGGCGTTCATGCCCGGAACGACAGGCATGTTCATCACGACGCTTCCGATCACGGTCGCGGTGGCGCTCATCAGCTCGCTCATCGTGGCGATGACGCTCACGCCGCTGCTGTGCCGCGCCTGGCTCAAGGAGCAGCCAGCGCACGCGCCGGGCCACGCGCAGCCGGTGAAGGCGCGCCGGTTCGACCTGCTCGGTTCAATGCAGCGGGCGTACGACAGCGCCATCCAGGTCGCCATGAGTCACAAGCGCCTGACGATGGTGGGCGGAGTTCTCGTCGTCGTTGCCGGGCTCGGGCTGTTCGCCAACGTGAAGCAGCGCTTCTTCCCGGCGGCTGAGCGCGACCAGTTCGTCATCAACGTGTGGATGCCGTCGGGCACGAGCCTGAGTGAGACGGACTCGGTGATGCGTCGCATCGAAGTCGTGCTGAAGGGCGAGAGCAACATCGTCTCCAACGCGGCGTTCGTGGGCGACGGTGCGCCCCGCTTCTACTATGCGTACGATCCGCCCGTGCCATCGCCAAACATCGGCGTCTTTCTCGTCAACACGAAATCGCTCGAGGTGACGCACGGCCTGGTGGAATCGCTGCGAGAGAAGCTTCCGCGAATCGTCCCCGAAGCGGAATTGAACGTCTACGAACTGATGCAGGGTAATCCGACGGAGTCACCGGTCGAGGTGCGCTTCTCCGGACCGGACATCGCGGAGTTGAAGCGACTGGGCGCAGAGGCCAGCAAGATCTTCGAGAAGGCAGAGGGCACCCGGCTCGTGCGCACGAACTTCCGCGAGGAGTATTCCGACGTCTTCATCAACATCAACTCGGAACTGGCGAACCGCCTGGGAATGACGCAGGCCGGAATCGCCTCGGCGCTCGCCGGAAGCTATCTCGGCGCTCCTGTCTCGACGTTCTGGGAAGGCAGTCGGCCGGTGAACATCGTCCTCCGCGTGGACGAGGGGCGGCGCGGAAGCTTCGACGACCTGCGCGACATGTACCTCGTGTCTCCGATCACGGGGGCGCGCGTGCCGCTGCGCGAGGTGGCGACGCTGAAGCCGGAGTGGCAGGAGAGCCGCATCATTCGACGGAACGGCGTCCGCACGCTCACCGCTGGGACACACACAGTGTCGTCGCTGTTCGCGTCGGATCTGTTGAAGAAGGTGAAGGGCCCAATCGAAGCGATCCCGCTGCCCGTGGGGTACAGCATGGCGTGGGGCGGGGAGATCGAGACGCAGACCGAGAGCTTTGGCCCGATGAACGTCGCGCTCGGCATCAGCCTCGTGTCGATCTTCCTCATCCTGCTCTTCCAGTTCCGCCGCGTGAGTGACGTGCTGATCGTGATGGCGTCCATTCCGCTCACGGTGTTCGGGGCCATCCTGGGACTCATGGTCACCGGCAATCCCTTCGGCTTCACGGCGTTCCTCGGGCTCATCAGCCTCGCGGGAGTGGTGGTGCGAAATGCCATCATCCTGCTGGAATACATCCACGGGCGGCTCGAGCACGGCGTCGGCGTGGAGGAGGCCGCGATCGAGGCCGGCCAGCGGCGCCTGCGACCGATTTTCCTGACGTCGGCGGCAGCGGCGGCTGGTGTGACGCCGATGATCATCGGTGGTTCGTCGATGTGGGCCCCGGTCGGCAGTGTCATCGCCTCCGGGTTGCTCTGCTCGATGGTCTTCACACTGATCATCGTGCCCGTGCTCTACGTGCTCGTGCACGGCGGATCGAAGCACGCGTCCGTCGGCGATCCAACGCCACACCCTCTGCAGCCAGCACCGGCGCGTGCGTCCAGCTTCGCGTACGATCCACCGGTGCCTTCGCGTCATTCCACCTGAAGTCAGCAGCGGAGTTGCATCTGTGTTCATCGGCGCACTGTGGGTAGCGGCAGGACTGCTCGTCGTGGCCTCGTTGTTCTCGGCGCGCCTCATCGTGCGCCCCGGACGCGCGCGCATCTGGTCCACGCCGAAGGAAGTGGGGCTCGAGTACGAGGACATCAGCCTCAAGGCGCAGGACGGAGTGAACCTCGTCGGATGGTTCATCCCGGCCCCCGCATCCGTGCCCCGTCCAGCGCCGCTCATCATCCTGGTACACGGGTGGCCGTGGTGTCGTATGGGAACACAGGCCAACAGCCTGTTCAACGATCTACCCGGCAGCAAGCCCGTGAACCTGCTTCCGTTCATGAAGCGGTTGCACGACGAGGGATACCATGTGCTGGCGGCGGACCATCGCAATTTTGGCGACAGTGAGTCGCGCGGCGTCGTGACCAGTGGGTGGCTCGAAGGGCGCGACGTCGTCGGGGAAGTGGACTACTTGCGCGGGCGCCCCGACGTGGACATGGAGCGCGTCGGCGCGATCGGCTTCTCGCAGGGTGGGTCGACGGTGATGTTCGCGTCGCCGATCACCGACGGCATCAAGGCGGCGATCGCCATCCAGCCGACGAGAGGCAGCGTGTTCGGCGGCCGATACGCGCACGCGCTGATGGGCCCACTGGCGTACATCACGTTGCCCTTGTCGGAGTTGTTCTACCGTCTCGCCGGCGGTCCCGCCATCTCATCGATCGATGTGGCGTATACCGCCGCGGGCGCTCGGTGTCCGTTCCTGTATATCCAGGGCACTGGTGATCCCTGGGGCACGGTCGACGATGTAAAGCGCATGGCGGCGATGACGCCCAACAGCACCGCCATCTACCCCGAGACGAAGCATCGCTTCGAGGGCTACCTCTGGGTGCTCGACAACCCGGACGTCAGCGTGGACTTCATGCGCACGCACCTTGCTGACCGGCGCACGTCTGTCCAGGCCGCAGCAACGCTTGCTCAAGCTCCCGTTCGTAGCAGTGACACGGCGTCCCTGTAGGCTCGCTGTCGGGGCGACCGGTGCTGTCCCGTCGTTTCAACTGAAGTCAGCAATGAGGTGAGCCGGTGCTGATCGGTGCACTGTGGGTCGCGACGGGAGTGATCGTGATGCTGTCGTTGTTCTCCGCGCGCCTGATCGTGCGTCCTGGCCGCACGCGGATCTGGTCGACGCCGCAGGAGGTGGGCCTCGCTTACGAGGACATCGCATTCAAGGCGCAGGACGGGGTGAAGCTGGTGGGCTGGTTCATTCCTGCACCCGCAGAGGTGCGCCGGCCAGCGCCTCTGGTCATGCTGGTGCACGGGTGGCCCTGGTGCCGGATGGGAACGCAGGCCAAGAGCCTTCTCAACGACCTTCCCGGCAACAAGCCCGTGAACCTGCTTCCGTACATGAAGCGGCTGCACGACGAAGGGTACCATGTGCTGGCCGCGGATCACCGGAACTACGGCGACAGCGAATCGCGCGGTGTCATCACCGGTGGCTGGCTGGAAGGTCGGGACGTCGTCGGAGCCGTGTCCTATTTGGAAGGACGGCCAGATGTGGACGCGGATCGCATCGGTGGAGTCGGTTTCTCCGTGGGCGGATGCACGCTCATGTTCGCCGCACCAATCACGCATCGCCTCAAGGCGGCGATCGCCGTGCAGCCGAGTTCCGCGTATGTGTTCGGGCGGACATATGCGCACGCGATGCTGGGGCCATTGGCGTATCTCACCTATCCTCTGTCCGCGATCTTCTATAGCCTCGCGGGTGGGCCGTCGGCTTCCTCCATCGATCCGGCATCCAGCGCGGCTGGAGCACGATGCCCATTTCTGTACATCCAGGGCACTGGTGATCCATGGGGCACCGTCGCAGACGTGAAGCGCATGGCGGCGATGACGCCCGGCAGCTCGGCCATCTACCCCGAGACGAAACATCGCTTCGAGGGCTACCGCTGGGTGCTCGACAATCCCGACGTCAGCGTGAACTTCCTGCGCACCCATCTTTCGGCGGCGGCCGATTGAGGAGTGCGAAACTGATTGATAAACGTCGTTTGTGGTGACAATGTTATGACGAATTCACTACCCGCCATTCCCTCCCGTGCGCTTTCGCACCTCCTCCGGTCCAGAACCGTTCACGTGTCCATGAAGGAGACCGCGTAACGATGCCCGGTACGACAAACACAACGCCAAGCGCCAAGGGTTGGGGACGTCGGATCGGCGTGCTGATCATGACGCTGCTCATTGTTCTCGTCACGGCGGCGGCGTATTCGGTGAACCGCTACCCACGCAACAGCGTCGTCGTCAGCACCGACCCCGTCGAGCACTTCAAGTACGGGTCGATCGGTGGCGACGTGGAAAACGGCCTGCCGTTGGAGGTCATGAAGATCCTGCCGCGCGCATTTCCGGAATACTTGCCGAAGAACGCGCCAAGGGACTACACCGCGTTCGGGTTCGTGCAGGAACCGGGACATGCGATGCCGATTGGCTTCAGCACGCGACAGGTGTTCGTGCCCGTCACGGGCCTCACGTGCGCGGCCTGTCACGTGGGCACCGCTCGCCTGTCCGTCGACGAGCAGCCGCGCGTGTATCTCGGCATGGGCGCGAAGGAGGTGGATCTGGGCGGGTACTTCGAGTTCCTCTTCGCCGTTGGCTCGGACCCCCGCTTCACCGCCGAGTATCTCATTCCGCAGATGGAGGCGAACGGCGCGAATCTCAATGCGCTCGACCGTGCCCTCTATTCCAAGGTCGTGATTCCGACCATGAAGAAACGGCTGACCGAAAAGAAGGCGCAGTTCGCTCCGCTCTTCGCCAACAAACCGGTATTCGGACCGGGCCGCATCGACACCTTCAATCCGTACAAGCTCAACCAGCTCAGGGAACACTATCCTGACGGCGTTCCGGCCGCCGAGAACATCGGCACAGCCGCCTACCCCGCACTGTGGAATCAGCGGCGCCGCATCGGGATGGCGATGAACTGGGACGGGAACAGCCCACGCAAGAAGGACCGCGACATGGGTGCGGCGTTCGGCGCCGGCGCGACGCGGCAGAGTATCGACGTGCACGCGATCTCGAACATCAGCGACTGGCTCCGCGATCTTCCCGCGCCGGCGTACCCGTGGGGCATCGACACCACGAAGGTCGCGCACGGAGCGCAGCTGTTCGCCCAACGCTGTGCATCGTGTCACGCCATTGGCGGCGCGATGACGGGCAAGGTCGATCCCCTCGTCACCATCAGGACCGATTCGTTCCGGCTTCGCTCCTACACGCCGAAACTCAACAAGCTGCTGGCGGACTACGGGAAAGGCTACGAGTGGGAGATCACCGACATGGTCACGACGAACGGCTACGCGAACAAGCTGCTCGATGGCGTCTGGGCGCGTGCACCGTACCTCCACAATGCGTCAGTCCCGAGCCTGGTCGACCTGCTCACCCCCGAGGAGCAGCGCAACGGCGGCAAGCCCACGTTCTACGTGGGACACGGGATGTACGACACGCTGAATGTGGGATTCCGCACCGACGTCGACGCCGTGAAGGGCAAACCATCCTTCCTGTTCGACGTGCGACTCCCTGGCAACGGTAATCAGGGTCATTCCGGGCCACTGTACGGCACCGACCTCTCGCAGCCCGACAAGCGTGCGCTCATCGAGTACATGAAGACGATTCGCTGACACCGCACGACTGCGTCCAACGGAGCGCCCGCCA
>JBBQDT010000249.1:0-5951 GCA_038319955.1 Gemmatimonadales bacterium | reverse complement strand
CTGACCCTCTGACCCTCTGACCCTCTGACCCTCTGACCCTCTGACCCTCTGACCCTCTGACCCTCTGACCCTCTGACCCTCTGACCCTCTGACCCTCTGACCCTCTCACCTTTCCAAATAGCCTCGCAGCCTGTCCAGCATCCTCGTATCCGTCGCGGTGGCATCGTCCAGCTTCGGCGTCTCGATCACCTTCGGCACGCTCGCCAACCGCATGTCGTTCATGATCCGCCGGAACGGCAGCTCCCCGAGTGATCCCTCGGCGATCAACTCGTGCCGGTCGCGATGCGAGTCGAAGGGCGTCTTCGAGTCGTTGAGGTGCATCACTTTCAGGCGGCTCAGGCCCATCGCGTCGTCGAGCCGTGCGAACACGCCGTCGTAGTCCTTCAGCAGGTCGTAGCCGGCCGAATACACGTGGCACGTGTCCACGCAGATGCCGAGTCGATCGCGATACCGCGCGTCGACGCGTGAAATGATCGCCGAGAGCTCTTCGAACGTCGCGCCAAGCGACGTCCCCGAGCCCGCCGTAGTCTCGAGACAGAGGATCGTGTCGCCGGGTGATGCGGCGAGCGCCTCACTGATGGCATCCGCATTCCGCGCGATCCCGGCCTCGCGCTCGTCCATGTAGTTGCCCGGATGCGACACGAGAAAGTTCAGCCCGAGGGCACGACAGCGGTCGAGTTCCATCCTGAAGGACTCGATCGACCGCGCACGCAGCACGGGGTCAGGGCTCGCCAAATTGATGAGGTAGGAATCGTGCGCCATCGTCGCGGTGACGACCGTGGTGGCGAGTCGATCGCGAAAGCTCGTGCATTCATCGTCGAGGCACTCTCGCTCCGCCCATCGGTTCCCCATCTTCGTGAAGAGCTGCATCGCCCTCGCGCCGATGGCGGCCGCGCGCGCAGGCGACTCGGGTACGCCGCCCGCCGCGCTCACGTGCGCTCCAAGCAGTGGCACACTCCCGCTCAGCGCCGGGACTTTCTTCCTGCGCGCTGGCGTCATTCCGTGATGGTCGGGAGTCCGCGCAACACGCGTCCGCACCGAGGACAATGGATGTCGCCCGCCTCATTGAGCGCGTAGTCGAAGTCGCGTCCGCAGGTGCACTCGACCTCGAGATCGTCGTGTCCGCACACGATGCAGAACTCGTCGTCGGGCTCGTAGGCGCGGAACCGGCCGCAGACGCCGCAGCGCTTGGTCATCGCCATGACGCTATCGCGACCCGCGCAGCCAGGTCTCGGGATCCACCGCCTGCTGCGACGGGGCCGTGCGAATCTCGAGATGCAGGTGTGGCTTGAGGTCGGGATCAGAGACGCCAACCGTGCCGATGATGTCGCCTCGCCTCACCTGGCTGCCCGCTTTCACGCTGCCGGAATTCAGCGATGAGTAAATGGAGTAGTCGCCACCGCCGTGGTTGACGACGACGGTGAGGCCATAGGTGCCGAGTGGCCGCACGCTCACCACGGTGCCCTGCGCCACCGCCTTCACCGGCGTTCCGATCGGTGCGGCGATGCCGATGCCGTTCCAGCGCGTGGTGGTGTTGTTCGGATTGATCACCCGCCCGAAGCGATAGAGCACGGTTCCCTCGACCGGCCAATCGAGCTTGCCGAGGTCGGACGTGCGGAGTGTGCTCGAAGTGCGCGGCGCATTGGGTCGCGCCGTTTCCGTGCGGCGCCGTTCCGTCTCGACTGTCGCGATGACGCTGCCGAGCCGCTGCTCGGACTCGCGGATGCGCGCGAGCCGGTCCTGCATCTGTTGCGTCGATTTCTGCGCCTGCACGAGGCTCGTCGAGCGCAGGTGCGACAGGATGGAGAGCCGCTCCTCCTCGCGCTGCTTGTCGCCACGGTTCTCCTCCACCGCATCGCGCAGCTTCATCAGCTCGGCGCGTTGCCGCGCGATGTCGTCGCGCAACACCTCCACGCGTCGCACCAGCGACCGGTCGTGCACCGCCAGCTCGTGCAGGTACTTGTAGCGTGCGATGAGCTCCCCGAACGACCGGGCAGTGAGCAGGGCTTCGGCGGAGTAGAGCGGCCCGCGCTTGTAGATGTCAACGAGCCGCCGCTGCAGCGCGCCGCGCCGGAAGGCGAGGTCGCCCTCGGCCATCGCCATCCGGTTGGTCGTCTCGGCCACGTCGTTGGTGATCGCGGCGAGCTGGAGGTCGAGCGTCTTGAGCACGAGCTCCGTGGAGGTGCGCTGCCGGTCGAGGTTGGCTACCTCCTCGCGCAGGTCGTGCACGTTGCCCTGAAGGTTCGCCATGCGACGTTCGAGATCGGCTCGCTCGCGGCGAATGCGGTCGAGCTCTTCGCGCTGCGCGCGGATGCGTGCGTCGGCACTCTGGGCGTGGACTGCGCACGGAAGCGCAAGCAGCATCGCCAGCAGGCTCGCGCGGACGAACGTGCTCCGGGCGCCGGCGAAACGCATCAGATGCGGCGTAGATGCCTCCCCACCGAGAACGAGCTGCCGACCAATCCGATCAGCGCGCCGAACAGCAGGCCGAGCAGCGTGACGCGGGCATCGAAGAAAATCGTCTGAATGAGGTAGCGGTCGATCAGTGTCCGCGCCACGTAGGTGAGCAACAGCGCGAGCAGGCCGCCCATGACACCCTTCGCGATGCCTTCGATGAGGAAGGGGCGGCGGATGTAGGTATCCGTTGCACCGACGAGCCGCATGATCGCGATCTCCTGCGCGCGCGACAGCACGGCCATGCGGATCGTCGCCCCGATGATGATGACCGACACTGCCGCGAATGACAGGCCCAGCACAAGGCCGGCGATGCCCGCGATGTTGCGCAGCCGATACAACTTCTCGATCCACTCCTCGCCGTACCGCACGTCGTCGATGAACGAAAACGCACGCACCCGCGACGCCACGCGCTTCACCGTGGCCGGATCGCGAGAGCCGGGCTTGAGCCGCACGTCGATCGACGCGGGCAGCACGGCCCCTTCGAACACGTCGCGAAAGTCGCCGAGCTCCCGCTTGGCACGCACGAGCGCCTGCTCCTGGGTGACCATCTTCGCGTCGAGCACTTCAGGATAGCCGGCGATGTCGCCCGCCGCCGTCGCCAGTTGTTCGGGGCTGGTGTTGTCGGCCAAGAACGCGCGGATCTCGACGCGGTCCTCGAGCTTGTCGAGCGCATCCCGGATATTGAGCGCCACCAGCCCGAACAGCCCAAATGCGAACAGCGAGAATGCGATGGTCGTGATGCTCAACACGCTCAACAGCGGCGTGCGACGAAAGGTGATGAGCGCGTCCCGGACGGTGCGGTTCATTCGTCGCGTGCCTGTCGCGCCACCTGCTCGTGCGAATCGAAGACGATACCGCCGCGATTCATCTCGATCGTCCGGAACTCCTGCCGGCGGATGAGCTCGAGGTTGTGCGTCGCCATCATCACCGCGGTGCCGCCCGCGTTGATTTCCCGGAGCAGCTGGAAGATGCCGCGCGTCGCGCGGTCGTCGAGATTGCCTGTTGGCTCGTCGGCAATCAGCACGAAGGGATCGTTCACGAGGGCACGGGCGATGGCGACGCGCTGCTGCTCGCCGCCCGACAGCTCGCGGGGATAGGCCGTACCCTTCCCGGACAGGCCCACCTGGGTGAGCACTCGCGCCACCTTCGGACCGATCACCGCCGTCGGCGCGCCCGTCACCTCCAGCGCGAAGGCGACATTCCGCTCGGCGGTGCGATTGTCGAGCAGGCGAAAATCCTGGAACACGATGCCCAGCTTGCGACGGAGCTTCGCGACGTCGCGGTCGGTCGCCGTGATGGAGCTCGTCCCACTCACGCGCACCTCGCCCGTCGTCGGCCGCTCCTCCATGTACACCATCTTCAGCAGCGTCGTCTTTCCCGCGCCGCTCGGACCGGTGAAGAAGAGGAACTCTCCCTTCCCGATGTTGAGCGAAACGTCGTCGACGGCGGTGCCGGTGCGCGGATAGCTCTTCGAGACGTGGGTGAAACGGATCATGCGTGCATCTAGATCAGCGTCGGTTCGTCGTCTTCACTCTCGATCAGCTTCCACGTCGATCCCGACGTCACCGTATCCACGACCGCCTTGAGCAGGCCGATGAGGATGGGACCGAGCAGGATGCCCGCGAGCCCGAAGGTGTACACGCCGGTGATGAGCGCGACGAACATCCAGTAGAAGTTGAGCACGCGCGACCGGTCGGCGGCGATCTTCGGGCGGAGATAGGTCGAGATGAAGACGGTGTTCACCAGCGTGCCGATGACGATCATCGCGATGGCCGGTCCGACCGCGTCGCGGAAGATGACCAGCCAGATGGCCACCGGCACGTACACGCTCCACGAGCCGACGATCGGGAAGAAGCCGATGATGAACGACACCACGGCGAGCGCGCCGGCCAGCGGCACACCGAACGCGAGGTTCATTCCAAGGATGATCAGCGACTTGAGCGTCTGCGTCAGCAGCGTCGAATAGATCGCGCCATACAGCACGCCCCGCACATTCACCTCGAGCGCGCGCCGCAACTGCTCGTACCTCGGCGGAATCTTGCTGGAGAGATACTCGCCGACCTTGTCCGCCTCGAGCAGGATGTAGAACGCCGTAAAGAGGAAGATCGTGGCGGAAATGGAGAAATCCTTCAGCGCCCCCTTGATGGCGAGCGGCAGCCGCGTTCCATACGCCGTCGCGTCGATGACGAACTTGCCGAGCGCGTCGGCAGACTTCGCACCGGTAAGGAAGGGAACACGCTGCACCGCCGCGTCGATCTTCTTGACGATCTCCTCCTGGTGCAGACTCGCGTAGCCGAGCACGTCGGCGAGCTCGCTGTAGCTGTACGCGAGCACCATCAGCACCGGCAGGATGACGAGCATCAGCGTGAGGATCGCCGACAGCGTCGAGTTCTGGTCGGTGCGGTTGAGCAGCCAGAGATGCACCGGCCGGATGTAGAACCCGATGATGAGCCCCAGGATGGCCGCGATGACCACGGCCTTCACCATCCAGAGGAACAGCCCGAGCACCACGACGCCAAGCAGCGTGGTGATGATGATGCGTCGCACCTCGGGAAGCGTCAGCTCGCCGATCGAGGCATTCGTCCGACGCTCGATGCGCCGCCGTTCCCGCTCGCCCGGCGTACCGGGCAGAATGATCTCACTCATCAGTGCAGCGCCTGCTCGATGTCCGCGATCAGGTCGTTCGCATCCTCGATCCCCACGCTGATGCGCAGGAAGCCATCGGGAATGCCGACCTTCGTGCGCTCTTCCTGGGTGAGGTGAGTGTGCGACGAATGCCGCGGCTCGCTTATCAGGGAGTCTACACCACCGAGGCTCGGCGCGTGGCGGATGAGCCGAAGCTTCCGGATGAAGCGGTCGGCCGCTCGGCCGCCGCCGGACAACTCCAGCCCGAGCATCCCGCCGAAGCCGTCCATCTGTATCGTGGCCACGTCATGATCGGGGTGCGACGCCAGACCGGGGTAGTGCACCACCTTCACTTCCTTCCGCTCGGCGCTCCATTGCGCGATGCGTAACGCGTTCTCGTTCTGCCGGCGCACACGGACATCGAGCGTCTTGAGGCCGCGCTCCAGCAGCCAGCAGGCGAATGGATCCGGGGCCTGACCCCACACGATCATCTTCTGGCGCACCTCCTCGACGTACGGCGCGGTGCCGAGGACCGCGCCACCGACCACGTCGTGATGACCGTTCAGGTACTTGGTGGCGGAGTGAATCACGACGTCGGCGCCGTGCTCGAGCGGACGGAAGTTCACCGGGCTCGCGAACGTCGAGTCGACGACGAGCGCGAGGCCGATCTCCTGGGTGAGGTAGCTCACCGGCCGCAGGTCCACCACCCGACAGGTCGGATTCACCGGCGACTCGAGAAACACCGCGCGCGTTTCCTTGCGCAGCCGCTTGCGCCACCCGCGCGACTCGAGCGGGTCGACCAGCGTGACCTGAATGCCGAGCGCCGCGAATTCGTCAGTGAGGAGCTTGTGCGTGCCGCCGTAGATCCA
>JBBQDT010000248.1:0-5978 GCA_038319955.1 Gemmatimonadales bacterium | reverse complement strand
CATTGCTCGGCGCGCTGAACCAGGGACTGGTGGAAGCGTTGCGTGACGCGGACCGGCGACTCATGCGACTGGAGGCGGATCGCGAGTCGCGCCATACGTCCACCGAGTGGGCAACGGTGTCACGTCTCACGTAGCAGAAGCGTGCGCTCGTTGCCCGCACGAGGCCATCCTCTCACAATTGACGTCCTTCGTACCACGATGAGGAGCGAGTTGATGAACGCAGCACGCGTTGGCGTCGGTGTCCTGATTGTCCTCATGCTCGCAGCGGGCGATGCGAATGCGCAGGTGGCAGCAACTCCGACGGCGACGCCGACCGCACGCCCCACACCGCCGACGCGCGATCCGAACACGCCGGGCTACGTCAGGGCGACGGAGCTTCCTGATGGCGCCGTGCCGTCACCGGCGGTCAACGGCGACTTCATCATCGGTCCGACGCATGCGCCGGCGCCGGCGATGGTCGTGAAGGAGGGCGTTCCGAAAGGCACGGTGTACAACTTCACGATGAGTTCCGCCGACAGCCGCATCTATCCCGGCATCGCGCGCGATTCGGGGACGTTCGGCACACCGGATCCGTCGGCGCCAGCAAAGCTGGTCGTCACGACGAGCCGTCCGCATTCATACGCGCGGAAGGTCGCCGTCTATGTGCCGAAGCAATACGTCGCAGGCACCACGGCGCCGTTCATCGTGGGCGCGGATGGACCGGACCCATTGCTCTTCACCGCGCTCGACAACCTCATCGCCGAAAGGCGCGTGCCGGTGATGATCGCGATCTCCATCGGCAATGGGAGCGGCGACGCGCAGGGCAGCCAGCGCGGCCTCGAGTACGACACGATGTCTGGACGCTACGCGGAGTTCGTCGAGCGCGAAGTACTGCCGCTCGTCGAGAAGCAGTTCGACGTGCTGCTGACGAAGGACCCAAACGGCCGCGCGACCATGGGCTGCAGCTCGGGCGGCTCGGCGGCGCTGATCATGGCGTGGTATCACGCCGAGCTGTATCACCGCGTGCTGACCTACTCGGGCACGTACGTCAACCAGCAGTGGCCGCCCAGCGCGGAGACGCCGCATGGCGCGTGGGAGTTTCACGAACGGCTCATCGCGAACAGCCCGCGCAAGCCGATCCGCCTGTGGATGCAGGTGGGCGATCGTGATCTCTACAATCCGAACGTGATGCGCGACGACATGCACGATTGGGTGGTCGCGAACGAGCGGATGGCGACGGTACTCGCCGACACGGGCTACGACTACCAGTTCGTGTTCGCGCGGAACGCCGGACACTGCGATCGCGCGACGAAGCAGCAGACTTTTCCCGAGGCGCTGGAGTGGCTGTGGAAGGGCTATCCTACGGACGCAGCACCGGTGCGCTCGCCGCACGCAACGCTCGACCGGGACGCACGCCGTCCTTCAACACGCCATCGTCGACGATTGGCACACCATTCACCAGCACATACTTGAAGCCGACGGACGGAATCGCCGGCTGCTGGTACGTCGACTTGTCGATCACCGTCGTGGCGTCGAACACGCTGATGTCCGCATCGGCGCCGACGGCGATGCGCCCCTTGTTCCTGAATGCCGGCGCGACGGTCTCGAGTCGCTGCGCGGGCATGAGCGCGAGCTTGCGGATGGCTTCCATGAGGTCGAGCTGTCTGCTCTCGCGCACGTAGTAGCCGAGCACGCGCGCACTCGTGCCCGACGTGCGCGGGTGTCCCTTCCCGTTCTCGATGCGCCCGTCGCTCGCGATGGCCGTGAGCGGGCTGGTCACCGCCATCGCTTCCATCTCGGGCGTGTTGAGGAACATGATGATCATGCCGCCGGGCTTCCGACTGGCGAGGAAGGTCGCGCGCGTGAGGCGTTCGCCCGTGGCGGCGAGCATGAAGTGCGAGAACATGCTGTCGGGCCCATTCACGTACTGGTCGAGCAGCGGTGAGCGGATCTCGGTCATGCCGGCGCTGTAGGGATAGGCTTCGGCGGTGACGTCGAGCCCGCGCGCGCGGGCATCGCGCACCATGGCGAGCGTCTCGGGCGTGGACGACAGGCTCGTGCTGTTGAGATGCACGATGTGCAGCGGTGCGCCAGTGACGGCGGCGGCGCCGATGACCTCGAGGTACGACTCCACGGAGCTGCCGGGATCGGTGGTGCCGTACGCACGCGTGTGCACGAACACGGGCCGCTTGAACTTCGCGGCGACGCGGAATGCCTCGAGCACTTCGTACTTCGACGCCGCGGGGGTGTATTGCAGACCCATGCCGACGCCGAGTGCGCCCGCCTTCAGCCCGGCGTCGATGTGCGCGACGATGTCGGCGATCTGCGCGTCGCTCGCCACGTCGTGGCCACCCCTGTCGAGCGGAAGAAAGCTGCCCGCATCCTTCATCACACGCATGCGCGCCTTCACGTGCCCGGCCGACACACCGTAGTTGATCAGCGCCTTCCCTTTCCGCTCGTCGTAAAATTGAGGGACGTCGTCAGTGCCGACCTCCATCTCGAGCGCCGTGGTGACGCCGTCCATCGCGTAGAGACGGTAGTTCTCGTCGTTCTGACCGTGGACGTGGAGGTCGATGAAACCGGGTGCGACGACGAGTCCCCTGGCGTCGATGGTCCTCTTTCCAGTCAGCGGGGTTCTCGAGATGGCGGTGATGCGGCCGTTCGTGATACCGACGGAGCGAACCGCGTCGAGCTTCGACTCGGGGTCGATGACTCGACCGTTGGCGATGACCACGTCGTACGTTGACTGCGCAACTGCGTGCTGACTCAGCAGGGCGAGGATGGCGAGGCCGAGGAAAAGGCGTTGAGCTTGTGGCAGAAGCGTCTCCAGTTGGGGAACTGCGTTACTGTTTTCCCGTCTTCCCGTCTTCCCGTCTTCCCGTCTTTCCCGTCTTTCCCGTCTTTCCCGTCAACGATACAGCAAATACGGCCCGCGGCTCATCCGGAATTCCGCCGCCTCGCGATCCCACTCGTCGAGCAACGCCGGCAAGGTGCCACCCTCAATGGCCAAACGCACCTTGTCCGACCCCGTGAGCCGATCAATCGTATTGGTCCACGCGAAGTCCGCCGGATGCTGGCGACGAATCTCGTCGATGAGCACCAGCGTGGTTCGCACCGGCCGATACGCCTGCCGGTCCGTGATGAGATAGCGAATGCCCGGAATCGTCCGGCCCTTCCACTTCGCCGCCGTCGGCAGCACGGACATCATGATCGCCTCGAAGCGCACGCCCGGCAGCGCCTTGTCGTTCATCACCTTCACCACGTCGGCGGCCTTGAGCCACGGCGCTCCGATCTGCTCGAACGGACGATCCGTGCCCCTGCCCTCCGAGAGCGTCGTCCCTTCGAAGTACACGGTGCCGGGATAGTTCTTCAGCGCGTCGGGCGACCGGAGATTCGGCGACGGATTCACCCACGGCAGCCCGGTGTCCTCGAACCATTGCGAACGCCGCCAGTTGGCCGCGCGAATGACCGTGAGGTCCGCGCCGATGCCGTACTTCTGGTTGAACAGCTGCGCGAGCTCACCAACCGTCATGCCATGGCGCGCCGGTATCGGATACATGCCGACGAACGACCTGAACTTCGGATCGAGCAGCGCGCCCTCGACGATCTCTCCGCCGATCGGATTCGGACGGTCGAGCACGACGAACGGAATCTTCTTGCGCGCCGCAGCCTGCATCGAGAGCGCCATCGTCGAGACATACGTCCACGTGCGACCGCCAACCTCCTGAAGATCGTACAGCAGGAAATCGGCGTCCTTCAGCATCTCGTCGGTGGGGCCGCGATCCTCCGCCATGTACAGCGAGTAGATGTGAACCCCGGTCTTCGGATCGGTCTCGTCGTCGATCTGCCTCCCCTCGGCCGCATCGCCACGGATGCCGTGCTCGGGCGCCAGCAGCGCGACGAGCTTCAGGTCCTTGCTCTGCGCCACGAGGTCGATGTCCGACCGCTTCAAGCGGTCGACACCGGACTGGTTCGTGATGAACGCGACGCGTTTTCCGCGGAGCGCCACCGGCACGTCGGCGAGAAAGACCTCGATGCCGGGACGCACGGCACCGGTCGGCTGCGGAGTGGGCGAGGACGGCACACACGATACGACGAGCAACAATGCGGGAACGAGCGCTTTCATTCAGCTCTCCTGGCCATGATGCACTGGTGGGTGGCGGCACGAGCCGCGTGCTCCGAAGATAGCTGTGCCGCTGGGCCGCACGCGATACATTCTCGCCATGCGACCACTTCACATCCGCACTCTCGCCCTCGCCTCGCTACTGTCGGCGTGCGCGTCACCAGCCGTCACCACGTCCGCGACGAATGATCCGCCGATCTTCGGCAAGCGAGTGGAGTCGCGCCGAGGGGTGATCGTCACGAGCGCGACGGACGCATCGGCCGCTGGGCTCGCGATGCTCGAGCAAGGCGGCAACGCCATCGACGCCGCCGTGGCCGCATCCTTCGCACTCGGCGTGGTCGATCCATCGCAGACGGGGCTTGGCGGTTACGCGGTGGGCGTGGCGTGGATGGCGAACGACCGTCGCGCGGAAGTGATGGAGGCGATGAGCCAGGCGGGCGCGGATCCGGCGTGGGGACTACCCGATCCTCCGCGCGCCGGTCCGGCAGTCTCCGGCAACGTCGCGACGAACGAAGGTGGCGACGCACGAGAGCCTCGGCTCGCCCTGGTGCCGGGCTTCGTCGCAGGGCTGCTCGAGTGGCAGGCAGCGCGCGGCAAGCTCTCGCGCGCGGCGGTGCTCGCGCCAGCCATCCGCCTGGCGCGCGACGGCTTCATCATCGGTCCGCTCAACCATCGGCTGTTCACGTCGTCGATGGAGAAGCTGAAGGCAGACTCCGAGGCAGCCGCGCTGTTCATGCCGGGTGGCCAGGTGCTGCGCGTGGGCGACAGGTTGGTGCAGGCGAAGCTCGCGTCGCTGCTCGAGTCCATCGCGCGTGACGGCGCAGCAGCGTTCTACACCGGCGACGTGCCGCGCGTGATCGCGGAGAAGACGCGTCGCGTGGGCGGACTGCTCGACGCCAGAGACTTCGCGGCCTACAAGCCGGCGATGCGCCGTCCGTCGTGCAGTACCTTCCTCTCGTACACTGTCCTCGGCGGACCGTCGCCCGTTGCTGGTCCATCGATTTCAGAGATGTTGCATCTCGCGGAGCTCACCGGGCTCACGAAGATGCCGAACCCCACTGCCGACGCCGGGGCCGCCGTGAAGATGGCCGATGCCATTCGCGTGTCGCTGGCCGATCGGCGTCTCGTGGGCGGACATCCGGAGTGGGCACCTGCTCCGGTGCGCGGACTCACCAGCGAAGCATTCGCCGCGACGCGGACATCGGTGGTGAATGCGCCATTCCGCGACACGCTGCCTCGTGGCGACGCATGGGCGTTCGAGTCGGCTGCCGTGCCGCCGGCCTGCGCTGCGGTGGATGCCTACGCCGAGACGCCGCGTTCGGGCGCGACGGATGACGGCACGCGCGATGACGCGGAGATGCTCGGCAGCCAGACGTCGCACATGGTGGTCATCGACGCCGAGCACAACGCGGTGTCGCTGACGTCGAGCGTGGGCGTGCTGTTCGGTTCCGGTGTGTATGCGAACGGCATCTTCCTCAACTCGAGCGGCAACCTCTTCTCACGCGGCGACCGCAAGCCTGGCCGCAAGCCGGGCAGCGCCATCGCGCCGACGTTGTTGCTCGAGGGCAACGAGGTGCGCTTCGCGGCGGGCGCTGGTGGTGCGGCCTACATCCCGACCGCGGTGCCACAGACGATCCTGCGCATGGCGGCGTGGGGACAGGATCCCTATGCAGCGCTCGCCGCGCCGCGTCTCCACCCCGCGGCGACCGGGCCGGCATTGGAGATCGAGCAGGGTTTCGCGCTCGACGTGTACGGCGCGTTGCGCGCCCACGGCTACGTGCCGACGAACAGGGTGGCGAATCTCCAGTTCGCGGGTGTGGCGGCCGCCGCACTCAGGCGCGACGGCGTGATCGTTGGAGCAGCCGATCCGCGACGC
>JBBQDT010000247.1:0-5982 GCA_038319955.1 Gemmatimonadales bacterium | reverse complement strand
GCCCCAGGTGCCGCAATGGGCGGCGCGAGCACGATCCTCGAGGCCGACTCCGCGCGAATGACACAGAGCGACGCAGCACATTGCCGACAGATCGTCCGCGCCTACGCGCGGACCTTCTGGCTGGCGAGCGCCTTCCTTCCGTCAGACAAGCGCCGCGCCGCGTTCGCCCTGTACGCGTTTTGCCGCGTAGCGGACGACATCGTCGACCTCGGCGCCCGGGATGCGTCAGCGGACACCGCGCGGCTCTTGATGGCCTATCGTCTCGAGCTGGAGTCCGCCCTGGCGGGCCAACCTTCAGGGCCGGTGTTCCGCGAGCTGGCGGTGGCAGCGGAGCGATACCGTGTGCCATCCACTGTACTCGTGGAGCTTCTCGACGGCGTGGCGCGGGACTGCGCGCCGGTCCGCTATGAGACCTGGCACGAGCTGAGCCGGTATTGCGAGGGAGTCGCGAGCAGTGTGGGCGAGATGTGCACCTACGTCTTCGGCGTGCCCGGCGACGTCGCGACGCGCACACGCGCCCTGGCACACGCGCGCACGCTTGGCGTTGCCATGCAGCTGACCAACATCCTGCGCGACGTCGGCGAGGATGCGGCGAATGGCCGGTGCTACATCCCCACCGAAGACCTCACCCGATTCGGCCTCACGCGTGAAGACGTGATGACGCGGTCGGTCGGCAGCGATGAGCGGTGGACCGCCTTGATGCGGTTCGAGATCGGGCGAGCGCGTGGTCTCTATGAGCAGGCGATGCCAGGCATTGCCCTGCTCTCTCCAGACGCGCGGCGCTGTGCTACAGCCTGTGCCGTGGGATACGCCGGAATCCTTGGGGCGATCGAGGAGATCGGTTACGACACGTTCGCCTCGCGCGCCCGCGTCGGCGCGCGCGCGCGCGCGGCAGTGCTCTGGAGCGCGTGGCGTACGCCGCTCTCAGCGACGACCCTCGACGGCGGTGGCGTTCGCGTGAACGACGGCACGCTCGTCCGATGGACGTGAGCGTTCGGCGTCCATCCGCGCGCCGCGATGCACGTGTGGCCGGCGTCGCGCTCACCGGTCACGTCATTCTGCTGCTGGTGTCCGGCATCGCCTTCGCGACCTTCCTTGCGCCTCCGGCGCCAGCGTGGCTGTCGACGCCGGCGAACCAGCGCGTGGCGTCATTCATGTTCACGTTCGGAGGTCAGACAACCGTCGTCCTCGGCGCCATTGCAGGGATCTTTCATGCCGCGAGCCGCCTCGGATGGCGCACTTCGCTGCTGATTTTCGCGGCGGCGTTCAGCATTTCGCTCACGGCCGAATTGACGGGAACCACGACAGGCTATCCGTTCGGTCCGTACTCGTATACCACGCAGCTGGGCGCACTGATCGGCGGGCGCGTGCCGTTCAACATTCCCACGTCGTGGTTCTTCATGCTGTATGCATCGCTGGCGATCTGCGGTCGCATCCTGACGGCGGACGACAGTGGCGCGAGCAAATGGCGGTGGGCAGTCCTCGCCGCATTCGTGCTCACGGCGTGGGACGTCTCGATGGATCCGGCGATGGTGGCGACGACGCATTGGCTCTGGCACTTGCCGCCGAGCGACGGCTCGCTCGTACGGAGTGTGTTCCTGTCCGGATTCTTCTATGGCATGCCGCTGACGAACTGGCTCGGCTGGCTGCTGACAGGCTGCATCGTCGCGCGCGCGATGCTGGCGATCGTGCCGCCGAGCCGGTGGGCCGCCGACGTATCGCCGACCAGGCTACCGCTGGTGCTCTACGCCGTGAATGGGGTGTTCCCCATCCTCATCTGCGCCGGTCGCGGCATGTGGTGGGCGGTGGTGCTCGGCGCCGTGTCCATGGCGGTGCCGCTCGCGCTGGCGGCGCAAAGGCCAAGTGCCTCACCGGCCGCGCGAGACGACGAACTGGCGCCGCTCAGGACGACGTCATGATACCGTGCAAGTAGCCGTCATCGGCAGCGGGTTTGGTGGCCTTGCCGCCGCGATCAGGCTACAGCAACAGGGTCACCACGTCACCATTCTCGAAAAGCTCGACAAGCCTGGCGGCCGTGCCTATGTCTTCGAGCAGGACGGCTTCACCTTCGACGCCGGCCCGACGATCATCACGGCGCCGTGGTTGATCCGCGAGTTGTTCGAGCGCAGTGGCAAGCACACTGAAGACTACGTGGGTCTCGTCCGGATCGATCCGTTTTACAATATCCGGTTTCACGATGGATCGGTGTTCCGCTACACCGGTAACCGCGCCGAGGTGATCGAGGAGATTCTCCGCTTCGAGCCATCCGACGTTCCGGGGTATCTCCGGTTCGCCGACGCCACCGAGGCAATCTTCAAGGCGGGCATGGCCTTGATCGACACGCCGTTCGACCGGATGACCGACATGTTGCGCGTGCTTCCCGATCTCGTGCGACTGCGCGCCGATCGATCGGTGGCGTCGTTCGTGAACCGGCACATCCGCGATCCGCGGCTCAGACAGGTCTTCAGCTTTCATCCACTGCTCGTGGGTGGAAATCCATTCCAGAGCACCTCGATCTACGCACTGATCCACACGCTCGAGCAACAGTGGGGAGTCTGGTTTGCGATGGGGGGTACGGGCGCGCTCGTGCGCGCACTCGTGCAACTCTTTACGGAGTTGGGCGGTACCCTGCGGCTCGATTGCGAGGTGGAGGAGATTCTGGTCGATGCGGCAAGCCGCCGCGCCACCGGTGTGCGCCTTGCGAGCGGCGAGTCAGTGCCGGCGGATGCGGTCGTCTGCAACGGCGACGTCGCGCAGAGCTACATGCGACTCGTCCCCGCCGCGCTTCGGCCGAAGAACTCCGATCGCCGCTATGAGCGGACGCGCTACTCGATGTCGCTGTTCGTGCTCTATTTCGGCACCGATCGGACGTACGACGACGTTGCGCATCACGAGATCCTGATGGGTCCGCGGTACGAGGGCTTGCTGGAGGACATCTTCACAGAGAAGTCGCTCTCGACGGATTTCTCGCTGTACCTGCATCGCCCAACGGCGACCGACCCATCCCTCGCTCCGCCCGGTTGCGACAGCTTCTACGTGTTGTCGCCGGTGCCGCATCTCGGCGGAGAGACGGACTGGGCGAGCGCCGCCCGCCCGTACCGTGACTCGATCGTGCGCTATCTGGAGGAGCGGTATCTCCCGAACCTGTCGCAGCACATCGTGACCGAGCGAGTGATAGACCCGCGGTACTTTCGCGATTCGCTCAACAGTTACCTGGGCAGCGCGTTCTCGGTGGAACCGATTCTCACGCAGTCGGCTTGGTTCCGGCCACACAACAGGAGCGAAGACATCTCGAACCTGTACTTCGCCGGCGCGGGAACACATCCAGGCGCGGGCATTCCCGGTGTGTTGTCGTCCGGGAAGATTGTTGCGGAAATGCTTGGTGAAGTTTAAGGGTCAGCGGGTCAGCGGGTCAGCGGGTCAGCGGGTCAGCGGGTCAGCGGGTCAGGCGAATCCAACGAAGACGAGAAAACAGAAGATCCACTGCCTCGACGCGGATGAACGCAGATGACAGCGGATTTTCACGGATACTGCCGATACCACGACTCACAGAGAACCTCGTGATGTTGTGGAAGCCACGAGAGGCGAGCGAAGAGTGGCCTGAGGTCGTATCAGCGAAATCCGGCAGTTCTCCGTGACATCCGCGTCAGTCAGTGTGCCGGTGGTGAGTGGACCCTGACCCTCGTACCCTCTTCCCGTCCGCCCGCTGACCCTCTGCCCCTCCCTTCAGGGCGTTCTGCCCCTCTGTTAGCTTTCACCCATGGACATCCAGATTACCACCAAGAAGAGCGAAGGCGTCGAACGCCTGCTCCAGGTCTCGGTTCCTCTCGCCACAGTGCACGCGGAAGAAGAGAAGACCGCGCGCCGCTATGCCACGTCCGTTCGTCTGCCCGGCTTTCGGCCTGGCAAGGCGCCGGCGGCAATGGTGCGCAAGCGGTTCAAGGACGCGATTCGCCAGCAGGTGCTCGAGACGCTGGTGCAGGAGGCGTTCAAGGAGGTGATGGAGCGCGAGAAGCTCGATGTGGCCGCGCAGCCACACGTCCATGACGTCAAGTTCGACGAGGGGCAGCCGCTGACCTTCGAGCTGCACCTCGAGGTGCGGCCGACCATCGAACTGAAGCGCACCGAGGGATTCAAGGTGACGCGCACCGCGCAGCTCGTCACCGACGAGACGGTGACGGAGCAGATCGAAAAGCTTCGGGACGACAAGGCGTCGTGGGCACCGGTGGAGGAGCAGCCACGCGAAGGCGACATGGTGAAGGTGTTGCTCGCCACGCCAGACAGTGCGGATGCAGCCATGCCGGAGGGTCGTCCCTACAACCTCGTGCTCGGTGGTGGTCAGGCGATTCCCGGCGTCGAGGAGCTCGTGATGGAGCTCACGCCCGGCGAGACGAAGGAGCGCACCGTCAAGTGGCCGGACGACTTTCCCGACGAGACGCAGCGCAGCATCAGCAAGAACGTGCGCGTCACGCTGGAAGAGGTGAAGCGGAAGTCCGCACCCGCGCTCGACGATGCATTCGCGCGCGAGGTCGGCGATTTTGATTCGCTCGAGGGCCTGCGTGCTGCAGTTCGCACCGATCTCGAGGAACACGCGACGCGCGACGCCGATGCGCAGGTGCGTCAGTCGCTGCTCGACAGCGTGGCCGAGGCGAATCCGTTCGACGTGCCACCCAGCTGGGTGTCGCGGATGATCGATGCCTACATGCAGGCGTACCAGATTCCCGAAGAACAGCGTGAGACCTTCGCCGCCGAGTTCGCGGCGGTGGCAGAAAAGCAGGTGCGTCGCGACATGCTGATCGACGCGATCGCCGCAGAGCAGAAGCTCACGGCGACCGAGAAGGATGTCGACGACCGCGTGAACAAAGTGGCCGAGCAGCGCAAGACCGATCCGGGCCAGGTGTACGCCTCGCTGCAGAAGGCGGGACGTCTTCCCGAGATCGAGCGCAGCATCACTGAGGAAAACGTCTTCGAGTGGTTGACGGCCAGAAACGAAGTCACCAACGGTACCGCACAGTGAGCAACCCAATGGCAACTATTTATCCGCCGTACGTCATCGAACGCTCCAGCCGGGGCGAGCGCACCTACGACATCTTCTCGCGGTTGTTGATGGACCGCATCGTCTTCCTCGGCACGCCGATCAACGACGATGTCGCGAATATCATCATCGCGCAGCTGCTGTTCCTCGAAGCGGACAACCCGGACCGGGACATCTTCGTGTACATCAACTCGCCGGGTGGCAGTGTGTCGGCTGGCCTCGCAATCTACGACACGATGCAGTACCTCAAGGCGCCGGTGAACACGATCTGCATGGGCCTCGCTGCAAGCATGGGCTCGTTTCTTCTCGCGGCGGGTAGAAAGGGCAAGCGCAGTGCATTGCCGCATTCGCGCATCATGATCCATCAGCCCTCTGGCGGCACGCAGGGCACCGCGGCCGACATCGAGATTCAGGCAAAGGAGATCCTCTTCCTCCGCCATCAGCTCAACACGATCTACAGCAAGCACACGGGCCGTCCTATCGAGCAGATCGAGCGCGACATGATTCGCGATTTCTTCATGTCTGCCGAAGAGGCCAAGTCGTACGGGCTCATCGACAACGTGATTTCGAATCGTGGCGACCTCGTTGATCCTCAGGTCATCGCGGCGCAGGCAGCAGCAGTCAAGTAAGGTTCGGCATCAGTGGTTAATGGCTTGTGAAAACGTTCACTAGTCACAATCGTCCTTTGCTTGACCGGGTCGAGCCCTACAGTTAACTCTCGGTCACTCCCCCTCGCCCCGGCAGTTCAGGGCGTGCGCCTCTCGCAGGATCTCCGCCATGTCGCACGACAAACACCTCCGCTGCTCGTTCTGCGGCAAGTCGAAGGACTCGGTCCGGAAGTTCATTTCGGGGCCGTCCGTCTACATCTGCAACGAGTGCATTGCACTCTGTAACGAGATCCTCGCGGAGGACGAGGAGCGTGAGGTCGCCGAGGCGATCACGCAGGT
>JBBQDT010000246.1:0-5992 GCA_038319955.1 Gemmatimonadales bacterium | reverse complement strand
ACTTCACTTCGAACTGCCGCGAGCCGTCCACGTCATACAGCTCGAGGACGGAGATGTCGTAGGTGCCGCCACCGAGATCGAAAACGGCGACCTTTTCGTCCTTCTTCTTGTCGAGGCCATAGGCGAGTGCGGCTGCCGTGGGCTCATTGATGATGCGCAGGACGTCGAGTCCCGCAATCTTGCCGGCGTCCTTCGTCGCCTGGCGCTGCGAGTCGTTGAAGTAGGCCGGAACGGTGATCACCGCCTTCGTGACCGTCTGCCCGAGGTAATCCTCGGCGGTCTGCTTCATCTTCTGGAGAATCATCGCCGAGACTTCGGGCGGCGTGTAGCGCTTGCCCTGTACCTCGACAGTGGAGACGTCATTCGGGCCAGGAACGACCTTGTACGGCACACGTTTCCCCTCCTCCACGACCTCGCTCATCTTCCGGCCCATGAAGCGCTTGATGGAGAAAACGGTGTTCTGGGGGTTGGTGACCGCCTGACGCTTGGCGACGGTGCCGACGAGTCGCTCGCCATCCTTGGTAAAGCCGACGACTGACGGGGTCGTACGCCCACCTTCGGCGTTCGGGATGACGACGGGGTCGCCGCCCTCCATGACGGCGACGACGGAGTTCGTCGTCCCCAGATCGATGCCGATGACTTTGTCCGCCATTGCTTCCTTGTTGAAAAATGGGAGAGGGCGCGGCACGCGTGCCGCGAACTGTGGAGTGAAGCGGCAAATACGGGACCGGGCCGGTACGCCAGTCTGGCAGAAAAAGTCGCTCTCGAGCTTGTCTGCTTGGTGACAGCGTGGCGCACTTCGACGGTCCCTGACACACCGGCAGGGGGTAGGCCAGCGGCGCGCGCTTCGACAGATTTTCGAGCATGATTCCGCTCGGCGACGAGAACCCGCGGCTGCATACGCCATGGATGACCTGGCTCATCATCGGCGTGACGGTGGGGGTGTGGCTCCTGATTCAGGGAGCGGGCTCTCCCGCTGCGGTGGCGGCCTCGGTGTGCAACCTCGGTCTCGTGCCGGGCGAGCTCACGCGGCGTGCTGCCGTCGGCTACGCGCTGCCGATGGCGCCAGGACTGTACTGCGTCATCGACCGCGAGCCGGTGAACGCGTTGACGCCGATCATCTCGATGTTTCTGCACGGTGGCTGGGTACACCTCCTCGGCAACATGCTGTTCCTCTGGGTGTTCGGCGACGACATCGAGGACAGCATGGGTCCTGGACGGTTTCTCGCCTTTTATCTCTTGTGTGGAGTCGTCGCGGCCGCCGCGCACATTGCCGTCGATCCGGCTTCGCCGGTGCCGACGGTTGGCGCGTCGGGGGCGATTTCGGGGATCATGGGTGCGTATCTCCTGCTCTATCCGAAGGTGCGGGTGCGGATGCTCTTCATCTTCATCGTCTTCTTCAAGGTTCTCCCGATTCCCGCTTGGCTGGTACTCCTCTGGTGGTTCCTGGTGCAGGTGCTGGCCGGCGTACCCCAGCTCTCGTCGGTGCGACCGGACGTCTCGAGTGGTGTGGCAGTGTGGGCGCACATCGGCGGGTTCCTCGCCGGGGTGCTGCTCATCAAGCTGTTCACCAGTCCGCAACTGGCGGCCAAGCGCCGAGTGGCGGCTGAACTGGCGCAGAGAGAATTGCCGGGCGCGCGCTGGTAGTGACGCTTCCTGCCGCGCCACGGTCGTTTGCTGCGCTCCGACTGCGTGGGTATCTTCGTCGCTGTACCGATACTTGCATGGTGCACGTCGGAAACATCCCCCAGATCCCATCGGTGCTGATGCTCAGCCGCCTCATCCCACGTGACGAAGAGTTCTTCAGCCTGTTCAACAAGCTTGCGGAGCATCTGAGGACCGCGGCGCAGCTGCTCGATCAACTGTTCGCCGAACCGCATCGCACGACGGAGCTGGTCAAGCAGATCAAGGACGTCGAGCATCTCGCCGATCAGCTCACGCACGAGATCAACGTGCGCATCGACAAGAGCTTCATCACGCCGATCGATCGCGAGGACATCCATCTGCTCGCATCGCGGCTCGACGACGTGATCGACCGGCTGGACGGGACGGCGCGCCGCGTGGTGATGCTCCACATCAACGAGGTGCGCGAGCCGGCGAAGCAGATGGCCCACGTCATCCTCCGTGCAGCGGACCATATCGCGAAGGCGGTGGTGTCCATCAAGCGTCCCCGCGAGGTCGCCATCCAGGCCACCGAGATCAAGAAGCTGGAGGAGGAAGGCGACGCGCTGTACCATGGCGCGGTGGGTGCGCTCTTTGCCGGCAGTCCGGATCCGATCGAGGTGATTCGCTGGAAGGAGGTCTACGAGACGCTCGAGATCGCGATCGACCAGTGCATGGGTGTCGCGAACGCGGTGCATAGCATCTCCATCAAGAACTCCTGATCCTGATCACGTGGTCTGGTACGTCGTCGCGATCATCCTGATCGCCTTCATCTTCGACTTCAGCAACGGTTTCCACGACTCGGCGAATTCCATCGCCACGATCGTGGGCACGCGCGTCCTCAGTCCGCTCGCCGCCGTGATGTGGGCGGCATTCTTCAACTTCGCGGCGTTGTTCACGGGCGGCGTCGCCGTCGCGAAGGCGGTGGGCGGCGGGATGATCGAGCAGAGCATCGTGGATCCGAACGTGATCCTTGGCGCGCTGCTCGGCGCGATCGTCTGGAACATCATCACGTGGGCGTACGGCATTCCGTCGAGCTCCTCGCACGCGCTCATCGGTGGTTACGCCGGTTCGGCCATGGCGAAGGCGGGACTCGCAGCGATCACGTGGGGACCCAAGTGGATTCAGACGCTGTCGTTCATCGTGATTTCGCCGCTCGTCGGATTCATGGCGGGCTTTGCGATCATGGTGGCGTGCTACTGGATCTTCCAGCGCATGAGCGCCGGCAAAGCCGATCGCGTGTTCCGCCCTGCGCAGCTTCTCAGCTCCGCGCTGCTGTCGTATTCGCACGGCGGCAACGACGCGCAGAAGACGATGGGTATCATCCTCGGCCTTCTGGTCGCAAGCAAGGCCTCCTTCGTCAACGAGACGGGATTGTTCCACCACCTCTATGTCGCTGACTTCCAGACGATTCCGCGATGGGTGGAGATCGGCGCGTATTCGGCGATCTCGCTGGGCACCCTGTTCGGCGGGTGGCGCATCGTGCACACGATGGGCTCGCGCATCACGAAGCTTCGCCCGATCAGCGGCTTCGCCGCCGAGACGGGCGGTGCGATCGCGATCCAGATCGCGACGCACTTCGGCATTCCAGTGAGCACGACGCACACGATCACGGGGTCGATTGTCGGCGTCGGTGCGACGCAGCGGCTGTCGGCCGTGCGCTGGGGCATCGCGGGCCAGATCGTGTGGGCGTGGGTGTTCACCATCCCAGCGGCGGGGCTGATGGCGGCGATCAGCTATTGGATACTATCGCGCGTGTTTCCCATGTAAGACGGGAGGACGGGAGGACGGGAAGACGGTTACATCCCACGCTCCGTCTTTGTCGCGATTGTGTCACAGCGCGTCTGTCGGCGTGATTCGCGGCCCGATCCGGGCAATCTTTCCAAGGCGTATCGCAACCCCTTGGAGACAAAACAATGCACCGCACTGTTGCTGCTGCCGTCGCGCTGGCGTTCGTCGCCGGCTGCGGAACTGCTTCGAAGAAATCCGACTCGGCCGCCGGCGCGTCCGCGTCGCCCGCGACCACGTCGGGCGCCGACCTCACCGGCGCGGGCGCCACGTTCCCATATCCACTGTACTCGAAGTGGTTCGACGCCTACGCGACGAAGACGGGCGTGAAGATCAACTACCAGTCGATCGGGTCGGGCGGCGGCATTCGCCAGCTCTCCGAGCAGACCGTGGATTTTGGTGCGACCGATGCGCCGATGTCCGACGCCGAGCTCGCCAAGGCGAAGGGCGGAGGCGTGCTGCACATTCCGACGGCGCTCGGCGCCGTGGCCATTGTCTACAACCTCACAGCGGTGACGCAGCCCATCAAGCTCACCGGTGAGGTTCTGGCGGCCATCTACCAGGGACAGATCACCAAGTGGAGTGATGCGCGCATCGCGTCCCTCAACGGCGGCATGACGCTTCCGGCGACCGACATCCTCGTCGTCCATCGCTCGGACGGTTCGGGCACCAGCTATGTCTTCACCGACTACCTGGCGAGCGTCAGCGCCCCGTGGGCGTCGAAGCCAGGCAAGGGCAAGGAAGTGCAGTGGCCAGTGGGCCTGGGCGCGAAGGGCAACGAGGGCGTTGCTGGCCAGGTGAAGCAGACGCCGGGCGCGATCGGTTACGTCGAGCTGGTGTACGCGAACCAGAACAAGATGTCCACTGCGCTGCTCAGGAACGCTGCGGGCGAGTTCGTCGCTCCGTCGATCGCCGCGGTCACCGCCGCAGCCGCGGGCGCCTCCGCCAAGCTGCCGGCGACCACCGACTATCGCGTCTCCATCGTGAACGCCGCCGGCGCGGGCGTCTATCCCATCTCGTCGTTCACGTGGATCATCCTCTACGAGAAGCAGGCCGATGCGGCGAAGGGCAAGAAGGTCGTGGACTTCCTCAAGTGGGCCCTGAGCGACGGTCAGGCAATGGAAGCACCGCTCGACTACGCGCCACTTCCCGACAAGATGCGGTCCGACCTGTTGGCCAAGCTCGAGACGGTCAAGTAGCCTTAGTGGAGATGCCCGACACGCAGTTACCGACGACGCTGTACCTGAACCGCGAGCTGAGCTGGCTCGCGTTCAACGCGCGCGTGCTGCACGAGGCCGGCGACCCGCGCGTGCCGCTGCTGGAGCGCCTCAAGTTTCTCGCGATCTTCAGCAGCAACCTGGACGAGTTCTTCATGGTCCGCGTCGCGGGACTGCGGAGACAGGTGGAGACTGTCGCGGCGCACGTCACACCCGACGGCATGACCCCCGCCGAACAGCTCGACGCCATACGTGAACGCGTGGCCGTGCTGTTGGCCGAACGGCGGCGCCATTTCACGGAGCTGCAGGAGGAGCTCGCGCCGCATAACGTGCGGATCGTGAGCATGAAGGACCTCACGAAGGAGGAGCGGCGCGCGATCGACGAGCAGTTCGAGTCACAGATCTTTCCGGTGCTCACGCCGCTCGCCGTCGACCCGAGCCACCCTTTTCCGAACGTCTCGAACCTATCGGTGTCGCTGGCGGTGGAGGTGCGTCATCCCGAGCATGGCACGGTGCACTTCGCGCGCGTGAAGGTGCCCAAGCGACTGGCACGGTGGCATCGGGTGCCCGGCCGTGTGCATGACTATGTGCCGCTCGAGCAGGTCATTGGCGAAAACCTGGAGGCGCTCTTTCCGGGGATGGAGGTCATCCACTGCTTTGCCTTTCGGGTGACGCGCTATTCAGACCTCGAGTTCACCAATCTCGAGGATCCGGAAGACCTGCTGGCGACGATCGAGGAGCAGGTGTTCGAACGGCGGTTCGGGGAAGTCATCCGGCTCGAGGTGCAGGACGACACTCCGGCGCACCTGCGCACGCTGCTGCTCGAGGAGTTGCGCGACGCGGACTTTCCGGCCAAGACGTCGCTCAGCGAAGCGGATATCGAAGAGGGCGGCCCGCTGCTCGATCTCGCCGACCTGATCGAGCTCTGCGCGATCGAGATTCCCGAGTTGCACGACCCGCCGTTCGTTCCAAGTGTGCCGGTGGAGCTTCGTGATCCGGATCGTTCGATCTTCGACGTCATTCGCGAGCGCGACCTGCTGGTGCACCATCCGTTCGACTCGTTTCCCGCGACGGTGGAGCGGTTGCTCCAGAGCGCGGCGATGGACGACAATGTGCTGGCCATCAAGCTGACGCTGTACCGGACGTCGGGCGACACGGCCATCGTGCGCGCGCTCACCGAGGCAGCGCAGCGGGGCAAGCAGGTCGCGGTGCTCGTCGAGCTCAAGGCTCGCTTCGACGAAGCCAACAACATCACCTGGGCGCGCACGCTCGAAGACTACGGTGTGCACGTTTCCTATGGCTCCGCGCTGCTCAAGACGCACACG
>JBBQDT010000245.1:0-5997 GCA_038319955.1 Gemmatimonadales bacterium | reverse complement strand
GATAAAAGGCGAGAAACCGTCCAGGACCCATGCTGTCCTCGATGTCGTCGCCGAACACCCAGAGGAACAGCATGTTGCCGAGGAGGTGTACCCAGCCACCGTGCAGAAACATCGAGATGATCGGCGTGAACGCGTTCACCGGCTCGCGGTCGATGACGCAGTACAGTCCTGGCGCCATCGGCAGCGCGTAGCCGACAGCAGCACGCCGCGTGATCTCGCCAGGCACGAGACCGAGATTGCACACCGAGGCTGCCACCGCTGCGGGAGAGCCCGCTCCCTGAATCAGGAGCCACACTCCCACCGTCACGCCGATGATGAGCCAGGTCATCCATGGCGTACGCAGCCACGGGTTCTCATCGCCAAGCGGAATCATGCTCGAAAATCTGTCGACGCGCGCGCCGCTGGCCTACCCCCTGCCGGTGTGTCAGGGACCGTCGAGGTGCGCCACGCTGTCACCACGGAGACAAGCTCGAGAGCGACTTTTTCTGCCAGACTGGCGCACCTGCCCGGTCCCGTATTTGCCGATTCACTCCATAGTTCGCGGCACGCGCGCCGCGCCCTCTCCCATTTTTTCAACAAGGAAGCAATGGCGGACAAAGTCATCGGCATCGATTTGGGGACGACCAATTCCGTCGTCGCCGTAATGGAGGGTGGCGATCCGGTCGTCATCCCGAACGCCGAAGGTGGACGCACGACCCCCTCGGTCGTCGGCTTCACCAAGGATGGCGAGCGACTCGTCGGAACCGTGGCCAAGCGCCAGGCGGTCACCAACCCGCAGAACACTGTCTTCTCCATCAAGCGCTTCATGGGGCGCAAGATGAGTGAGGTGAGCGAAGAGTCGAAGCGCGTTCCGTACAAGGTCGTGCCCGGCCCCAACGACGTCTCCACCGTCGAAGTCCAGGGCAAGCGCTACACGCCGCCGGAAGTCTCGGCGATGATCCTCCAGAAGATGAAGCAGACCGCGGAGGACTACCTCGGGCAGACGGTCACGAAGGCGGTCATCACTGTGCCTGCGTATTTCAATGATTCGCAGCGCCAGGCCACGAAGGACGCGGGCAAGATCGCCGGACTCGATGTCCTGCGCATCATCAACGAGCCCACAGCTGCCGCACTCGCCTACGGACTGGACAAGAAGAAGGACGAGAAGGTCGCCGTGTTCGATCTCGGCGGTGGCACCTACGACATCTCCGTGCTCGAGTTGTACGACGTGGACGGCTCACGCCAGTTCGAGGTGAAGTCGACCAACGGCGACACGCACCTCGGCGGCGATGACTTCGATCAGCGCGTCATGGACTGGATCGTTGGCGAGTTCAAGCGCGACCAGGGTATCGATCTCTCGAAGGACCCGATGGCCCTTCAGCGCCTCAAGGAGGCCGCGGAGAAGGCGAAGATGGAGCTCTCGAGCACTATCTCCACCGACATCAACCTGCCCTTCATCACGGCGGACCAGAGTGGCCCGAAGCACCTGAACTACACGCTCTCACGCTCCAAGTTCGAGCAGCTCGTGGACGACCTGATCACGCGCACCATCGAGCCCATGCGCAAGGCGCTCAAGGACGCAGGCCTGGAGCCGAAGGATATCGATGAAGTGCTGCTCGTCGGTGGGTCGACGCGCATTCCGAAGATTCAGGAAGAGGTCAAGAAGTTCTTCGGCAAGGATCCGAACAAGGGTGTGAACCCCGACGAGGTCGTCGCTATCGGCGCCGCCGTGCAGGGCGCCGTCCTCACCGGTGAGCAGAAGGACGTCCTGCTCCTCGATGTAACGCCGCTCTCCCTGGGTATCGAGACGCTCGGAGGGGTGACAACAGTGCTCATCCCGCGCAACACGACGATCCCCACCAAGAAGTCGGAGACATTCTCGACGGCGGACGACAACCAGACCACGGTCGAGATTCACGTGCTCCAGGGCGAGCGCGAACTCGCGCGGGACAACCGCACGATTGGCAAGTTCCAGTTGACGGGCATTCCACCCGCTCCGCGCGGCATGCCGCAGGTCGAGGTGACCTTCGACATCGATGCCAACGGCATCCTCCACGTCGCCGCGAAGGACAAGGCGACGAACAAGGAGCAGAAGATTCGCGTTGAAGCCTCGAGTGGGCTCTCCGACTCCGACGTCGACAAGATGGTGAAGGAAGCGGAGCAGAACGCCGAGGCGGACAAGAAGCGCCGAGAAGAGATCGACACCAGAAACAGGCTCGACTCGATGACGTACGAAGTCGAGAAGAACGCCAAGGAGTGGTCGGACAAGCTCCCGGCGGACCTCAAGACCAAGCTCGACGCGTCGGTGGAGCGCGCACGAAAGGCGCTTCGCGGTGACGACTTGAACGAGATCAAGGCGGCGCAGGAGGAGCTGAGCAAGTCCTTCGGCGAAGCCGGCCAGTCGTTCTACGCGCAGAACCAGGGCGCCGGCGGTGAGGCAGGCGGAGCCGATGGTAGCACGCCGCCGGGTGATGCCGGTAGCGCCAAGCCCGCCGACGACGTGGTCGAAGCCGACTACGAGATCGTGGACGACAAGAAGTAACGATCCGGCATGCATCGGAAACCAGTCGGGCGCCGTAAGTGTCTATATGGAACACGCGGCGCCCGATTGTGTGTATAGGACGTGTAACTTGAATCACAGACTCTTTCAGGACAGGTAGAATGGCAACACGGTATTCTCGCGCGCGCCTCGGCGCCGCGGTCGTGACTGCGTTCGCATGCGGACTGCTGTTTGCTTCGAGCTTCGATCTCACGAAGTTTGGCTTCGCGCAGGACGGCAAGGGCGCCAAGGTGGCGTCGGCGCAGGTCCAGTCGCTCGCCGAGACGGGGAACGCGTTCGAGGCGATCGCCGATCACGTCACTCCCAGCGTAGTCTCCATCCAGACGCAGCGCGTCCGCACAGCGCCGCGGGCCCGCAGCCCGCGCGGCGGGCAGCAGCCGGGCATCGAGGAGTTCTTCCGCAACTTCGAGCAGCAACAGCCGCAGCAGCAGGCGCAGGAGGCCAGCGGCACAGGCTTCATCGTCTCGAAGGATGGCTTCATCCTCACCAACAATCATGTCGTCGCCGATGCGGACAAGGTGACGGTGACCCTGCTCGACAAGCGGTCGTTCACGGCAAAGGTCATTGGGCGCGACCCGACGACGGACGTGGCGGTGATCAAGATCGACGGCTCGAACCTGCCCGTCGCCGTGTTGGGGGACGACAACGTCGCCCGCGTCGGCCAGTGGGTCGTCGCCATCGGCAACCCGCTCGGCCTCGACTTCACGGTCACGGCGGGCATCATCAGCGCCAAGGGCCGTCCGCTTACGGGGCTGCTCCAGAACAACTATCAGATCACGGACTTCATCCAGACGGATGCGGCGATCAACCCCGGCAACTCGGGGGGCCCGCTCGTCAACATCCGCGGTGAAGTCATCGGCATCAACAGCGCGATCGCGAGCAGCACGGGCTATTACGCCGGCTACGGCTTCGCCATTCCTGTGACGCTCGCCAAGCAGGTGATGGACGATCTCATCGCGTACGGCAAGGTTCGCCGCGCAGTGATCGGCGTGCAGATCGAGAACGCCTCGCCGGAAGATGCCAAGGCGGCGGGTCTCGACAGGGTCACGGGCGTGGTGGTTCGCACGTACAGCTATGGCGCGGACAGCGTCAGCCCGGCGAAGAACGCGGGCATCGAGCCCGCCGACGTCATCATCGCGGCCGACGGCAAGGAAACCGATCGCGTCGCCGCGCTGCAGCGCATCGTCCGCAGCCACAAGCCCGGCGAGACGGTGTCGTTCGACGTCATGCACTTCGGCAAGAAGAAGACGTTCAACGTCAAGCTCGCCGAAGCCCCGGCCGATCCACAGCTCGTTGCGGCGACAGGCCGTTCCGGAAACGTCGAGCCAACGAGCGCGTCCGAGTCGCGCCAGTTCGACAAGATCGGCATCACGGTGGAACCGATGTCACCGGAGCTGAGCAGCAAGGTGGATCCGGCGGCGCGGCGCGGGCTCGTCGTGAGCGACGTGAACGTGACCGGCCCCGCATACCGGAAGGTGGGTGCGGATCAGACGGTGCTCGTCGAGGTGCTCAACCCCGGACCGCGGAAGCAGCTGCACACCGCGGCCGACCTCGATGCCGTGCTGTCGCACATGAAGAAGGGTGACCTCATCACATTCTCGGTGGCGCTCATCGGCGTCGCAGGGACGCAGGCGATCACCATTCAGGTGCAGTAAACACCGTCGACACCAGAACGAAAGAAGCCCCCGGCGAGATGCCGGGGGCTTCTTCGTTTCATCCAGCACGGTTGCGTCAGGCGTTCAGCTTGCGACGACGTGCCACGCCGAAGACACCGAGGAGCCCGGTCGCGAGCAGAAGCATCGAGGCCGGCTCTGGCGTTGCGGTGAGCGCGAAGGCGTGCTCCAGATCGTTGGCGGCGTAGACGCCGGAACCATCCGCGGCTTCCTGGCCGCTCGCCGTGCCATTCGCGTCGGTGGTCTCCCAGTAGAATGCGCGATTGTCGTAGTCCGGACCCTGATGCAGCGCGAGCCAGAAGGTGCCTGGGCCGAGATTCACCGACCCGATGGACAGGTCGTTCTGCCAGTGTTCGAAATCCAAGGCGTCGAGGCCGAGGAAGGTGCGTGTCGACACAGCGGTGCCGCTGTGAAGCAGACTCCCAGGCCCGCCGGAAAGGTCGGTATAGATAGCCCAGTCGACTGTGACGGTGCCGACGAAGGGCGAGACCTCGACGTCCCAGAACCGGATGCCGTTGAAGAACGACGCGGAGAGGAAGCTGAAGTCCTCGGCCTGGGTGTAGGCGGACATCTCGCTGCCGTCGGCGCCGTTGGGCGCCCCGTTGTTGTACACAATGCCTTGCGCGTTCGCCGTCGTGGCGAGACTCAGCGCCACGGCCACTCCGAGCAGATGTCGAGCAACTCGCATGAAATACCTTCTAGAGGGGGGACGAAATGCGACCATCAGGCACGAGCTATCTGTGCGAAGGGAACGTATCACGCAAGGCGCGTGCGGGCCACCCGAGCCGGATTGACTCACGCTAAGTTGTTGTCACATATCTGGTTGGGCTGATGACAGGAGAGTGATGCCGTTGCCAGACTGTTGCGCGGGCGCCCCGAATTGCCGCAGCGGCGAAACGGATGGATGGTCCTTGGCGCGGCGCTGTCCCCCCCGCGCCGACGGTTTTACGTTGCAGGCAGCGCGAGAGTGGCGAAACTGGCAGACGCACCAGACTTAGGATCTGGCGCCGCAAGGCTTAGGGGTTCGAGTCCCCTCTCTCGCATTGCCGGCCCAGTGCCGGCCAGGACGCGGCCGCGTCGCGACGTTCGCGCGACACGCTCGTCTTGTTCCATGACGACGCCGTCGTGTCACTTCCCACCTCGGTGCACCACACAATGAGACGTATTCTCGCGCTACTCGCCTTCGCGGCACTCGGCGCCTGCAGTTCGGAGATCGACCAGAGCACTCGGCCCGACAACGTGGCCGGCGTGTATCATCTCGTCAGCTTCGGCGGAACCATCCTGCCGGCGACCATTCGCGCCGACAGCGTAAACCTTCAGGTGCTGGACGGTACGCTGACGCTCGCGTCCGACGGAGAGTGGTCCGAGGTCCTCAGCATCCAGGCGCGCTCTGGCGGCGTGACGCAGGTGCAGGCCGTCATCACGTTCGGCAGCTGGAACAACATCAGGCAGTTCGCCTATATCTCGTTTTTCGACAAGGCGAACAACTACCAGTTCTCGGGGACTGCGTCAGGAGCCACGGTCGTGCTCAATACCATCAACGGCGACCAACTCGTCTATCGCCGATAGCCGGGCACGGCCTGCGGTGTGCGCGTAACTCGGACAATGGATCGCTTGGGGAACATCCGCGGCTGCCGCGCGTTTGCCCCAGGTGCCGCAATGGGCGGCGCGAGCACGATCCTCGAGGCCGACTCCGCGCGAATGACACAGAGCGACGCAGCACATTGCCGACAGATCGTCCGCGCCTACGCGCGGACCTTCTGGCTGGCGAGCGCCTTCCTTCCG
>JBBQDT010000244.1:0-6001 GCA_038319955.1 Gemmatimonadales bacterium | reverse complement strand
CGTCGTCATTCCTGCCCGCGGCGAGCTCGCGTGGGTGACGCCCGGCTTCGAGGAGGCGCGTTCCCGCGAGCTGATCAAGTTCGGCAAGGACGTCCGCGTCTGGCAGGAAGACGAAAGCCCCTATCGCGTCATCGCCGGCATCCTCAAGGATCGCGGCACCACCGGCAAGATCGGCGTCGAGGAGCGACTGCGATTCTTCATTTACGATGGCGTCCGCCAGGAGATGCCGGCGGCGCAGTTCGTGAGTGCAACGCCGGTCACTGCCGGCTGCCGCATGATCAAGTCGCCCGCCGAGCTCGCGCTCATGACGCACGCGAGCGCTCTCACCCTCGAGGCCATCGGCACGACGTTCAAGTCGTTGCGGGAAGGGATGACCAACCAGCAGGTGTCGGAATCGGTCGCGGCCACCACGAAGAAGCTCGGCGGTAGAGCGGACGGCGCGCTCGTCATCTTCGGCAAGTACACTGCGTTTCCGCATGGCAGCGTGCAGCCGCAGAAGCTCAGGGAAGGCGACGTCGTGCTCATCGACGCCGGCTGCACCGTGGAGGGCTATGTCTCCGACATCACGCGCACCTCGGTGTTCGGCAAGCCGACACAACGCATGCGCGACGTGTGGGACATCGAGCAGCGTGCGCAGAACGCCGCGTTCGTTGCCGCACAGGTGGGCGCGACGTGCGAGTCCGTGGACGCCGCGGCGCGCAAAGTCATCACCGACGCCGGCTTCGGACCGGACTACAAGGTGCCCGGGTTGCCGCATCGCACTGGTCATGGCATCGGACTTGACGGCCACGAGTGGACGAACTTCGTGCGCGGTAACACCACCCGCCTCGCACCGGGCATGTGTTTCAGCGACGAGCCCACCATTGCCATCTATGGCGAATTCGGCATCAGGCACGAGGACTGTCTGCACATCACGGAGTCCGGCCCGAAGTTCTTCAACGCGCTGGCGAGGTCGATCGAACAGCCCGTGTAGCGGTCGGGACGACAAGGGTGCTTCGCGACGTTAGCTTTGGCGGGTATGCCTCCTTCACGCCCTGATTCCGACATTCCGCGCGGCTGGATCATCCCCATCGGCGGAAAGCTCGTCGATGACGAGATCCTCGATCGCTTCGTCACGCTGTCCGGCGGCCCGTCGGCACGCATCGCGATCATCCCCACGGCGTCAAGCGAGCCGGACATCGGCACGTTCTACGAGCGGGACTTCATCCGCCATGGCGTGGAGCGGGCCAAGTCGCTCCACTTCGAGCGTCGCAGCGACTGCGACGACCGGGACTGGCTCGACTGGCTCGGCAGCGCGACAGGCATCTTCATCGCCGGCGGCAACCAGCTCAAGCTCACGGCGACGCTCGGCGGCACGCTCGCCGCGCGGCTCCTGCGGCAGCGCAACGCGGCAGGCGTGCACGTCGCCGGAACGAGTGCTGGCGCCGCGTTCCTGAGCGAGCACATGATCGCCTACGGTGACGAGGGCCCCACGCCGCGCGCCGGCATGGTGACCATGTGCGCCGGCCTCGGACTCACCAATCGCATCATTGTGGACCAGCACTTCCGCCAGCGCGACCGCCTCGGCCGCCTGCTCACCGCGCTCGCCTACAATCCGTTCGCCGTCGGACTCGGCGTGGACGAGGATACCGCGGCGTTCATCTCGCCCGCGGATGTCGTCGAGGTGCAGGGCTCCGGCGGCGTGACCATCATCGACACGTCCGACGTGCAGTTCTCTTCGGTTGCCGAAGCGAAGCCCGGCGAGACGATCACGCTGCTCGGCGCGAAAATGCACGTGCTGGGGCAGGGCGCCACGTTCGATCTCACCACTCGGCAGGCCGACGGCGCTGCAGCCATCGTCATCAACGACTAGGGACGCACATGGAGATTCTCGAGCGGTCCATCTATGTCGGGCCGAGTCACTACGCGCATTTCCCAGTCATTCGGCTCGAGCTCGATCTTGGACCTCTCGAGCAATGGCCTACGGCGAGACTCGGCGACGGCTTCATCAACGCGCTGCTCGAGGCGCTGCCGGGACTTCAGGAGCATGGCTGCTCGTACGGTGAACCGGGCGGATTCGTTCGGCGCATGCGGGAGGATGAAGGCACATGGCTCGGGCACGTGCTCGAGCACGTCGCCATCGAATTGCAGAATGTCGCCGGCGTAAAGGTCACGTTCGGCAAGACGCGCGAGGCCTCGCGGCCCGGCGTCTACGACGTCGTGTTCGAGTACGAGCAGGAAGATGTCGGCATCGAGGCGGGGGACGTCGCGCTGGACCTGCTGCACTCCCTGCTGCCGCGCGAGCTCCGGCCGCACGCTCGCCTGGACGACACGTTCGATCTCGCCACGCGGCGCGACGAGTTCATCCGCTATGCACAGCGTCGCGCACTTGGCCCCAGCACGGCGAGCATCGTCCGCGCGGCCGACGCGCGTGGTATCCCGTGGCTGCGGCTCAACGAACACAGCCTGATCCAGCTCGGCTACGGCTGCAACCAGCAGCGCATCCAGGCGACGATCACCGGCCGCACGCCGCACATCGCGGTGGAGCTCGCGAGCGACAAGGAGGAGACGAATCGCATCCTCTCCCGACTCGGGCTTCCCGTCCCCCGGCAGCGACTCGTGCAGACGGCAGAGCGTGCGGTGTCGGCGGCATCGCGCATCGGCTATCCCGTCGTCACCAAGCCGTACAACGGGAACCACGGCCGCGGTGTCTCGATCGGGTTGGCGACCCCCGACGAGGTGACGGCAGGTTTTCTCCGGGCGCAGGAGCATTCGCGCAGCGTCATCGTCGAGAGCTACATCGAGGGCCACGACCATCGCATGCTCGTCGTGAATGGCGAGCTGGTTGCCGTGTCGAAGCGCGAGCCCGGGAAGGTCGTCGGCGACGGTGTGCACACCATCGAGCAGCTCGTCGCTCAGGTGAACAGCGATCCGCGACGTGGCATCGGTCACGAAAAGGTGCTCACGCAGATCGAGCTCGACGAACAGGCGATGGGCATCCTCGCGAAGCGCGACTACACGCCGCAGACCGTCGTACCCGATGGTGAGACGCTGTACCTGCGACTCACGGCCAATCTCTCGACGGGCGGCACCGCCGCCGACATGACCGACGTCGTGCATCCCGACAACGCAGAGATGGCCATTCGCGCCATCCAGGCCATCGGGCTCGACATCGGCGGCGTGGACTTCCTCTCGCCCGACATCACGCAGTCGTACAAGGATGTGGGCGGCGCCGTGTGCGAGGTGAATGCCGCACCCGGCTTCCGCATGCACTCGGCGCCGAGCGAGGGCCGTCCGCGCGATGCCGCGAGCAAGGTCATCGACATGCTGTTCCCGCAGAATGCGCCGAGCACCATTCCCATCGCGGCGATCACGGGCACGAATGGCAAGACGACCACAGCTCGCCTGCTCGCCCACATCCACAAGCTCGCGGGAAAGCGCGTCGGTCTGACCACCACCGACGGCGTCTACATCGACGGCCAGCGTACCGTCGAGGGTGACATGACCGGCCCGACCTCCGCGCGCATCGTGCTCAGCGACCCTGCCGTCGAAGTCGCCGTGCTCGAGACCGCGCGCGGCGGACTGCTGCGCGCCGGCATGGCGATGCGGCACGTGGACGTCGGCGCCGTGCTCAACATCGAGCCCGACCACCTCGGGCAGAAGGGGATCGACACGCTCGAGCAACTCGCCGCCGTGAAGCGCACCATCGTCGAGATCGCGACGAACACCGCGGTGCTCAACGCCGATGATCCGCTCACACTCCGCATGGCTGCATATACCGACGCGAAGCACGTCTGCTACGTGACGATGGACCCGGCGCACGACCTCGTGCGCGAGCACATCCGCGCGGGTGGTCGCGCCTGCGCGATCGAGGCGGGCGTGAACGGCAAGATGATCACCATCTACGATCACGGCGCACACATCCCGCTGCTGTGGACGCACCTCATTCCAGCCACCCTCGAGGGACGCGCCACCTTCAACGTGCAGAACGCGATGTTCGCGGCGGCGATGGCGTTCTCGATGGGTGTGAAGATCGAGGACATCCGCCATGGGCTCCGCACGTTCGACACGTCGTTCTTCCAGGCGCCCGGGCGCCTGAATGTCTACGACGAGCATCCGTTCAAGGTGCTCTTCGACTACGGACACAACGCGCATGCCGTGGGCGCACTGTGCCAGCTCGCCAATCGGCTGGCCACCAAGGGGCGCCGCATCTGCGTGCTGTCCGCGCCGGGCGACCGCCGCGATGAGGACATTCACGCCATCGGGGCCGTGGCGGCTGCGGGCAACTTCGACTTCTACATCTGCCGGCGCGACGATGCGGTCCGTGGCCGAGGAAACGATGAGGTGCCCGCGATGCTGGCGGATTCGCTCCGCAACAACGGCATCGACGACGATCGCATCACGATGATCGTGGACGAGGAGCAGGCCATCGATGCCGCGCTCAAGATGGGCCGTACCGGCGACCTGCTCCTCATCTTCGCCGACGCGCTGACGCGCGGGTGGAAGCAGATCGTGAACTTCAACGCCACCGAGCACGCGTCCGTGGTGCCCGCGCCGCGCGCGGCTCGTGCCGTTTCCCGCGAGGCGCCAATGGAAGAAGCGCCGGCAGACGACACGAAGCCGGGCAAGACGCCCGCAGCGCACCACCCGATGCCGATCACCTGGTCGTCGAAGGTGGACGAGCTGGTCCTGCTCCGTGAGACACGAGGCGTGATCCCCGCCCGCGAAGCGAACGACTGATGCTCCCTGAATTTCCGTCGCCGACGATCGTCGACTCGCGGCGGCTGATGGGCCCCAATCTCTACAGCGACCGCATGGGCGTCGTGCTCGAGGTGACCCTCGGCGACAACGCCGCCGACTCGCTGCTCGGTGGCTGGGCATCGCAGGTCTCGTTTCTCGCCGAGCGGCTCGGGTGGAGCGCACCCGAGTTGTACATCCGGCCGGAGACTGGCGCGGCGAGTCTCTTCCTGGCGGCGCCCGTCGATGCGCTCATGGCGTGCACCGAGGTGAGCGAGCAGGCGTGGGTGCTCGCGGAAAATGCGTCGGCATTCGGGCTGGAGCCCTCGCTCGTCGAACGGCTGCGTGTCACCATCGAAGCCGAGCGGGCCACCAAGCTGCATCTCGCCGCGGCGTACGACGCCGCCATCGAGCGCGGCATCGACGTCACCTTCGACGACGAGTGCTTCACGATCGGCAGCGGCGCCGGCTCGCGGACATGGCCGCTTTCGGGCATCCCCGATGTCGCGGATATCGACTGGAGTGCGCTGCACGACATCCCCATTGCGCTGGTCACCGGATCGAACGGCAAGACCACCACCACGCGTCTCGTCGCCGCCATGTGGCGCACTGCAGGACGCAGCACGGGCTGGAGCTGTAGCGACGGCGTGTGCGTCGACGACGACCAGGTCGAGCACGGCGACTACTCCGGACCGGCCGGCGCACGTGCAGTCCTGCGCGAGAAGCGCGTGCACGCCGCCGTGCTCGAGACCGCGCGCGGCGGCATCCTCAGGCGTGGACTCGCCGTGAGCCGTGCCGACGCCGCGATCATCACGAACATCGCGGAAGACCACTTCGGTGAATACGGAATGGACAACCTCCGCGACCTCGCCGATGCGAAGGGCGTCGTCGCGCGCGCCCTCGGGGAGAATGGCACGCTGGTGCTCAATGCGGATGATCCATCGCTGGTCGTCCTCGCGGCGACGCTGGATGTCCGGCTCGCGTGGTTCTCCATGTCCGCCGCGCATCCCGCGCTGGACACGCACGTCCTCGACGGTGGCGATGCGGCGACGCTGCACGATGGACGCATCATGCTCCATCATGGCGATGCGTGGCACCATCTGGGGGACGTGACTACGATGCCGCTCACGCTCAATGGCACCGCGACGCACAACATCGAGAACGTGCTCGGCGCGTCGCTGCTGGCGTCCGTCGCGGGCGTGCCGATCGACAGCATTCGCGAGACGCTCGCGACCTTCGGCGCGTCGCCGAGTGACAATCCGGGCCGGCTGCAGGTGTATCGGTT
>JBBQDT010000243.1:0-6037 GCA_038319955.1 Gemmatimonadales bacterium | reverse complement strand
GGCGATGCTCGTGTCCGGACACTTCGCTCGCCTGACGCGAACTCTCGCGGACTTCGGGCAGCTCGTGAACATCCAGAGGTAGTGATGCACAGACATGGACGATGCATCATGCTCGCGGTGTTCGCGTCCGCGTGCGCCAAGGGCGAGGTACGTGTCGATTCGGCGCGGGTCACCCCCACGGACTCGGCGAAGATGGCGACCACGCCGACAGGAGGGACAACTGCTGTGGCGCCACCAGAGCATCGCGACAGCGCGGTGACGAGCGTGTCGCCAGCAGCGCCCAAGGTGGCAGCCCCACCGAGTACGCCATCACCAGCCGGGGCGAAGCGGGTGGCTGCTCGACGACGCATCATGGCCGGAACACTCGACATCACCGACATCGGCTACAATCGCGGCAATCCTTCGGCGCCCGTCGTGGTCGTCGAGTTCAGCGATTTCGGGTGTCCGTACTGCGGCGAATTTGCGCTTCAGACTTTCCCGGCGCTCGACAGCCAGTACATCGCGACCGGCAAGGTGCTGTTCAAGTACGTTCCGTTTCTCGTTGGGACGTTCCGCAATTCTGCTGAGGCGACGCGCGCGGCGGAGTGTGTGGCCGAGCAGCGCGCGGAGCAGTACTGGCCGATGATGACTGCGGTGTACGCAGCGCAGGCCGGCTGGAAGGGGCGCGGAAGTCCCGATACGCTGCTCCTCACACTCGCGCGCTCGGCGCACGCGGACTCGGCACGATTTGCGGGCTGTTACGCTGATCGCCATACGGACGCCCTCGTCAAGGCAGGGACCGATGCGGCCGATTACGTGGGGGTGAGGGTCACGCCATCGTTCCTCGTGAATCAGCGGCCGGTACAGGGCGCATTGCCACTCGCGGAATTCCGGAAGCTCATCGACGCCGCACTGCTTCTCTCGGGCAGCCGGGAGTAGAGGCCGTCGCGGGGACAGGACTCTCTAACGTCGGACGCGCATGAACCCCGAGACACATCACGACTCCACCATCGACTGGCTTCTCGACGCCGACCTGTCGATTCGATGGCAGGTGATGCGCGACCTCACCGACACGCCTGCCGGCATTGTCGCGGCCGAGCGATCTCGTGTCGCTACGGAGGGATGGGGCGCGCGCCTGCTCGACCAGCAGCGGACCGACGGTCAGTGGGGCGATGGTGTCGCCGTGCCGTTCTGGTGGTCGAACCTGTATACGATGCAGTACCTCCGCGACCTTGGCCTGGACCCGGCGCGGGAGGCGGCAGAAAGGTCCGGCCATCGTGCGCCGGACCTTTCTGTTTTCTGCTAGGCCGCTGCAACCTCCTGAATGATCCAAGTACTCAGGTCCGGATCGAGTCCCTTCCAAGCTGCCTCTCTCACCTGCGACACGAACAGCTTGTCGTTGGTGTCGATGTGCGCCTGCAAATGATCGCGCACCTCACTCGCTGCCTGGTTCGTGTGGATGATCCACGCGTTCTGCATGAAGTGCGAATGCGTGTAGCCTTTGATCGCCTGATACAACAGATCGTACTTCTGACCCGGGCGATTCAGGTCATAGGTGATGAGGTACACCTTCATCATGAGAGCCCCTCAGGTACATGTAGAACAGCGTACCACGTGGAAGTGTTTGCCGCTCTCCTTGACCGAGGCCCCCCTCAGTCGTCAGTATACGCTCGCCAGTTGATGTTGACTTGACAGGTCGCGTGAACTTGGTCGCGGGCGAAATGGTCATTCGTTGCTGCCCGTGGAGTCTGCCGAGAGTCCTCGTTTCATGGTGATCAGACCATGGACCGGGGGGTTTTTGGTGCTCGGCGGCCTCGATTACAAATCTAGTACTTCGGTGCTTCAAGGCGAATGACTGCAATGGACTGTAAGTCGTTGCAACAACACAACTTAACCTGCTAGTGGCAGCAGGGGAAGAAAACCCGAAGATTTTTCAGGTCGGGAGGGCAAAAGCAGCATAGAACGGAAGAGCATCAGCGGTGATGACTCTCGGTGCTCGTGCATCTGCTTCGGCCGCAGCACGAGCTGCCGGAATCTGTGGCCGTCGAGGACGGCGGGCAGTTGGTAGGTGGCGACCAGCGTACAGGCAACCTCCTCATCCTCGAATTCGTATGCGAGTTGAGGCAGCACCGGACCCTGCCTCAGCAGCATCGCCCACCAGCGCTGATTGCACTTATGGCACTGCGGAAAACCGATGCCTCGTTGCATGCGAATGCCACGATGCGGCCAGACGCAGTTCGCCTCTCCGCCGCTTTGGCACTATGACGTGTTACGCGGGCTCGACTACCTGCGCTCTACAGGCGCGCCGCCGGATGCGCGCGCGGAGGAGGCCGTCGCGATCGTGCGCGAACGGTGTCAAGTGGACGGGCGCTGGCTGCTCGACGTCCGTCACCGCGACACGCTTCACGAGGAGTTGGCGGGCGCGGTCGGCGCACCGAATCGTTGGATCACCCTGCGTGCGCGCCGAGTGCTTGACTGGGCTGCGCATTGACGATTCGTTGATTGATTTACTCCTCTCGCTGCGTTCAATCGCATTTTTTAGTGCCCGATGCGATCGCAGGTGTTGGTAGGCCGAGGAGCGCCATTGCTGGCCACGCAGAAGGTCGAGTGGCGGAGACGATTCAAAGCGATTGAACGGAGGGAACGGAGTTGAACGGATGCCCAGCTCGATACGCGAGCGTTTTCGTTTATCCGTTCAGCTCCGTCAACTCCGTTCAATCGGTTTTCACAATCTCAAATGCGTCCCGAGGCTATTCCCCAATGGGACGGTGAGCTCGCCGGCGCGACGTACGAGCAAAGAGCAGGTCCCTCGCGTCGGTCGCGAAGACACCCTAGGAAATGTGTTCCGGCTCCATCACGCGCTCGTTGATCTTGCCGTTCACGACGCTCACGTAGTAGCACTTCGCGGTGGGCCGCGTGGATACCACCCGCTTGACCACGTTGTCCTCGAAGTAGATCCCCGCGTCGTTGTCGCAGGCGTAGCCCGGCTTCATCTCGCCCGAGCTGATCAGCTTCTGGTACAGCGGCCGACGTCCAGCCTCGGCATCGTAGTGCGGCGAGTGACTGCCCTTGATGAAGCCGAGGCACTTCACGATCGAGAGCTCCTTGGGGCGCGAATCGGTAGTGCCCTCCTCGAACCAGCAGAGCGAACCGGCGCTCGCACCACCGAGCACGATACCGCGGTCCCACGCTTCGCGGAGCACGACGTCGATGCCCTGCGCCTTCCAGATGGCCTGCTGGTTGAGCGTGTTACCCCCCGAACAGACGATGCCGTCCATCGACAGAAAGACTTCGTCCCATCCCTTCGCCTGCCGAGTGCTCGCGATGAAGCTTTCCTGCACAAACGGCGAGACCTCGAGCGACGCGCAGTTGCGGAAGAAGGCAATGGTGCCGGCCGGGCTGTCCGCGGACGCCGTGGGCAGATAGCAGATTCTCGGACGCGGCTTGCCGGTGAGCTGCGCCATGTACCGAATGAACGCCTCACCGTAGTTCCCGCCGGCGATGAGGACCTTTCGCGTCGCCGCATGACGTGTTACACCGTCCACGAGTTCGGCTGACAGTGGCTTCGCACCGGCGAACGGCATGGCGCTCGCGCCGATGCCAGCGACGGCAAGCGCCGAGGAAATCATGAACTCGCGTCTCTCCATTTGGGGTCTCTTCCTGTGGTGGTCGTGTCAACACGGCGGACCGTTGAGTATGCCCCCCGCCGAGGACACTCGCAATACAGAGAGTGCTGGAAATCAGAACACACGATCATCTAGCGCGATGCTGTGAGACGACGCACATATTGGAAATTGCGCATTCGTCCCGCTTGTTGTCCCAACTCAGCCGGATCAATCGATGACCGACCGCGAGCAGAAGCCGAGTCCACTCACGCGACGTGAGTTCGTCCAGCAGAGCGCCCTCGCCGTTGGCGTGCTCGCCGCGCCAATGATCATCCCGTCGCGTCTCTTCGGCGCCTCGGCGCCGAGCAACCGCATTCGCGTCGGCCACATCGGCTGCGGGCGCATCGGCCAGACGCACGACTTTCCCGGCATCGCCGGATCCGACCTCGCCGAAGTGCTGGCGGTCTGCGATCTCGACACGCGCCGCGCCGCGCTTGGCAAGCGAAGGGTCGCCCAGCTGTACGGCAAGAAGGACTGGGCGCGCCCCGACGTCTCCGTGTACCAGGATTACCACGAGCTTCTGGAGCGAAAGGACATCGATGCGGTGTCCATCAGCCTGCCGGATCACCAGCACGCGCAGGTTGCGCTGACGGCGCTGATGGCCGGCAAGGACATTTACATCCAGAAGCCGTTCACCATGACGCACGCCGAAGGGCAGATGCTGCGCGCGATGGTGGCGAAGACGGGCCGGGTCCTGCAGGTGGGCAGCCAGCAGCGGTCGTGGGGCCCGAACGAGCAGTTCCGGAAGGGGGTGGAGCTGGTGCGCAGTGGCCGCATTGGCAACCTGCGCCGTGTCGAGATCGGATTGCCCATCGATCCCACCGCACCGGACAATCCGCCAGAGCCGGTGCCGCGCGCCCTCGACTACGACATGTGGCTTGGCCCGACACCGGACGCGTACTACACCGAGCAACGCGTGCATCCGCAGGGCCTGGACAAGAACGGCGACCCCGACGTCGAGTCACGTCCCGGCTGGCTGCGCAACGAGAACTACAGCCTGGGCATGATCACCGGCTGGGGTGCGCACCATTTCGACACCGCGCATTGGGGCATGAACATGGAGCTCACCGGACCGAGCCGGATCGAAGGCAAGGGGGAGTTCCCGACGAACAAGATCTGGAACGTGCACGGCGCGTATCACATCGAGCTGGAGTATCCGGGCAAGGTGCTCATGACCGTGTCCGACAAGTTGCCGAACGGCATCAAGTTCATCGGCGACGAGGGCTGGATCTGGGTGTCGCGCGGATCGGAGGCGGCGACGGCGAGCGATCCGTCCGCGAAGCCGACGATGCTCAAGCCGTTGGATGCGAGCGACCAGAGGCTGCTCGATCCGGCTGGCGTCACCGTCCATATGACGCCGAGCACATCGCATCACAGGAACTGGCTGGAATGCGTGAAGTCGCGCGCGACGCCGCTCGCACCTGCGCCAATCGCGCATCGCGCGAACGCGGCGTGCATCCTCAGCTGGATCGCGATGAAGACCGGACGTCCACTGACGTGGGACGCCAAGGCGGAGCAGTTCGTCAACGACGCCGAGGCGAATGCGATGCTCACGCGGCCTGAGCGCGGCAGGTATGGCGCGCTCAAGCTTGCGGCGAAGTACACATCGCGGTGAAGCGTCACTCCATGTCGCGTATGGCACGAACCAGGTCGTCCTTGCTCATCGCGCTGTAACCGCTGATGTCCAGCTCCTTCGCACGGTTCTCGAGCTCGTCCTTGGTGCGCGAGTCGAGGCTGGTGTTGGGGTTGCCGGTGCCCTGCGTCCGGTCATTCGGCGTGCGCCCCTCGTCGCGGCGGTCGCGGTTCACCGTGCGTGCGGCGATCTCCTCGGCGCGATCCTCGGACTTGCCACTGTCCTCGTACCCTTCCTTGATGTGTTCGTACTTCCGTTCGTCCTTCTTGCTCCATGCGTCGGGCATCATCGACTCCATGTTGAAGATGGTCCGAAGGAGCGCAAGACTCGGGCACGCGAAGCCGATTGCGGCATACCTTCGTGACTGGAGCGTGATATGCGGCAGGCTTCTTGACTGCACTCTGTGTCAAACATCCCAACGAGAGCGAGGTCAAGAATGCAGCACAACGACAAGATGGAACACGCGAACGTGAAGTCCGTGGCGGAGCGCATGAGCTCGGCGTTCGGCGGACGCACGGTGGATTCACAGATGGCGGACGTGCTCGACATGCTCGAGTCGCTCGGCGGAAAGCCCATCGCTGAGCTCAGCGCCGAAGAGGCGCGGAAGCAGCCTACGCCCGCCGATGCGGTGAAGAAGCTGCTCGAGGAAACCGGACGGAACAGCGATCCCCAAGGCGTGCTCGATGTCGACGACCGCAAGATTGCCGGACCCGACGGCGACATTTCGATCCGCATCTACACGCCCGCCAGCGCGCGTGAA
>JBBQDT010000242.1:0-6053 GCA_038319955.1 Gemmatimonadales bacterium | reverse complement strand
GATGGCGGACGGGCGCGAGACGGGCGGCCCGCGGAGCGGATCACCACGCGCGACCAGGCGGCGTACATCGTCGACGTCCTGGATGAGCTCGAGATCGCACGCGTCGAGTTTGCCGTCGGTGCGTCGTATGGCGGAATGGTCGTGCTGGCGCTGGCGGAGCACTGGCCGGAGCGCGTAGGGCGACTGGTGGTGATCAGCGCGGCGCACGAACCGTATCCGATGTCCACTGGATTGCGCGCGATCCAGCGTCGCATCGTCGAGCTCGGACTGGACACCGGACGCAGCGCAGAAGGAATGGCCCTCGGCCGAGCGGTCGCGATGACGACGTATCGCACGGCGGGTGAGTTCTCGGAGCGATTCGGCGTAACGCCCGAGTACACGGAGCGCGATGTCGAGTTCGAGGTGGAGCGCTATCTGATCAGTGCCGGCGACAAGTTTGCCGCGCGGATGCGTCCCGAGCGATTCCTCGCGCTCTCTCTCTCGGCGGACTTGCACCATGTGGTCCCCGAAGCGGTCACCGCGCCGACGACAGTCATCGCCGCGCGAGGAGACTCGCTCGTGCCGCCCGCACAGATGCGCGCGATGTCGAAGCGCCTTCCGCAGCTTGATGCCTTTCACGTGTTGCAGACCCGCTTCGGACACGACGCCTTTCTCACCGAGCAGCGCAGGCTCGGACGTATTCTCACCGACACGCTCGCCAACTGACGATGCCGACCAACAAGACGACCACGCACACCACCACGACGCGCGCCGTTCGCGCCGGGATCTGCACGGACACGCACCACGGCGCCGTGGTGCCGCCGCTGCATCTCTCCACGAACTTCTCGTTCGCTGGCTTCGACAAGAAGCGAAAGTACGACTACACGCGCTCCGGCAATCCGACGAGGGACCAACTCGCCGACGCGCTCGCAGAGCTCGAGGAGGGAGCGGGCGCCGTGGTGACCAGCTCGGGGATGTCGGCGGTGGCGCTCGCATTGCAGCTCGCGCCTGCAGGAGGAAAGGTGCTCGCCGCACACGACGCATACGGCGGTACGTATCGCTTGCTCAAGGCCCTCGCGGCGCGCAACCAGATTCAACTCGAGCTCGCGGACTTGACCGCACCGGACGCAGAGCAGACCATCGCGCGTTGTAAACCCGACCTCCTGTGGGTGGAGACGCCGAGCAATCCGCTGCTTCGCATCACGGATCTGCGGAAGATCTGCGAAGCCGGGCATCGAGCCGGCGCACTCGTCGTCGCCGACAACACCTTCCTCTCACCGGCACTGCAACGGCCGATCACACTGGGCGCCGACCTCGTGGTGCATTCCACCACGAAATACCTCAACGGACACTCGGATGTGGTGGGCGGCGCGGTGATCGCCAGCGATCCCGCGAATGTCGAGAAGCTGACCTGGTGGGCGAACTGTCTCGGCCTCACGGGCGCCCCATTCGACAGCTACCTGACGCTGCGCGGCGTGCGTACGCTGTTCGCGCGGATCCGTGTACACGAGGCGAACGCGCATGCGGTGGCCGAGGCACTCTCGGAGCACCCAGCGGTCCTGGCGGTGCACTACCCGGGGTTGAGCACGCATCCCGGCCACGCCATCGCGGCGGGGCAGCAGGACGGCTTTGGCGGAATGGTGAGCTTCACGCTGGTCGGCGGGCTCGAAGCCGCTGCGACCGTGTGCCAGAATCTCCAGCACTTCACGCTCGCGGAATCACTTGGCGGCGTGGAAAGCCTCGTCGCGCATCCGGCAACGATGACGCATTCGTCGATGGACCCGGAGGCACGTCGTACTGCGGGGATTACCGACGGGATGCTTCGGCTCTCAGTGGGAATCGAGGACGCGAGGGACCTCGTCAGCGATCTGACGCAGGCGCTCGATGCGCTGCCGAAGTCAATCCAGAAGGGACGTCAGCGAATCAGTTCACCAGCTCCCACTTCTGGAAGCATCGCCACCCGAATTCCCGCGCCGCACGCGCCTGATCCCAGAAACCGAAACAATCCTTCCATCCTTCCTGCTCGGCCTTCCAGGAGCAGCACCAGGTGAATCGGAACGTGTGCTCCGTGGCATCCGACGTCACGGCCACGATCTCTCCGGAGAAATCCGAGCATCCCGAGCGCGCCCTGAGACGCACACGTTCGACGGACAGGTCCGGGCGTGCGTGGAAGAGCTGCGTCAACACGCGCTCGACCTTCACGCGGGGCGTATACCCTTCCAGCTCGATGCGGGAAGCGTTGCCCCCGCGCACGAATTCGAGGAGTTCGCGCTTGAATTCGGGATTGGCGGCGGCGGCGTCGAGATAGGGAAGCAAATCAGGCATCGGCGTCGGCTGAGGCAGAGGTGGGCGTGAACCAATATGCTACATTTGTTTCGCGCAGCCAACCCCTTGGGGCTTCAAATCTTCTGCGGGCCAACCTAAGCTGAGGGTCCCGCAGGTCGCCAACGCCATCGAGTTACGTATGTACCGCCTCCAGCCGACACCCAGCGTGCTCGACATAGCGCGCCGCCTCGAGGAGGCGGGGTTCGAGGCGTGGTGCGTCGGAGGCGCGATTCGCGACGCGTTCCTCGGGGGCCAACCGCTCGACTGGGACCTCGCGTCGCCTGCCACACCCGATCAGGTGCGTGAGATCTTCGGGCGGCGACGGACGATTCCCGTCGGCATTGCCTTCGGCACGGTGAGCGTGCTGGACGACGCCGGCGTGCCGCACGAGCTCACGACCTTTCGTCGGGATGTGCGGACGGATGGGCGCCACGCGGAGGTCGAGTTCGGCGTGAGCCTCGACGACGACCTGGCGCGGCGCGACTTCACCATCAACGCGATCGCCTTTCGGCCGCGCACTGCCGAAGTGCGCGATCCGTTCGGTGGACAGGACGACATCAAGGCGGGCATCGTTCGAGCTGTCGGCGACCCGGAGCAACGCATGCGCGAGGATCGTCTCCGCGCGCTGCGCGCGATCCGCTTTGCGGCGCGCTATGACTTCGCCATCGAAGCGGCGACGCTCGTGGCCATTCGGGAATCCGCACATCACCTCACGAGGCTGTCGGCCGAGCGTGTGCAGCAGGAGCTCGTGAAGACGATGCAGCAGGTCGATGCGCCCAGCGGTGCGCTGCGACTGTGGAGGGAGACCGGGGCGTTGGGCGTGCTCGTGCCGACGCTCGCGACGATCGACGATGTCGCGCTCGCGACCCTCGACCATCTCGCGCGGGATGGTGCGGCGGGCCGAACACTGCCCCAGCGGACGAGCAACCGAATCGCCGCGCTGTTCCTCGATACTCCACAACGTGGCGTCCGTGGCGCGATGAACGACCTGCGCTTCTCGAAGCACGAGAACAACTGGGCGGCGCACATCGTCGAACGGTGGGTCGTCGTCGCGCCCGAGATCGCCGAGGTGCTCATGGCGGGGTCGCCGACGCATGCCCAGGTGCGCCAGTGGCTGGCGAGAATGGGCCGGCTGCATGCGGGTGGATTCCTGCGGGTCGCTGCGGCGCGCTGGCAGGCGATGCGCGACGCCGGGCGACCGGCACCCTCGGCGACCGCGGTGCGTTCCCTGTACAAACGCCTCGTCCGCGGCCGGTTTTCCGACGCCGTGGAGATCGGGGATCTGGCCATCGGAGGGGACGAACTGCGTCGTGCGGGCATCCCGGCCGGGCCGATCTATGCTAAGATTCTCAACGTCCTGCTGGAGTGCGTCATCGAACATCCGGCACGGAACACGCCTGAGGCGCTGCTGGCGGAGCTGCCGCAGGTGGTAGCAGCGCTTCAGGAATCGTCCCCTTCGGCCACGCACTAGACACGCATGTTATTTCGCGGGAAGCAGCCCGAGGCATCCATCTGGCGCCGGTTTCGCGCCAGCAGTGACGGCTTCACCTTCGATGAGCAGGATGGCGTCTACACGGCGCACGTCGTCGCGAACGCGGAGCGCGTCGTCGACCTGTTCTGGACGCTGGCGGACCTCTTGGGGCCCGCGATCGATCTGCACATCGACGACCTGCGCAGCGGGCGGAGTTGGCACGGTGAGTCGTTGCCGCTCCCCGACGTGCGCGACGCCATCGCTCGGCTGCGACTGCTCATGGCGCGATTCGGCGGGACGCAGGTGAGCATGTACACGTCGGAAGACCAACTGTCGTTGAATGAGCATCTGGAGCTCTTCATCTACTCCAAGTCGGACAAGTGGCTCTACCTGCTCGAGGGGCGCGGCCTCGAGGAGATGCCGCGGGTGCGAACGAAGAGCTGGAAGATCAAGCGACAAGCGTTCCCCGCGGCGCCGGATCTCGTGAATGCCCTGGCTGGTGCGGCCGACCGCCTTGGCTTGCAGCTCGCGTGACGGCATCGCGATAGATCGTCCGTGACAACCGACAAGCTCATCTACGCCATCGCCGCCGCCGGCGCGAACCTGCTTGGCGCCGCAGTGGTCGTGAGCCGCAACCGGTGGAGCGAGCGCGCCCTCGACGTGATGCTCGCGTTCGCCGCCGGGTTCATGATCTCGGTGGCAATGATCGACCTGCTGCCGGAAGCGCTCGCGCGCGGTGGGTATACTGCCTCGGTGGTCGCCCTCGGCGGCTATCTCGCCGTCCACATCACGCAGCATGTCATCGGTACGCACTTTCACTTCGGCGAAGAGACGCACCACGTGAGTGAGGCGGTGAGCGTGGCCGCGCTGGTGGGGTTGCTCCTGCACACCTTCGTGGACGGTGTGGCGGTGGCGAGCGGCTTCGGCATCGGTGGCGCGGTGGGCGCGCTGGTGTTCACCGCGGTGATTCTGCACAAGGTGCCGGAAGGACTCGCGATCTCGTCGCTCTTCCTTGCCGCCGGGCAGGGAAAGGGACGCGCCATGCTCGCTGCCGCCGCGCTTGGCGTCGCGACGATTGCCGGTGTGGTGCTCACCGACCAGATCGGCGCGTTGCGCGAACATGGTCTCGCGCTCGCGGCTGGCGTCACGCTGTATGTCGGCATGTCGAATCTCGTTCCGGAGTTTCGCGCGCGGGGCGGCTGGCAGCTGCCGGTCGCGTTCGTCGGCGGTACGGGGACGTATTTTGTCGCTCGCATGCTGGCGGGCGCCTGACCATGCCGAAACCGCATCGGGGGGGTCGGCCCACGTCATCGGGACCGTCGCTGTTTGCGGCTCACGCACCGCCACAGCCGCTTGCCGCTCGCATGCGTCCGCTCACGCTCGACGAGTACGCCGGCCAGCGGCACCTGCTCGCGCCGGGCAAGCCGCTCCGCGAGAGCATCGAGAAGGGCAGCGTGACGTCGATGGTGTTCTGGGGTCCGCCCGGCACCGGCAAGACGACGCTGGCCCGGCTCATCGCCGGCTACGCCGATCGCGAGTTCGTGTCGTTCAGCGCCGTGACGGAGGGAGTGCCTCGGGTGCGCGAGATCGTGCGCGAGGCGGAGGACCGCCTCGAGACCGGTCGGGGGACGATCCTCTTCGCCGATGAGATCCATCGATTCAACAAGGCGCAGCAGGACGCGTTTCTCCCGCATGTGGAGGCCGGGACGATCACGCTCATCGGCGCGACGACGGAGAATCCGAGCTTCGAGATCAACGGCGCGCTGCTGTCGCGCGTGCGGGTGTTCGTGCTCCGGTCCCTCGAGACGGACGAGATCATCGGCGTGATCCGGCGTGCGCTCAGCGACGCCGAGCGAGGCCTCGGTGGACTCGGGCTCTCGGTGGACGAGGAGGCGATCGACCTGCTTGCCCGCGAGGCCAACGGCGACGCGCGTCGCGCGCTGACGATCCTCGAGGCCGCCGCGGAGCACGTCGGCCACGGCGGGTTGATCGACCTCCAGGCCGTGCGCGACGCCGCGCAGCTGCGGTTCTCGCGCTACGACAAGGGGGGCGAGGAGACGTACAACATCCTCAGCGCGTTTCACAAGTCGCTGCGCGGCAGCGATCCGCAGGCCGCACTCTACTGGATGGCGCGGATGCTCGAGGGCGGCCAGGATCCGATGGTGATCTTTCGTCGCGCCATCGCGATGGCGGCGGAAGACATCGGGCTCGCGGATCCCGAGGCGCTCAAGTTGGCCGTCGCCGCACGTGATGCATATCACATGTTGGGCGCGCCGGA
>JBBQDT010000241.1:0-6140 GCA_038319955.1 Gemmatimonadales bacterium | reverse complement strand
CGACGCATCGGTGCCTCTGTAGGATGTCAGCGCGATACGGGCAGGATCAGGCGACTTGCCCAATCCTGCCCTTTCAGTCTTCGTTCTCCTACCAGCCCGGATTCTGCTTCAGCGCTGGATTGGTGAGCAGGTCGCTCTCCGGAATCGGGTAGAGGTACATCTTGTCATCCCACTTTCGTGGGATGTCGTTCCGCCACACGATCTCGCCCGACGTGCCGTTGGCGAGCTTGAAGTCGGTACCAGTCACCGAGATGAACGTGATGCCGGCTGGACGGTTCGCCGGGAGCACCGTGTAGAAGTACACGTCTGGTGTCCCGTTCTCATCCAGGTCGATATTCTGGTTCGCCTGCGGCACGTAGATCCCGCGCCACTCCATCTCCATGAGTGGGCCGCGCGCCCACCGCACGATGTCGTAGAAGCGCAGCCCCTCCATCGCGAGCTCGATACCGCGATCGCGCCGAACCTCGAGAATCACCGGGTTCGAGATGTTCGGGAAGTAGACGGACTTGAGATAGGGATCAGCAACCGTCGGCAGTGTGGTCAGCCCACCCGTGATGCCGGCGCGCGAGCGGAGCGCACCCACGGTCACCGCCCAATCTGCATCCGTCAGCTGCCCCAGCTCCGCCTTCGCCTCCGCGTAGTTCAGCAGCACCTCGGCGTAGCGGAAGAGATGGACGGCGTTGGTGTTGAGGCTTCCGCCGTCCATCGCCACATCGTCCACGCTCCACTTGATCGGGTGGTAGCCGGTGTACGTGTAGGTGAACGCCGGCGGACCGGGAATCTGTGTGCCTGACTGGATGCGCTTGTATCCGGGCGTCCGGATCGTCTGGCTCAGTCGCCGATCACGATTCTTCGTCTCGTCCTGAAACGTCATCTGCTGATAGCCCGCCGTGTTCGTGAACGGCGTGCCGTCGATCTTCAGGTAGGTGTTGATGAACTGCCGGATGAAGCTGAAGCGCACACCGGTCGTGGCGCTGGTGAAGATCCAGTTCGCCTGGTGACGCACCGCGAGGGCCGTGCTCTGCGCATTGGTGAGGAGCACTTCCTGTGCAATCGGCACGTCGCGGATGAACACCTGCCGGTACGAATCGGTGGGACCCGAGCCGGTATAGAGGCTGTATCGCTTGCTGTCCATCAGGACCTTCGCCGCGCTGGCCGACTCGTTCAGCCACTTGTCCGCCGTACCCTGGAGCCCGGCCTCGGGGTGATACTTTCGGAAGGTCCCCTCGAACAACGCCACGCGTGCCTTGAGTGCCAGCGCCACGTCCTTCGTGATCAGCGTGCGCGAGCCTTCGTTGGTCGACGTGATGTTGGCGATGGCGTAGTCGAGATCCTCGAGGACGTGGTCCATCACCACCGAGCGCGAGTCACGACCGCCGCGGAGCGCCGGGTCGGTAACGTCGAGCGGCTTGTCGATCCACGGGACGTCGCCGTAGCGCTTCACCTTCTCGAAGTAGAACCACGCGCGGAAGAAGCGCGCGATCCCGGTATAGTTGTTTCGCGCCTTCTCGAGGACGGCCGGGTCGGTGTTGTTCGCCAGGAAGTAGTTGATGCTGCGCAGCGTGTTCCATCGCCAGTTGACGTCGCCACCGAGGGCGACCACCTCGTACTGACCCGAGGCGGTGAGGTCGGTGGTGCGTGCGCTGTACACGCCAGGCCTGATGAACTGCGGCACGTCTCGGCGCGCTGCATAGTCCGTCATCGACTCGGACTGCGTGAGGTTGTTCGCGTCCGGCATCCAGTTGTAGAAGGAGTTCGTGTACAGCGAGAGCCCGTTCTCGGAGCCGAACACGGCGCCCTTGCTCGACGTCGCCACGGGATTCTGCTCGAGCGAGTCGCAGCCGGCGGCCAACACGCCTGCGAGCACGAGACACATCGGGATATATCGTCTGGTCATGTTAGTCTCGGATGATCAGAAGGTGACGGTCGCGCCGATATTGAAGCTGCGCAGCATCGGATAGTTGTAACCGTCGCCCGAGTTGCCGCCCGGGTTGGCGAATTGGTCCGACGGCGCGGTCGCGTTCTCGACGTCGATGTTGTCCGCGTACTTGTACAGCGGTGACCACGTCCAGAGGTTCTCACCCGTGACGTAGAGACGCGTGGTGCGCCCGCCGATGCGCGAGGAGAACCGCGTCGGAAGGTCGTAGCCCACCTGCAGGTTCTTCAGGCGGAGATACGCGGCATTCATCACGTACTTCGACTGCGGTGCGCGCAGGATGCCGGCGGCGTTGTTGGAGAGTCGCGACGCATAGCGCGGGAGGAACGAGTTCGGAGTCTCTGCCGACCAGATCATGCCCGGCTTCAGTTGCCACGACGGCACGAGGCCGTACGGACGATTGTACTGCCCCCAGAAGGCGTTCGACTCGGGGCTCGGATACCAGTCCTGCTTGCCGATGCCCTGGAAGGAGCTCGAGATGAACACGCTGCGATAGGTGGCGCCGAGGTTGATGCCGTAGCTGTAGTGGGGCGTCGTGTTGCCGATGATGACGCGATCGCCGGGGTCGTCTGCCGTGTTCCTCCCCGGGTTCACCTTGCCGTCGCCATTCACGTCCTTCAGCATGATGTCGCCCACCTGGATCTTGCCCGACGAGTGCGACCGGAACAGGCTCTGGTCCGCGTGCTTCGCGATTTCGTCGGCCGAGCTGAAGAAGCCCTCGGTGACGTAGCCCCAGATCTCTCCCACCTTCTGACCCACGTAGAAGTCGGTGAGGAACCTGTCCGGGTTGTTGTACTTGAGGATGTTCGCGTTGTAGTCCGAGAGCGTGAACCGCACGTTGTAGCCGAACGGTCGCGACCGCACGTTGAAGTCGTCGTGCCAGGCGAGCACCGCCTCCCACCCCTTGGTCTTCATGTCGGCGTAGTTGCCGCGGGGCGACGTGGCGCCGAACGTCGCGGGCAGCGTGCTGCCGATGGTGTACATGTTCGTCGTGAGGCGAGAATACACGTCGCCGCTGAAGCTCATCTTCCCGGCAAGCATCTCCGCGTCCATGCCGAAGTTGCGCGTCGTGACCGTCTCCCACGTCAGGCCATCCGGCAGCACCACCGGCGCACCGGTGTACTGCGGCTGAATCGCGTTCAGGATGCGACCGGACTTCGTGATGTTGAACAGCTCGTTGAAGGTGTACGCGGCAATGTTGCCGTTCCCCATCGATCCGTACGACGCGCGGAACTTCAGGTCCGACACGAGCTTCTCGCTGATCTTCCAGAACGGCTCACGCGACGGCCGCCATCCCGCCGACACGGACGGGAAGAATGCGTAGCGCTGGCTGGACGGAAACTTCGACGAGCCATCGTAGCGCCCGTTCAGCTCGAGGAGATAGCGCTCGTCATAGTTGTAGTTCATGCGGTAGAACCCGCCGAGGATCGCCCACTTCTCGTAGTTGCCACCGGTCGTGATCGACTGGCCGAGCGCGAGGTTGATGTTCTCCGCGTCGGGGAAGATCAGGCCATTGCGCGTGACGTCGAGCCGATCGAAGGTGGACTGCTCGTAGTTGGTGCCGAGCACCACGTTGACGTAGTGCTTGTCCTTGAAGACGCGTCCGTAGTCGCCGTACAGGTTGCTCGCGAGATAGACGGACTTGTCCTTCAGGTTGCGCAGGTCGTTGGTCGACGTGCCGAGGTATTCGATGACGCCCGGTGCGCGGGAATAGGGAATCTCGACGCGTCGTCGCGCCTCGTCGTCGGCGGTATTCTGGAAGGTGAAGTCGCCGTTGAGCTTGAACTTGTTCTCGAGAAAGGTCGCGGTGAGGCCGGTGGTGTTGCGCACCAGGTTGCGACCCAGGCGGCTCCCGTTCTTTCCATAGTAGTAATCGCCGACGGTATAGGCGCCCGACCAGGTGAGCGTGCCATCGGGGTTGAGCATTGGCTCACTCGGGTGTCCTTCGTCGGCGATGTTGCGCCAGATGCCACCGCCCTCGCCGATGTTGAGCGGATTGAAGTACTTCCTGTTCGACACGATGAGGTTGTTGTTCATCTGCAGCCACGGGTAGAGCTGGAGCGTGCCCGTGGCGCGCATGTTCAACATGCGGTAGTCGTCGGAGTTGTAGCGGATGAGACCCGGTTGATCGAGGTAGCGGCCCGAGATCAGGAAGCTCGCCTTGTCCGTGCTGCGCGACACCGAGAGGCTGTGCTCTGCCGTCGGTGTCTGGTCCTTGTAGAGCAGTCCGTACCAGTCGGTGTTGGCGTAGTAGACGTACTGGCCATCGGGGCCGACCACCACGTTCGCCAGGCTCGGGTCCTTCGAGCGCCGCTCGAACTCGGCGAGATACTGCTGCGAGAAGGCCTGCGTCTTGTTGACGTTCTGCGGGTTCGTTCCCTCGAAGTTGAAGAACGACTCGTTGAACATCTTCGCGTACGTGTAGCCGTCCGTCACGTAGCCGGCCGGTACCGTCGGCGTGCGCTGACCGTACTTGGTATCATAGGTGATGGAGAATCCGTCGCGCGTCGGCTTCTTCGTCGTGATGAGCAGCACGCCGAATGCGCCGCGCGCGCCATAGACCGCCGCGGAGGCCGCGTCCTTCAGCACCGAGACCGACTCGACGTCGTTCGGGTTGACCATGCTCGGGTCGCCCTCGACGCCATCGACGAGGATGAGCGCGTTGCCGCCCTGCCCGATGGAGGTGTTCCCTCGGATGTTGATGCGCGGCGCCTGCGTCGGGCGCCCGTCGAGGAGCCGGATGTTGACGTTGGGGATGACGCCCTGAAGCCCCTGCGTCAGGTTGGACATGGGGCGGTTCTCGAGCGCCTGGCTACTGATCTGATCGACGGCACCGGTGAGGCTGCCCCGCTTCTGCGTGCCGTAGCCCACGGCGACGACTTCGTCGAGCACCACGGCGCGCGTCGACAGCTGGAAGTTGACCGTCGCCACCTGGCCGCTCGACACCGTGATGGTCCGCTCCATCGCGGTGTAGCCGATCATTCGGACCTGCACCACCTGACTTCCGATCGGCACGTTGGCGATGGTGAATCGCCCCTCCGCGCCGGTGGTCGCGCCCAACGGCGTGCCGGCGATGCCGACCTGCGCGCCAGCCACCGCATTGCCGCTGGCGGCGATGGTGACGACACCGCTGACGGTTCCGGTTTCCACACGGCGATTCACATCCGGATTCGTCGGTTCGCGCTGCTGCGCAATGCCGGGCGCGGATACGCTTAGGACGAGGACCGTCGAGAGGACGGCCATGGACGTACATCTCATTTGCTGCTCCGGGTGGGGTTGGACGACGGGCGCTGGTGAGACTGTCACGAATTCGTATCGCCGCAGGAATGACTGCGGGCTGAAATGCAATTACGCGCGCCGGCAGTCCTCGTCAAGAACACGGCATTTTCCAGTGTTCTGGCGGAGCGGCTCCGCCCTCCCTCGACCTCCGCGGAAATCCCGACATCGACGTCCTTCCGTCGATCGAGTCGACTAGCTTTCCCCTCGATATCAGGCCCAGGCCACACGAGATCTGGCGCACCGGATTTCCTGATCTCATTCATGCGACGGAGCGTGATGCGGTCGTCTATTGCTGCCAGTTGTCCAGCCGCGTGAGACCTCTGCAGCTCCAGTGGTCACGCGGATGCTCGTTGATTGTCGCGCTGGTCTCGATCGTCGTCGCTCGCGTGAGCGCCGCCCAGGCGCCGCTCGACATCAGGGCGCTCGCTGCCCCGTCGTTCGAGACGTACGCTGGCCGTGACGGGTTGCCGGACGGCGTGATCGCATCGATCGGCACCGACTCCGGTGGGGTCGCCTATGCAGCGTCACCGCACGGATTGTATCGCTTCCTCGGACATCGCTGGCAGCAACAGGTGGGGACCGAGCGTGGCACCGTCTATCACCGCTTGCTGCTCGACCGCACGGGCACGCTCTGGGCCCCCACGAACGACGGGGCCGGCTCAGTCCACGACGCGCGCGGCTGGCACTCGCTCTCCCGTCGCGACGACGACCTTCCCACTGACATCTATCGCGCGTCGGAAATCGAGGACGCGAGTGGCCGATCGCACATCTGGCTCCTCACGAATGGCAGTGGCATCTACGAGCGTCGCGGCGACCAGTGGGTTCCGGATGCCGGCAACCGCTCGCTGTCGCGCGCGGCGTACCTGACCTCGGCCACGACGACACGCCAGCTCTTCGGGGAACCGCGCCAGTGGATCGGCACCGG
>JBBQDT010000240.1:0-6158 GCA_038319955.1 Gemmatimonadales bacterium | reverse complement strand
GATCGAAGACCTGCGACGTTTGGTGGTACCAGCGATCTGTTTGTTGGAAGTGTTCAAGATCGTCGCCCGACAGCGCGGCGAGGGGCAGGCCCTCCACGCCGTTGCGATCATGCAGCAAGGGATCGTCGTCGATCTGGATCCCGCACTCGCGTTGAGTGCGGCGCGCGCAGGGTTGGACCACAAGCTGCCCCTCGCGGACAGCATCGTTTATGCGACCGCGCGCGCCGTCGATGGAATCGTCTGGACGCAGGACGAGGATTTCGCTGGCCTCTCCGACGTGCAGTACATCCCAAAGCGCACCGACCCGTAAAGCGCTCACGTTGTTCCTGGGGGAATCGCCAAGCGGCGGGACCTTACTTCGGCGTCACGCGAAACAACCCGCCCGGATTCGCATCCTCGATCATCCACAGCGCACCGTCCGGTCCGACGGCCACATCCCGAATGCGGTGGCCCACCTCCCACCGCTCGGCGGATGTAGCGCCGCCCTTTCCATCGAACGTGATGCGGTTGAGCGTTTTCGTCGCCATGCCGCCCATCAGCGCTGAACCCTTCCACTGCGGGAACATCGACCCGTTGTAAAAGGTCAGGCTTCCCGGCGCGATGATCGGCGTCCAGTAGATCACGGGCTTCGTGAGGTCCGGCCGCGTATCGGGACTGGGAATCGCCGAGCCGTCGTAGTTCACGGAGTAGGACGCGACCGGCCAGCCATAGTTCTTCCCGGCCTCGATCAGGTTCAGCTCATCGCCGCCCCTCGGCCCATGCTCGACCTCCCACAGCCGGCCGTCGGGCCCGAACGCCATACCATACGGCGTGCGATGACCAGAGGTCCACGTTTCCGCTGGACTCAGGTTCGGTCCGGGGAAGGTGTAGGTGGAGACGACAGCCGCCGTCTTGGCCAACTCCGTGTTGCGCGGCGGGTTGATGATCTCGAGGCTGGCCGCGCCTGTCGTTCCCGCTTGTGGATTGCCGGGTGCCGGTTTGCCGTCGAGCGTCAGGCGGAGGATCTTGCCGAGCGGCGAGTTCGGATCCTGCGCGGGGGTCATGCGCTGACGGTCGCCGACCGTGAGGAACAGGTACTTCTTGTCGGGCGAGAAGGCGACCGCGGCGCCGAACTGTCCACCCTTGCCGCGCGCGCCATCGCGCCAGATGACCTCGAGCCCGTCGAGACTCGCGGAGTTGTCGCCGATCGCCAGCCTGGCGCGAGCGAGCGCGAGACTCGACCCACCGTCGCCCGGTTCCGAATAGGTGAGATAGACGTTGTGGTCGGTCGCGTAGTTCGGCGACGTGTAGATGCCCAGCATGCCACCCTGACCCTGGGCCAGCACCGCGGGCACGTTGGCCACCGGCGTCTTCGCGCCCTGTGGCGTGACGAGCCACACCGGACCCACCTTCTCGGTGACGAGCATGTGTCCATCGGGCAGCACGGCAATGCGCCATGGCAGGCTGAACGTCGCCACCTGCGTCACCGTGAACGGCACGCTCGGCTCGGCCGCCTGCGCGCCTGCATTGACCTGCGCCTGCACCGCAGTGGATGCGAAAGCAAGAATCAACGTGGTACTCGCGAACACCTTCATCAGTATTCCCTCCGGGAGTCTTCCGTCATGATGGTGAAGGCTACCACATGGGCGCGTGCCCACGCCAGCTTCGCCGCGGCGGCCGTGAGGGGGATCAACTGTCCTGCGAATGCAGCACGCTCCGGATACTGTCGATCGGGGGCGTGAACAGCGAAAACTGATCCGGATCCGCGAACAGCGACGCAAAGTCCCCGGGCGTGAACGCGCGCGCTAACCGCGCCGCATATGTGTCGCGCAACACTCGCGCATAGTGGTCGATATCGTAGTCGCGCCGATCGGCCGCATCCGGCGCCGCGTCATCCGCCTCCGACACGACGCTCCCGCCCCCAGAGCGCGTGCGATATACCCGCACCCTATCGCCAATGCTCCACGTCGTGCGGCCGCTCCCAAGCATTGCTTCGTACTGGAGCTCGCGCCGGCTTTCGCGGACCTCGAGATATTCGTCGGGCGTCTTCGTCATCCGCACGCGCGACGATACGTCGTGCGTGGACAGCTCGCGGCGACGCAACGCGCTGAGCGTGGTGAGATACGCCTCCTGGACTCCCGGGATGTCGTCGACGAGCAGCCGACCGATCGCCTTCCGCAGGAACGCGTCGCCGAACGGCTCCGCGCGACTCGAGCGGAATGCCACGCCGCGCAGCGTCAGCGACCCATCGTAGCCGAGCAGCGCGTAGTTCTTCGGCTCGTGCGAGAGCATGGCCGCGTACCGTCCCTCGAACTCGAGTTGCACAAGTGGCGGCAACAACGCCGCGACCTCGGCGACGACGCGACGCTCGTCCGCCTCCGTCCACGACGCCGGCACCGCGAAGTACACGCCGTCCGTATCGGCCTCGAGCAGCGTGACGCCACGCGATGCCAGCTCGCGACACATCATGTCGAGCGTCTCGCGCCCGCGACGCGTCACCTCGTTCGCGGCATGCACATCGGCGAAGCGCGTGAGTCCACCGCCGGCGGCGAGATAGCCGTACGCCGAGTTCACGACGAGCTTCATCGCCGACGACATTGCCTCGTGCATGTGTCGCTCGGCGGATCCCGCCGGCGCCGCCTTCGCGCTCGCCTTGGCCGTGAGGCGCTGCACGACGAGCCGGTCGACGAGCGCGAGCAATGCGCCGAGCCGGTCGCGGCCTGGTCCGATGCGAAAGGCACGCATCAGCGAGGGATACAGGCTCGCGACGTCGGCCTTGACGACGCGATGCGCGACGCCCGTGGCGAAGAGGTGCAGTGCGGCACCGCTGTGGGGCGTGCCGTCGCCCTCCTCGTGCGCGGGCAGCGCCATGCCCGAGCGCAGGTACGCGCGCACGAGCAACGGGTCGATCACGCCGGTCGCTGCGCCCGCGTCTGCGAGCCGCTCGTACCGGCGCGGCGCCATGCGTGCGAGCGCGAACGCGGCGCCGCCGAGCATCTGCGAAAGCGCCGCGACTTCATCGACGTCGGCGGTGGCGTAGCGACGCACGCGATCCGGATCGGTGCGGAACGTCGTGTAGATCAAGTCGCCGCGAATGAGCTCGCGCTCGGGGCCAGAGATGCCGAAGTGCCGCGCGACCGCCTTGAGGCCGTGGCCCGGCAGGTCTCGGCTCGAGAAATCGTAGCGCCGCACGGCGTCGAGTGTGTCGATCAGTTCACGTCCCGGCGCGACGAACCGCACTCGACGATCGTCGTCTTCATCGTCGCTCCTCGCGCCGCGCCGGGCTGCGCGTTGCCGCAGCGACGGCAGTGGGATGCGTCCGAGCGAGAGCGGTATGCGGAGATGGCGCGCGCGCCGGTCGAGGAAGGGAAGGTCGAAGCCGTGCAGGTTGTGGTTCTCGATGACGTCCGGATCCGCCTCAGCAATACGCGCAGCGAGGCGGCGAATGAGATCCGCCTCGGCGGCATCACTCTCGCCTGTGGCCTCGAGCACCTCGTTGCGTCCGTCCGGGTAACGGACAGCGATCATGAAGACGCGATTGTATCGCGGATCGAGCCCCGTGGTCTCGAGGTCGAATTGCAATCGCTGCAGGCGATCGTAGGTGAGGCCGCGAAAGTAGGTACGTCCGGTCGCCGTGAGATATTGCTCCTCCGGCGAGAGCGACAGCACCGACGCTGCACCGAGCTCCTTCAGGTGCGAGAGGCGCTGGCCCAGGCGATGCTCGGCGCCCTGCAACACGGCGTTCGACAGCGTGCGTCCGTCGTCGGCACTGACGAGGTACCGCAGCCGACCGGGTCCGTCGAGCTCGCGATAGGTGATCAGCGCGCCCGCGGCGCCGTCGGGTGCGAGCACGCCAGCACCGAGGTGCTGCAGATCGTCGAGGCGGTCGAGGAGGAGCCACGGGCGAAACCGAGACTCCTCCTTGATCAACTCGCCCGAGGCGGGCGAACGGCGCCACACCGTGGCAAGGCCGTTTGCCTCCGCCCATACCGACACGATGCCCGGCGTGTCGTCCCAGCCCCACAGCCATTCGTCCTGCAGCGACTCATCGACCATCGCTCGAGTCTACTCAGTCGAACGGCGATTCGGTCACTTGTCCTTCGTCATCGTGAGGCCCGTCACCATCGCTTCGGTGTTGTGGGCGAACCGGACGCCGTACACGCCGTCGGTGGACTTGAGCTTGCCCGCGCCGACGATTGCCGACGTGTCGTACGACCCGACCACCGTGCCGTTGATCGAGCAGTCGACCTTGTCGCCCTTCACGGAGATGGCGATCTCCTGCTGCACCGGCTCGCCCACGCCCGCCGCCTTGTTCACCGCCGGACTCGCCGCGCCGCGGCCGTTCAGCTGGAAGGCCGCTGGTCCGAAGCCGCGCACGATGAAGTTGCCATTGCCGTACGCCGCGCAGTACATGTAGCTCTGGTCGGCGGTGCCCATGTCGTTGCCGCCGATCATGATGCCGTACGGATGCGGATGGCTGTCGAGCGACATGTACTTCGGCTCCTTGAACGTCGCTTTCACTGTATAGTTGCCACTCGCGCCATTGGACGGATTCCAGTAGGCCACCGCCGGACCTGTTGTGACGTGCAGGTCATTGCCGTCCTTCGCGAGCTTCGAGTTGTTGAGCACCTGTCCGTTCTTTTCTTCGTTCGCGTCGATCTTGCCCATCCACCCGGGAATGGCGATGCCGCCACCAGCCACACTGCGGGATGTCTCCATCTGCTGCGAACTGGCAACGTGCGGGACCAACACGATCGCGGCGAGTGTCACTGCCGAACCAAAGGGGCGACGCATGGAAAGTCCTCTCGTGAGAAGTGAGCCGAGCGATACTATGATTCGACGCATGCGACTGCAACTGATTGCCGGACTCGTGCTGCTTCCCTGCCTGTTGCCCGCACAGGGCCGCACGCTGACCGCTGTCGATTCGGCCCTCGTGGGACGAATCCTGCTCGCGGAGGACCGCCGCGATTCCACCGACGCCGCGCTTGTCGAGGGACTGCGTCACGCCGACGGACGAGTCCGGGTGATCGCGCAGCGTGCGAAGGGCCGCATCGGCGACCCGAAATTTGCCGCGCGCGATTCACTGCCGCCGCTTCCGCCGCCCCCGGTGTACCCCGAACCAGCGTGGCGGTTGCGTCTCCGCGCGCTCACGCCGAAGAGCGATTGCAACAGCCTTCGCGTGGCGCTCGCTGACAGTGCGTGGCCGGTACGATTCCGGGCGGCAGATCTGGTGACCAACTCCTGCTCGGGCGACGCCGCCATCGCGACGACGCTGCGCAAATGGGTGGACGCGTTGCCGGCGCACGCTGCGCGCCGCGCACCGAACGGCGTCTCGTGGCACGTGGCCGCGCATGCCGCCGTGGCGCTGGCGCGGCTGCGTCCGGACGACGCACGCGCTCGTGTCGGGCGACTCGCGCAGCACCGGCAATGGCAGGTGCGCATGTACGCGGCTCGCGCCGCTGGCGTGCTCGCGGACACCGCGCGCCTGCGGATGCTTGCGCGCGACCCGGACGACAACGTGAAGGAAGCGGCTATCGATCAGCTGTCGAAGCTCGGTGGGCATTCCTTCGATGAGCTCTATATCGCGACGTTGACCGGTCGTGGCGCACAGGCCGTGCGCGCCGCGGCCGTGGCGCTCAAGGATTCGCCGCGGAGCGATGTTCGCGCTGCCGCGTCGGCCGCCTTCACGCGATGGGTCGCGCTCGGCAACGCGTCATCGCGCGATGCGCGTGTGGCGCTGCTCGCCGCGGCGGGTCGTCCCGTCACCGAGGACGTGCCGCCAACATCACGGATCGACCTGCTCCCGGGCGCGGTGGCCCTCGCCCTGGGCGCCGACGTCCGGCTCCGCGTGACGATGTCGCCCGCGAGCGGAGGCGGATCGTTCGTCGTGCGCCTCCGTGGTGATGTCGCACCACTGATGGCGTCGCGCATCCTGGCGCTTTCGCGGGCGCACTACTACGACAACCTCACCTGGCATCGCGTCGAGCACGACTTCGTGATCCAGGGGGGCAGTCCGGGCGCGAACGAGTACGTCGGGTTGCCGGAGTACATGCGCGACGAGCTCGGGACGGTGCCCCACGTGCGCGGCACAGTGGGCATGAGCACGCGCGGTCACGACACCGGCGATGCGCAGTGGTTCGTGAACCTCCGCGACAATCGGCGGCTCGGGCCGGACTACA
>JBBQDT010000239.1:0-6189 GCA_038319955.1 Gemmatimonadales bacterium | reverse complement strand
GAGTCTGCGGTGTGACGGCGCGCGAAAGATAGCGCGCTGCCCGAGGTGAAAGCCACCATCGCGCGTCTCGCAATCGCTTGCATCACGACATGCCGCTATCATACTTCCAGTCGGGCGACGAAGCCCCAGCCCTCCGCACTTTCCTCCGGCTCATGCACGTCATTCTTCGTCGCCGACGCCTCGCCTTCGGCGGGCTCGCGCTCGCCAGCGCCATCGCATCGCTCGTCAGCTGTTCCGGGTCGGCGTCCTCCGGCACCGAAATCGGCATTGGCGTCGCGCTGGATCCCAAACGAGCGGGCATGCAGTCGATCTACAACGGCGTCGAGCTGGCGGTCACGCAGCTCAACGGGCAGCGGAGCAACGGCAAGCCGCTCCGCATGATCAAGGGGCCAGCCGACGTCAGCGACCCGATTCGCATCGCAGACTCGCTGCGCAGCAATCCGTCCGTGGTCGGCGTCGTGGGCCATCCCGAAAGCGGCACCACGCTCGATGCGATGGGCGAGTATGCCGACACGAAGAACTTCGGCAGGAACGCCGTGGTGGCCATCTCACCCACGGGAACGAGCCCCGCGCTCTCCGGCGCGAGCCCGTGGCTCTTTCGCGTTTGCCCGAGCGACGTGCAGACGAGCCGCACTGTCGCGCGCTTCGTGCTCGACTCGTTGCAGGCGGGCCGGGCGAGCGTCTTGTATCGCAACGACTCGTATGGCAAGGACTGGGCGAAATCATTCGGCGACGCCTATCGCGAGGGCCATGGGGTGGTCGTCGAGCGTGATCCGTATGTCGCGGGCGTAACGCCGTGGGACGCCTATGCGGCCTATGTCAAACTGCTCAAGCCGGACGTCGTGCTCTTTGCCGGCAGTACCGAGGACGCAATACTCGCCTTGCGGGCGATGAAGACCATCGGCATTTCGCCCCCACTCGTCGGTGGCGATGCGACGTCCGGCCTCGAGGCGAACGCCGCTGAGTTTCCCAACGTGCGCTATGCCGCGTTCTTCCTCGCCCGGCGCGCCACGACACCAGAGGCGAAGGCGTTCATTGCGGCGTATCGACAGGTGTACAAGGAAGACCCCGACCAGCGCGCGGCCCTGGCGTACGACGCCGCCATGCTCATCGGGCGCGCGGCACTCGAGGTGGGGCCGGATCGCGTGAAGATTCGCGATTATCTCGAGTCCATCAATGGCTTGCCACAGGGACGCCCCGCGTACATGGGCGCCGCCGGGCCCATCGCCTTCGACAAGAACCATGATGCCGTGAACAAGCCGGTCGTCGTCGTGCAGGTCGGAAAATGAACATGCTCGGCACCATCAAGGGACGGTTGCGCGCGGGCTTTGGCATCACGCTCGGGCTGCTCCTCGTAGCAGGACTGTTGGCGGGATACGGATTGCTGCGCGCCGGATCGCGCAACGAGGCGTTGGTCGCCGACATGCGCATGCAGCAGGAGACGGTGCAGCAGGTGGCGTTCCGCATGTTGCGGGAGACGGCTGCGGGCTTTCGCTACCTGAAGACCGGTTCCGCGGTGGACGAGGCGAGGTACGTCACGCTGTCCGAGGAGGCAGACCGTGCGCGGCGCGAAGCGACGAAGCTCGAGATGCTCTCGTCGCTCGAGCGACAGAAGCTGAAGGATCTTGGCACGCTGCAGGCCGTGGTGGAGGCGGGCATCGGCGCGTCACACGCGTACAGCGCCGTGGGCAACGCTGCCGAGGCAGTCAAGGTGCTCGGCAATACCTCGGCGGCGCTGGACAGTGTGGACAAGGCGCTCGAGACGCTGCGTCTCGAAGGGGCGCGTCGCCTGACTGAGCGCCAGCAGGACGCGAGCGTCACACTGCGGACGAACATCACCCTGCTTGCCTTCCTCATCGTCACCGCGCTCATCGTGGGCATCGTGTCGAGCGTCTCCACCTCGCGCGCCGTCACGCGTCCGCTCGTGGCGCTGACGCGCGACCTCTTGGCGCTGGGGCAGGGTGACCTGCGACGCAGCGATCTCCAGAAGGAGACACTCGGTGCGGCGGAATACGAAGCCCTGGCGAATTCGTTCGACCAGGCGCGCGAGCGGTTACGCAGCCTTTTGGGCGAGATGAAACGACAGTCCGACGAGACGGCGTCGGCCGCCGCGGAACTTGCCGCCGCTGCAGGGGGAGCGTCGGACAGCACGCAGCACGTGGCGAGTGCCGTGACGGAAATGGCGCACGGTGCGGGGATGCAGCTCGACGTGCTCACTGGCGCAGGCGCTGCCGTGGCGCAACTGGCCGAGTCGGGCCGGACCATCGATGAGGCCGTGCGCGAGAGTCAGGTGCGGGGACTGGAGATCCGTACGTCTGCCACAGGCACGGCGCTGGAGATCGGCCGTGCGGTGGACACGTTGCTCGCAGCGCGCGAGGTGTTCGATCGCAGCGCACGGGAGATCAACTCCCTGCGCGACTCATTGGGCGTGGTGGACGATTTCGCGACGACGATCTCCGAGATCGCCTCGCAGACCAACCTGCTGGCGCTGAACGCCGCGATCGAGGCGGCGCGTGCGGGTGATGCTGGCCGTGGCTTCGCCGTGGTCGCCGACGAGGTGCGCAAGCTCGCCGAACAGAGCTCGCGTGCGGCGCACGAAGTGACGGCGAATGTCACGCGCATTCGCGAGGGCGTCGCCGGCACATCGCGCGCGGTCGAGAGTGGCACGATGCAGATGAAGGACGTCACCAAGGTGGCGGATGCGGCTCGGCACGCCCTCGCCTCGATCCAGACTGCGGTCGAGCGCGTCGAGGATGCATCGTCGCGCGTGTCGCAGGCGGTCGCCGGCAATGCAGCCGCGATCCTCCAGGTGGAGGAAGCCATCGCGAAGGCAGGCGACACGGCGCAGAGCCACGCGGCCTCGGCAGAACAGGTGGCGGCAGCCACGCAGGAGACATCAGCCTCCGTCGAGGAGCTCGAGGCCACGAGTCACATGTTGAACGATTCGGCGCGACGCGTGCGTGAACGTGTGAGCGAGTTCATCGTGGAGTAATTCGTGCTCACGCTGCACGTAGAGGAACCAGCCGACAAAAAATGCCGCGGCCAGTGAATTGGCTCGCGGCATTTTTGTAGCTCCCCAGGTAGGACTTGAACCTACGACCCTTCGATTAACAGTCGAATGCTCTAACCAACTGAGCTACTGGGGAATGGTGTGGTACAGACACACAAATTTAATCGGGGCTGGAACCAAGTCAACCGCGAACGGGCTACGACGCCTTTGCGCGCTTCCGCACTGACGGCGCTGCCACGCGGGCCTTGCCTCCGTGCGCCGCACGTCGCACTCCGGTCGGCGCGTTCCAGTCCGGAAGTACGGTGCGTAACCACTTACCCGTGTGCGATGCGGCAACGCCCGCGACTTCCTCCGGCCGTCCCATCGCGACCACCTCACCACCGGCGTCTCCCGCCTCCGGGCCCAAGTCGATCACCCAGTCGGCGAGCTTGATGACGTCGAGGTTGTGCTCGATGAGCACCAGTGTGTGTCCCGCATCGACGAGCCGGTCGAACACGCTCGCGAGCTTGCGGATGTCATCGATGTGCAGGCCCGTCGTCGGCTCGTCCATGATGTAGATCTTCTTCCCGCTCTTCTTTGCGCCGAGCGCGAGCTCACGTGCGACCTTGAGCCGCTGTGCTTCGCCGCCGGAGAGTGTCGTCGCGGGTTGCCCGAGCCGCAGGTAGCCGAGTCCGACCTGTTGCAGCTGCCAGAGCGCCTGGCCGAGCTTCTCCTCGTACGGGAAGAAACGGATCGCTGCGTCCACCGTCATCTCGAGCACGTCCGTGATGCTCTTGCCGAAGTATTTCACGTCGAGCACTTCGGGCTTGAATCGCTTGCCGGCGCAGTCGTCGCATGGCACGAAGACGTCGGCCATGAACACCATCTCGACTTCCTGATACCCCGCGCCCTCGCACGTCTCGCAGCGACCGCCCGCGACGTTGAAGCTGAACGTGCCCGCCGTGTATCCGCGCTGACGCGCCGTTGGCAGCGACGCAAAGATGCGACGAATCTCGTCGAACGCCTTGACGTAGGTCACGGGATTCGAGCGGGGCGACTTGCCGATGGGACTCTGATCCACGAGCACCACGTCATCGAGCGCTTCGTAGCCGGTGAGCGCATCGAACTCGCCAACTTTCTCGCCGAGATGCTGCTTCGCGGAATGTTCGCCGGTGAGCTTGGTCTCGAGCGCGCGCATGAGGACGTCGTGGATGAGCGTGCTCTTCCCGCTCCCCGAGACGCCGGTGACCGCCGTGACGGCGCCGAGCGGGATGCGGATGTCCACGCCCTTGAGGTTGTGCTCGCGCGCACCGGTGAGCGTGAGCCACTGCGGCCCGATCCGCCGGCGGGTGGTGGGAACGGGGATCTCGCGTTCGCCCGAGAGATACAGACCGGTGAGCGGACTCTCGCTCACGCGGGACATCGGTCCGGAGAAGACCAGCTCGCCCCCCTTCTCGCCACTGTGGGGGCCGAGCTCCACCATGTAGTCCGCAGCGCGTATGGCTTCCAGGTCGTGCTCGACGACCAGCACCGTGTTGCCGCCGTCGCGGAGGCGGAGCAGCAGCTTGAGCAGGCGGTCCATGTCACGCGAGTGCAGGCCGATCGACGGCTCGTCGAGCACGTACAGGGTGTCCACGAGCCGTGAGCCGAGCGAATTGGCGAGCCCGATGCGCTGTGCTTCACCACCCGAGAGCGTGCGCGTCGCGCGATTGAGCGAGAGATAGTTGAGCCCGACGTCGCAGAGAAAGCGGACGCGGTCCTGCGCCTCCTTGAGGATGTGCGACGCGACCTGGGCGTCAAACTCGGAGAGCACGAGCGCATCGAGCCACGTCGTGAGCACACCCACGGGATAGTCGCTGACTTCAGCGATGTTGCGCCCGCCGACCTTCACCTGGAGCGATGCTGGCTGGAGCTTGGTGCCGTGACAGTCGGGGCATTCCTGTGCGGTCTGATACCGTCGCAGGAACACGCGGATGTACTGCTTGTACCGCTTCTCCTCGAGGTCGCGCAGGAAGGGAAAGATTCCCTTGAAGCCGCGTAGGTTGGCGTTGAGCAGACGCTCGCGCTGCTTTGCCGGGAGCTTCTGCCAAGGGACGTCCATGGAGATTCCCTCTTTCCTGGCGTATTCAGCCAGTGTTCTGCGCTTGTTCTCGTACCGCGGCATGGTCCACGGATCGATGGCGCCTTCGCGCAGCGAGCGGTCTGGGTACGGGACGATGAGGTGTTCGTCGTACTCGAGGATGGCGCCGAAGCCATTGCACTTCTCGCATGCGCCGCGCGGCGAATTGAACGAGAAGAGCTGTGGCGTGGGCGCCGGGGCGGTGGTGCCATCGTTGGGGCACTCGAACCGTTCGGTGAATCGCAGGCGGTCGACCTTCTTCCTGTCGAAGGGGGAGGGCACGGGCGCCGTGAGGAGGATCACCGCGTCGCCATCACCCTCGCGAAAGGCGGTGGCAACGGCATCGGCAAGGCGGCCGCGGACGTCGTCGGCGACGACGAGCCGGTCGATGACGACGAGGAGCTCCTTCGCGAAGGTGACGTCGACGTTCTTCGTCTGGAGTTCGTCGAGGTGGATGACCTGCCCGTCGAGGCTGATGCGGACGAAGCCCTGCGCCCGCAAATTCTCGACGACGACCTCGTGCGACACTTCGTTGGACAGCTTGAGTGGCGCAGCGACGTAGAAGCGCGTGCCGGACTCGAGCGAGGTGACCGCGTCGGTGACGGACTGCACCGTATCGGGCTTGAGCTCGCGGCCGCAGACGGGACAGATCGTGTGGCCCACCCGTGCCCAGAGCAGCCGCAGGTAGTCGTAGATCTCCGTGGCGGTGCCGACGGTGGACCGGGATGTCTTGGTGGGGTTCTTCTGCTCGATGGCGACAGCGGGGGACAGCCCGTCGATGAGGTCGACGTCCGGCTTTTCCATGCGCTCGAGGAACTGCCGCGCATACGACGACAGGGACTCGACGTAGCGTCGCTGCCCCTCGGCGTAGATGGTATCGAAGGCGAGGGATGACTTGCCGGAGCCCGAAGGTCCGGTGACCACCGTGAAGGTGCGTCGGGGGATCTCGAGATCGAATCCCTTGAGGTTATGCTGCCGCGCTCCGCGGACCACGATCTTGTCCTTCATGCGTCGTGGAATCTAGCGCGTTGCATACGGAATAAACACCGAAGACTGCCGTGGAAACGAAAGGACCCGCGGC
>JBBQDT010000238.1:0-6232 GCA_038319955.1 Gemmatimonadales bacterium | reverse complement strand
CGACCGCTGCAGTCAGAAACCCGCGCGTGGACCAGACGCGCCAATCGCTCACACACCTGCATTCGGTGGCGCTTGACGCGCAAGGATGCCCGCAGGAAATTTGGCTACCAACACAAACTCTCTACGCGGTCAGAGACCTAGCTCACATTGACGGCGGCCTACCGATCTGCCGCGATCACCGCGTTGAGTAGCACGTCAGCGCCGTTGGCGACGTCCTTGGCGCGAGTGAGCTCCCTCGGCGAGTGACTGATGCCGCCGATGCTCGGCACGAAGATCATGCCGATCGGGGCGACGCGCGCGATCTCCTGCGCGTCATGGCCCGCTCCACTCGGCATGCGCTGCCGCGTGAGGCCAAGTGCCACCGCACTCGCGTCGATCCATCCCATCACCTGTGCATTGGAGAGCGCGGGCTCGCTGTCGACGAGCCGCTTGAAGGTGAAGGTCGTTCCCGTTGCCGCCCCGATCTCCTTGCCGAGGCGCTCGAATCGCTCGGTGAAGTGCACGAGCTTCTCGGTGTCGAGGTCGCGCAGGTCGACCGTGAGCACCACCTGTGCGGGGATGACGTTGGTGGTATTTGGTGACACCACGACACGCCCTACCGTGGCCACCTGACGACCCGGCTCACTGCGAACCGCATCGTTCACCGCGACGGTGAACCGTGCCGCTGCGAGCATGGCGTCCTGACGTCGGTCCATGGGCGTGGTGCCGGCATGATTCGCGAATCCTGCGATCGTGATCTCGAACCAGCGAAGTCCGACGATGCCCTCCACCACGCCGATCTGTATGCCGGCCTGCTCGAGCAATCCACCCTGCTCGATGTGAAGCTCCATGTAGCACGCGACGTCACCGCGCTTGAGCACCACGCTCTCGAGCTTCGTGACGTCGCCACCCACGAGGGCGATCCCCTCGCGGATCGTCTTGCCGGAGCGCGCCACCTTGTCGAGATCCGCGTCGGTGAGTGCACCGATGGCGAGCTTGCTGCCGATCGTGCCCCCTTCCTCGTTCTGCCAGATGACGACGTCGAGTGGATGCCGCAGGCGCACGTTGTTGTCGCGTATCGAGCGCGCGACCTCGAGCGCCGAGAACGAGCCGACGGGACCGTCGTAGTTGCCGCCGTCGGTGACGGAGTCGACGTGCGATCCGATCATGATGGGTTTGAGCGACGGATCAGTCCCGTCGATGCGCCCGTGCATGTTGCCGGCTGCATCGATACGGGGCGCAAGGCCGGCCTGCCGGAAGACGTCGAGCACATATGAACGACCGGCGAGGTCCGCGTCCGAATATGCGACGCGGTTGATGCCGCCAGTGGTGCGTCCGATGCGATCGAAGCCGGCGAGCCAGCCGTTGAGCCGATCCCCGTTCACGTGGAGCGGTGCGCCCGTACGATCCAGGCGAAGCAGGGGCAGTGCAGCGAGCGCTGCCGACTGCCTGAGAAATTCGCGACGTTGCATCACGTGAAGGTAGCTGCATTGTGAGGGCGGACGCGAACGTAGCACCTCGAGAGAACCGCTGTGGACTCAGCGCGTCGGCAGCGCAAACGCGACGAGCTCCGCGCTGTTCCCAGCGCCGGTCGCGATCACCACATACTGGCGGCCCGCGCGACTGCGATACGTCATCGGGACAGCGTAACCATCACGCCCGAGCGGCGCTGACCATAAAGTCTCGCCGCTCAGCTTGTCGAGCGCGTAGAGCGTCGAGCCGCCGCCTGTCGCGAAGATCAATCCACCCTTCGTGACGATTGGACCGGGAGCGCCAGCCACACCAAGCCGGGGAGGGAGCGTGACGCCGCGCAGTGCGGGCAGGTTGCGGATCTCAGGCGTGTCTCCAAACGGAATCTCCCACTTCGTCGTGCCCGTGTTGAGATCGATCGCCACCATTGTCCCATACGGCGGCTTGTTGAGCGGGACGGCCGCACGCCGTCCCCCAGATGAATCGAGTGCCACGCTGACGCTCGAATTCACGAGATCTGCCGTGTACCCAACGTCGATGGTGTCGCTCCGCGCCTCCGTCTGGAAGATGCGGTACATCGCCGGGCTATTGGTCGTCTTGATATAGATCGTTGCCGTTGCGGGATCGAACGCACCGCCGCCCCAGCCGGCTCCACCAATCGCACCGGGCATGATGATGGTGCCTTGAAGCGAAGGCGGCGTGAACAGCGGCCCGAATGTGTACCGGTGCAGTACCTCGAGCGCGCGTCGCCTGATGTCCGGCGTGAAGTCCACCACCGTCTCGTCGCTGAAGCCCTGAACCGAAAAGGGTGCAGGTTTCGTCGGCATCGGCTGCGTGGGTGATGTCCGTTCACCCGGGACATCGCTCTGTGGAACAGGGCGCTCGACGATCGGCCACACCGGCTTGCCGGTGACCCGATCGAAGACGAAGAGAAAGCCCATCTTGGTGGGGACGAACACGGCGTCGATGGACCGTCCACTCACGCGAATGGTGCCGAGCACCGGGGCCGCGGGGGGATCGTAATCCCACAGCCCGTGATGAACGAGCTGGAAGTGCCATTTGCGTTTGCCCGTCCTCGCATCGAGGCATACGATGGACTCGGCGAACAGGTTATTGCCCTTTCGCGCTCCACCGTACCAGTCGTTCGTCGGCGTGCTGACCGGCAGGTACACGAGTCCGCGCGCAGCGTCCACTGAGAAGGGGGCCCACACGTTGGTGTGGCCTGTGACGCGCCACGAACCATCTTTCCACGTGTCGACGCCGAACTCGGTGGAATCCGGAATCGTGTGAAAGCTCCATATGCGTTTGCCGGTCCTGACGTCGAACGCCTGCACGTCGCCCGGCGGGTCGTTCGGGTATCGCAGGCGATCGCCGACCCCGTTGCCGACGATGACCAGGTTGCCGTAGACCACCGGTGGCGACGTATTCGTGTAGTGGCGCTTCACCACGGGCCGCCGAAGCTGCGCGGTGAGGTCCACGACGCCGGTGTCGCCGAACGTGCGAATCAGCGTTCCACTCGACGCATCGATGGCGATGAGGTTCCACCGGCTGTTCATGAAGATCACGCGACGCGTTCCGTCGCTCCACGTCGCAACCCCGCGGTGCACGAAACCAGTTCCGTTCGACGGCTGGCCCGCACGGTATGCCTTCGGGTCGTAAATCCAGAATGGAGTACCGGTCGTCGCGTCCATTGCGACCACGCGATTGAACGGCGTGCTGAAGAAGAGCGTGTCGCCGATCATGAGCGGCGTCGCCTGGAAATTTCCGGGACGCGCCGCGAGCGTGGTGTCACTTGCCGCGATCGCCGACTCTCCCACTTTCCATCGCCACGCTTGCTTCAACTGCGCGACGTTGGCGCGATTGATGTCCGAGAGCGACGAGTACTTCGACGCGCCCGCGTCACCTCCATACACGGGCCATTCTCCCCGGGCCACCTGTGCTGGAAGGCGTGAGGCAACGCACAGCATGACGATGATCGCAACGCGGAGCACCATGGCTATCGCACTATTAAAGGGTAGCTCGTGAATGATCCGTAGATGGTGGCGGCTCTCGCATCGCACGGCCGATGACCTCCCTCAACTACGCCTCGCTCAAATCACCGCAGCAGGCAACCGGGCGAGCTGACGCTTCAGCTTTTCCCCAGCATGGTCGCGAGGCTTTGCGGTGGCGTCAAGTCCCTGAACTCCAGCCGCGCAGCCTCATCTCTCCGCTGGGCGCTTGTGTGAACTGAGGAGAAGCCCATTCCTGTATTACGTATTACATGTGATGCGGAGGTGTTCATGAGTGTGTCCACCCTGACGTCGAAGTATCAGGCGACGGTGCCCAAGGTCGTGCGCGAAACGCTCCAGCTTTGCGCGGGCGACCGCATCCAGTTCATCATCGATCCGAGCGGAGACGTGCGCGTCCGGAAGGCGCCCGAGTGGGATTCGCCGGACGACGACCGTGCCTATGCGAACCTGTAGGGTGGGCGCAGTGGTCATCGTCCCGTTCCCGTTCACCGACCGCGACTCCTCGAAGCGGCGGCCGGCCCTCGTATGCTCATCCGATTCCTTCAACCGCCAGACGCGTCATGTAGTGCTGGCGATGATCACCACGGCCACGCACAGCGCGTGGTCAGGCAACGCTCCGATCAAGGATCTCGTCGCCGCGGGGCTTCCTGCGGCGTCGGTGGTCCGATGGAAGCTCTTCACGCTCGATGTCTCGCTGGTGATCCGTCGCGCCGGTGCGTTGTCGTCAAAGGATCGGAAAGCGTGCCGGGTACGCCAGCTCGTCGCGATCTGATCCGTCTGCCGCGATTCTACAGGATCAGCTAAATTCCGACAGCTTCCTGACCATAGCCTCACCGAAGCTCGTATACGCCGCCCGCTGCCACATCAAACACAACGGTGTCCGATGTGCGGCGCTCCAGTCTTACAGCACGACCATCCTTCGTCACGGTCGTGAGACCCCGCGCCCGAACCACGCATCGGGTCGCACGGCTCGCGTGAATCACCGCACGGCTGAGTGCCCCGCCCGCCCAGTCGAGATCCACCACGAAACCGCCGCGCACTCGCAACCCATTCACCGATCCGCTCGACCACTCGACCGGCAAAGCTGGCAGTAGATGCATGGCCTCCTGATGCGATTGCACGAGCATCTCCGCAATCGACGACGCCGCGCCGAGGTTCGCATCGATCTGGAGCGCCTTGCCGCAGAGCGAAAAGAGATTCGGCAATGACGACCGCGTGAGCAGCGCGCGGAACTGGTCGAGCGACTTCTGTCCGTCGTACAGCCTCGCCTGCAGTCCCATCTTCCAACCGTACGACCAGCCGCACCCGCCCGTGCCCCGGCGCGCGAGCGTCACTGCCGCCGCGGCGGCGAGCGCCGGCGTTCCCTCGGGCGTAATCTCGCGTCCCGGATAGAGTCCCCACAGCGGCGATAGGTGCCGGTGCTCGGGCTCGATGTCGTCCCAGTCGTCCAGCCATTCCTGTAGCTGTCCGTGCTTGCCAACCTGCTCGGGCGCAAGCCGCAGCCGCGCGCGCCGGGTCTCGTCACGCATCGCGCTGTCGGCGCCAACTCGCGTCGACGCGTCCTCGAACTCGCGGAAGACCTCGCGAATGATCTGCGTGTCCATCGTGGGGCCCGCGGTCATGGTGCGCGCGGTGAGTTCGCTGCCGCTCACCTCGTCGAAGAACGAACCGTTTCCCGGCCACGCCGGATAATTCTCCGGCGAGTTGGACGGTGCGGTCACGAGCCATCCCTTCGTGGGATGCGGCACGAGGATATCGAGGAGAAAGCGGGTCTGGTCGCGCAGCAGCGGGTAGATGGCGCGGAGGTCGGCGTCGTCGCCGGAGAAGCGGTAGTGCTCCCATAGCGCCGTCATCAACCACGCCCCGCCAACGGGCCATGCGCCCCACGACGGGCCATCCATTGGTGCAGTGGCGCGCCAGAGGTCGGTGTTCTGGTGCACCACCCAGCCTCCCGAGCCCCAATGCTCGCGCGCTGTCTCGCGACCGACGTCAGCCACCTCGCGCACCAACTTCTCGAGCGGACCCACCAGCTCACCAAGATTGCCACTCTCGGCCGGCCAGTAGTTCATGGGCAGGTTGATGTTGATGGTGTACTTGGCGTCCCACCACGGATTGGAGTTGTCGTTCCAGATCCCCTGGAGGTTGGCGGCTTCGGTACCGGGCCGAGAGCTGGCAATGAGCAGGTAGCGACCGAATTGATAGTAGAGGGCCGCGAGGTCGGGATCCGCAGCGTTCGCAAAGCGCTTGATGCGCTCATCCGTCGGCAGTGCGAGTACATCGCCCGGCGTGCCGCTCAGCGAAAGCTGCACGCGTCGGAACCACGCGCGATGCTCGGCCACGTGATTGGCACGGAGCGCGGCGAAATCGCGCGCGAGTGCACGTGAGAGAGTTGCCTGCACGTGCTCGGCGGGATGGCCGCTCACGTCGTGATAGTTGACGAAGCTGGTGTTGGCCGCGAGCACGAGCGTCACGGCATTGGCTCCGGTGACGCGCAGCGTGCGGTAGTCCACGGACACCGCACCTCCCTCAGCGCGCGCCACCACGCGCGCCTCGTAGGTGAGCCGGCCGGCGATGCCGAGGTAGTCGGTGTTCTTGCCGGTGATACGGAGGCCATCTGGTGCCACGCCGTCCATCTGGAAGTAGTCCGTGCCGTAGTTGGAGTGCGCCGGATTGCGGACGCCGTGCAGGTTGGCGGTAAACGAAACGGCACCGGGCCGGTCGGCACTGACGCGCATGACGAGCACCTGGTCCACGGCGCTCGAGAAGACCTCGCG
>JBBQDT010000237.1:0-6247 GCA_038319955.1 Gemmatimonadales bacterium | reverse complement strand
AAGTATACCCTCGAGCGCGAGATCGGCGAGGGTGGGATGGCGAACGTGTACCTCGCGCACGATGTGCGGCACGAGCGGCATGTCGCGGTGAAGGTGCTCAAGCCGGAACTGGCCGCGATGCTCGGCGCCGAGCGCTTCCTGAGCGAGATTCGGGTGACGGCGAATCTCCAGCATCCGCACCTGCTGCCGCTGTTCGACTCCGGCGAGGCGGATGGGCTGCTCTATTACGTCATGCCGTTCGTGAACGGTGAGACGCTGCGTGCGCGACTGGAGCGCGAGGGCCAGCTTCCTGTCGGTGATGCGGTCCGAATTGGTGCTGCGGTGGCGAATGCGCTCGAGCATGCGCACCGGCACGGCATCATCCATCGCGACCTCAAGCCGGAGAACATCCTGCTGCAGGACGGGCTTCCGCTCGTGGCGGATTTCGGTATCGCGCTCGCCGTGAGCCGCGCCGGTGGACCGCGCATGACCGGCACGGGCATGTCACTCGGCACGCCGCAGTACATGAGTCCCGAGCAGGCAGCCGGCGACCGGACGGTGGATGGACGCTCGGACATCTACGCGCTTGGCGCGGTGGTGTACGAGATGCTGACGGGCGACGCACCGCACACGGGAAACACGATGCAGGCGATCGTCGCACGAGTGATTACGGAGGAGCCGCGCGCTATTCATCTGACACGGCCGTCCGTGCCGGCGGAACTGGAGCGCGTCGTCATGCGTGCGCTGGAGAAACTGCCGGCCGATCGCTTCGAGTCTGCGCGCGATTTCGCGGTAGCGCTTTCGGCCGTGCCGCTCACGACATCCGGCGGACACGTGTCCGACGTGCGGAAGGCGCACCGCGACGGGCGTGCCGCGCCACAGCGGCGTCGCGCGTTCATGCTCGCGAGTGCCGCGTTGCTCGCGATCATCGCGATCGGAAGTGTGGGATGGGTGTGGATGGGTGGGCACGCAGGTGCACTGCCCGCGACGGCGCGCTTCTCCATGCCCGGCTTCCCGGACCAGACCGGCTCGATGGCGCTCACGCCCGATGGCCGGTACGTCCTCTACGTTGCGACGTCGGGGGGACAGAATTCGATTCGCGTGCGACGGATCGACGAGCTCACGTGGCGCGCGATCCCCCAGTCGGATGGCGCACAGAGGCTCTTCATCTCGCCCGACGGTCGCTGGCTGGGGTTCGTTACCGTCGACGACAAGCTCAAGAAGGTGCCGATCGAGGGTGGCGTGCCGACCGTGTTCGGGCAGGCGTTCCGCTTCAGTTCCGCCAGCTGGGGCACGAACAACGTCGTCGTGACCGACGGAGTGACGCTGACCGGCTTGTCGTGGACCTCCGCCGACGGCGGCGCCATCCATTCGTTGACACGATTGGACACGGCTTCCGGCGAGAGCGGACACTTCGGCCCATTCGTCTTGCCCGGCGCAACGGGAGTCGTATTCGGTATCACGAAGGCGAACCTCGGCGTCTTTCAGTCGCTGGGTGAGCTTGCGTACGTGCCGCTCGACACCACGCGCACGGCGACGGCGAAACACATCCCGCTTGGCGTGAACGGCCGGTTCATCGTCGGCATGTTCGAGGGCTGGCTGCTCTTCGGCGCCGACGATCGCTCACGCATCGACGCCATTCGCTTCGATCCGTCCACGGGGCGCACCACCGGAAAGCCCGTGACCGTGCTCCAGCAGTCGGACGTGCAGGTCGACAATGCCCACCTGTCGCGCGACGGGACGCTCATCTACACGGCGCGCGGCAGCAGCTCCAACGAGGCGAAGCGAGTGGACGGGAAGGGCGTCGCAGCCTCCCTCGTCGGTGCGATGGGTGATGGCCCGTACATGAATCCGCGGCTGTCGCCGGACGGCCGACGCCTGGCGATCCAGGGAGCATCGCCGCAGGGTGACGACATCTGGATTTACGATATCGCCTCGCGTACACCCACGCGCCTGACGCTCACGGGGAATGCGCTCGGCCCCGCATGGACGCCTGATGGCAAGCGCGTGCTCTTCATGAGCAACGTGCTGGGCAAGACCGGGTTCTGGTGGGTTCCAGCCGACGGCAGTGCGCGTCCTGAAAAGCTGTTCGACGGAGGAGGCATCGTGCTGTCGGAGACCGTGCTCGGCGACGGCCGCACGGTGCTGTTTCAGCAACAGGAGAAGGGCATCTGGAGCATCTGGACGGCGACGCTTCCGCATGGCGCCGAGATGCATCCCGTGGTGAAGGAGGCTTTCGACAACTACATGCCCGCGATGTCACCGGACGGCCATACGCTGGCGTACGCGTCGAATGCGAGCGGTCGCTACGAGATCTACGCGCGTCCGTTCCCCGGAGCGGGCGTTGCGACGATGGTGTCGGACAGCGGTGGAACGGAACCGAAGTGGCGAGCGGACAGTCGCGGCTTGTATTATCGCAACCAGCGGGGGTTCGTCGTGGCGGAGTTGACGACGAGTCCGGCGGTGTCGGTCGCGAGCCGCAACGTGCTCTTTCCCGACGCGTTCACCGGAAGGATGCCGCACCAGAACTACGATATCCTGCCGGGCGGGAAGGGCTTCGTGATGATTGCGGCCGACGCGAGTGTGATCTCTGAAGTGATCGTCGTGAACTGGTTCACCGAGTTGCGTGCGCGCCTGGCCGCCGCGCGTTGATCATGGCGCGATTCAGGTCTTCAGCTGCACGAGCCACATGATCACATCGATGCCTCTCGCACGTGATCCATCAGTGGTGTCGTGGTGCTAGAGACACTCCGGGCGGCGCTTCGGAAGGTCATGTTGCAGGGGCTCTCGGCGCGACAGATTGCCCTCGCCATGGCCCTCGGCCTCGTGATCGGCTGTTTTCCCGTGCTCGGCACCACGACTGCGCTGTGCGCCCTCGCAGCGTGGCGCTTCGGCGCGAATCAACTGGTCATTCAGGTCGGCAACTACCTCGCGTACCCACTCTACTTCATCCTGCTCATTCCACAGATGAAGATGGGCGCGTGGCTGTTTCGCGTGCCGCACAACATGACCGTGAGCGGAATCAAGACCGCGTACGCGGCAGGATTTGTCCCGCTCATCACGCTCGCCGGAGCCAGCCTGGCTCGCGCAGTCGTGGTGTGGCTGCTGTTAGCGCCTGTTGCGGCAGCCCTGTTGTTCTACGCGATCGTGCCGGTGATTGAAGCCGTACTCCGCAGAAGGCAGCGTAATGTGCCTATCGATCCAAGCGGCAACTGATCAGGCAGCGCCGCAACCCGAGCGCCGTCGGCGGTCTGGCCCGAGGCGACCGCCACTTCGGCGTCGGCGAGGAGAACAGCGCCATCTACCCGGTGATCCACGGGTGCAACGCCTGCGACATCATTGTCATCGAGACGTTGCCGAAGAGTTGATGGGCATCACTCATACCTCGACCTTCGACTTGCCCGGACATCGGAAGCTCGCATGTTTGTGAAGCGATTTGTGCACTGATGATCCAACCATTCGCCGGGCACCCTCCATGTTGAAGCCACTCGTCCGCGCCAGTGTCGTGTTGCTGCTATCCGCAGCGCCGCTTTCCGCACAATCGGAAAAGCCGAACCCCACGTATCGTGCGCCCGGTGGCGTGACACTCAAGCTGCTGCTGGACGACACCAACGTGGGGCCCGAAGTCTCGGTTGGTGAAATGTCATTCCCTCCGAACTCCGACTCGGGTGATCACGTCCACGGCGCGATTGAAATATTCTACGTGGTGTCCGGCGAGTTTGAGCACGTCGTGAACGGCAAGAGCCAGATCCTCAGCCCCGGCATGACTGGGTTCGTGCGACCGCCCGACACGATTCGCCACAGAACGGGTCCGGCCGGTGCAAGGGTGCTCGTGATCTGGGTGCCGGGTGATGAAGCGAATAAGATCGCGGCACGGTGGCAAAAGGAGCCGTGAGATGCAACGCGCGAGCCGCGCGACTGGCAATGCGCCGTCGTGCGCTAGCGCACTCGCGGATGGTGCGCGAGGTGACACGCAACTACCACGTCACGGACGACTGAACACTGCGCCGTGCGGGATCCCCGCGGCAGAACCGCCATGGGGCCAGTGCTTGTTGTCCATACGCACGCCGGGTGTCGTGGCGCCAGCGTCGCGGAAGCGGTTGTCGAGCGAAAGGCGGCCAGTCGCTTCATCGAAGTTCGCCATCATCACGCGATTCCGCATACCCGCGTAACCCGTGATCACCACGCGCGTGTGGTTTGGCTCGATGGAGATCCAGTGCGGCACGTCGTCCTTGCCGAGCACTATACGTGAGACCTCGCGCGGCCTGGCGGGGTTCGAAATGTCGAGACTCACCACCGCGCTCCACGCCGGCACCGTGACGAGGTAGTAGTGGCCCGCGACGACGGGGATGGCGCAGGACGTCCCCTTCTTCTCCGGGAATGACGAGACGAGTGTCGCCGAGGGCGCTGTGCCGGCGATGCCATGCAGGAGGTACAGGCCGCAACGAAAGGTCGACACCAGGACTGTCTTTCCGTCGGCGAGCAGGCGCGGTTCCGCGGTGAATTCGCCCTCGTGGCCGCGTGGGCCGTTCGGCAGGTTGATCGTGGACAGCAGCGCAAGGTCCGACAGACGCCACAACTGCACCGCGCGCACCGGCGACTCGCCGTCCATGTCGGTGGTGGTGGTGACGACACGATCGAGCTTCGGGATGATCGCCGCCGAGTAAGGCCTGATGAGACGGTCGACGCCGGTGCGGTTGTCCGAGACGGTGCGCACGATTGCACCACGATTGGTCAGCTCGGCGATGCCGCCGGGCGCCAGGCCGAGTGAGTCGTGCTGCATCTGGAACGTCGCAAGGACATTGCCGTTCGGGAGGCGGAGGAAGCTGTGTGGGTGCATCATGCCGCGCACGTCGCCGAACTGTCCGTCGAGCTTCGGGTGTGCCGGGTCCTTCATGTCGAAGATGTAGGACTGCCCGCTGGCGAAGCCGTTCACGAAGAGGCGGCCGTCGGCCGGCATCTCGTGCTCGCTGTGGTGGGGGCCGTTGTGGGTGCCGGGCACTGGCACCGTCGTGAGGAGGCCTCCGTAGCGCGCGGACCTCGGGTCGGCGTCGAGGACGGCGAGGAAGTCCGGCTTCGTGGTGTCGGCAGAGGCGGTCCAGAGATAGAGATAGGGGCTCGGTGCCGCGGCCTGTGCGTGGATGGTGCCTGTCTGTGCAATGGCGACGAGGATGATCGCGCAGAACGCGCTTGTTCGGTTCATGTCACAGGGGAGGAGAGCAGCCTGCGTCTTTTTCCTGGCGATGCGCAGCAAGGCTGTTTCTGTCGTCAGGATTGCGTGAGGAACGATACTCGGTCTGCGCCGACTTCGCTGCCGGACCTGGGCACGCGCGGCACGTGAGGACGTCCCGCACGCGAATGAGATTCCATTACCGCAACCGGCGCACCGCGACCATGTTCTGCACGTACCACGCGCCGCGATCACCATCCAGGTCGAGATAGCCCACCTGACCCATCGCCGACGACGCGTGAATGATGCGACCGTCGCCGACGTAGATCGCCACGTGCGAGATGGCTTCCTTCGGCTCCGCGAAAAACAGCAGGTCGCCGGGAAGAAACGCCGAGTAGTCGAGGGCGACGCCCTGGCCCGTGTGCGCCTGCTCGCGCGCAGTGCGCGGCGCTTGAATGCCCTGCTGCGCGAAGACGTACTTGGTGAAGCCCGAGCAGTCGAAACCACTGGCGGGTGTGTTGCCGCCCCACACGTAGGTCGTGCCGACGTATCGGTCGGCGGTCTGGAGGATGCGCGCTGCGGCGGCGGTGGGAGCGGGCGACCGCGGTATCCCGACACCAGCGTCGGACCCGGATCCGCTCGCGCGGCCGGAGCCACCCGCACGCGTGGAGCGGTCGACGGCATCGCCGATCATCACGGCGGCAGAGAGCACCTGTGCCGGCGAGAACTGGATACCCTGCGCGCACGCCGAGAGGAGCAGTAGCGACGACGCCGCGACGGCTCGCGGAATCATGGAGGGCAGGCGCGTTGTCATGCCGTACGCCAAGGCAGCTTTGACGCCATGCATCCTCACGACATCAAGCGGTTGCTGGCAAACGGGTTACACGCTCGCCCGCGACGGAGCGCGATCCGGAATCGTCCGCTTGTGAGGACAGGCTGATTGGCACGCAGGAGACAGCGCGTCGCTGTGCTGCTCGATGGAAAGGCCGGCGCCCAGGTAGTGGCCGCTCGATTCCATGCATCGCGTGAAACGCATGCCCGAATGGTGCGCCGGATCGGTACACCACCTTGCGGCCTGTCGCTGTCGACCGCAATTTC
>JBBQDT010000236.1:0-6257 GCA_038319955.1 Gemmatimonadales bacterium | reverse complement strand
CTGCTCGTCACCGAGCGCGCCGACGACGTCGACCTCACGCTCTGGTATCGCACCGACCTGTTCACGGGCGGATATGCCGAGCGGTTTCTCGGGCACATGCGCAGTGTTCTTGAGGCGATGGTGGCGAATCCGTCGCAGCGTGTATCCGAGATCTCGCTGCTGACGGCTGCCGAGCGTGAGAAGCTGGCAACGTGGAATGCGACGAAGATTCCCGAAGGCGCGTCCGCGACGCTGACCGAGCTGTTCGAACGCCAGGTGGCGCGCGTCCCCGATCGTGCTGCCGTGGTTGCACCCGGCGACGTCGGGCTTTCGTACGACGAGCTGAATGTCGCCGCGAACAAGGTCGCCGGTCACCTGCGGACCCTTGGCGTAGGCGAGGGCGATCTGGTCGGGCTCTGTCTCGATCGGTCGGCGTCGGCGGTGATCGGGCTGCTCGGCATCCTGAAGGCCGGTGGCTGCTACGTGCCATTGCCACCGGACCTGCCTGCCGCTCGTCGCGTGCAGCAGCTGCGTGAGAGTGGCGCGAAGGTGCTCCTCACCATGGCAGCCTATGCGGGAGACGCGCCGCCGGACGTGACAGTGGTCGCCCTCGATCGTGACGCGAACGAATTGGACTCGCAGCCCGATAGGAACCTGACAGACAGTGGGCGGCCGACGACGCCGGCGTACGTGCTGTTCACCAGCGGATCCACCGGCGTGCCGAAGGGTGTGGCGGTGACCCACGCGAACGCCGTGCACTATGCGCGTGCGGTGAGTCGCGTGCTCGGCGACGTTCCCGCGGACACGGTGGGCGATGGATTCGCGAAGCTCGACGGCTGGCATTTCGGTCTGGCCTCCACGCTCGGCGCGGATCTCGGGAACACCAGCCTGCTGCCTGCGCTGTTGTCTGGTGGCACGCTGCACGTGCTCGCGAAGGACGTGACGACGGAGCCGGCGCGCTATGCGGAGTACGTGACGGCGCGTCCGCTCGACGTCCTCAAGATCACGCCGAATCACTTCATGGCGCTGGTCGCCGGGAAGCAGGGCGATGAGCTGTCGGCGGTGACGCCGCGCCAGTGGATCGTATTCGGCGGTGAGACGCTGCGTCACGACGCGGCGCGCACGCTGCTCGGCGCCAATCGATGCCGGGTGCTCAACCACTATGGTCCGACGGAGACCACCGTGGGCGTGCTGACGTTCGAGGTGTCCGAGAGGTCGCTGGAGGCGTCGATCGCGCTGGGCGCGCAGTCGGTGCCCCTCGGCCGTCCGTTGTCGAACACGCAGGTGTATGTCGTCGACGCGAAGGGGCGGGAGCAGCCGGTTGGTGTGCCGGGTGAGCTGCTGATTGGCGGAGCCGGCGTTGCGCATGGCTACCTCAAGCGACCCGACCTCACGGCGGAGAAGTTCACGGTGCGCTCAGGTGGGCGCGTGTACCACACGGGCGATCGTGTGCGCCGTCTCGCGGACGGAACGATCGAGTTCCTCGGCCGCGGCGACGACCAGGTGAAGGTGCGGGGCTATCGCGTCGAGCTCGGCGAAGTGGAAGCAGCATCGCGCGCGCATCCGGGGGTCGGGCATGCCGTGGTGCTGCTGCGCGATGCGCAGCTCGTCGCGTATGTCGTACCGAAGCACGAAGGCTATGCGGTGAGCCACAGCGACCGACCGACACCAGAGAAGATTTCGGAATGGTTGAGTGCCCAGCTGCCGGAGTACATGGTGCCTGGCACCGTGCTGCTGCTGGATGCGCTGCCACTGACGGCGAACGGAAAGATCGATCGTGCGAAACTGCCCGCGCCGTCGACGGGTGAGCAGGAAACACCGAGCTTCATCGAACCGCGCACGCCCACGGAGATCCAGCTCGCGACGATCTGGGCCGAGGTGCTCAAGCGCGACAAGATTGGCGTGACGGACAACTTCCTCGCACTCGGCGGACACTCGCTGCTGGCCATTCGCCTGCTCGGCAAGATCAGCAAGGTATTCGGTGTGCGTCTGCCGCTGCGCAGTCTCTTCGAGTCGCCAACGGTGGAGCAGATCGCGGCGGCGGTGGACAAGGCGGTCGCGGAGAAATGAGCAACGACACCGCAGAGACGACCATCAAGCGGCGCACGTCGGGCGACGTGGTGCCGATGTCGTTCGCGCAGGAGCTGCTGTGGCTCCTCGACCGGGCGACGCCGGGGCTGACGGCGTACAACGTGCCGCGGGCGATGCGCTTGCGCGGCGCGCTCGACGTCGAGGCATTGCGCAGCGCGCTCGAGGCAGTGGTGGGCCGGCACGAGATCCTTCGCACGACGTACGCGAGCGACGAGCGCGGTGCGGTGCAGGTGATCCACGCGAATGCGCGATTCGCGCTGCCTGTCGTCGATCTCCGCGGCGAGGCGGATGGCATGGCGGCCGCTGAACGGTTCTTCCTCGAGCAGGCGCGCACGCCGTTCGACATCACTAAGGATCCGCTGCTGCGCGGGTACCTGCTCGAGCTGGGCGACGATGATCGTGTCCTCGTGCTCGTCACGCATCACATCGCGAGTGACGGGTGGTCGAAGGGCGTGATGTTCCGCGAGCTGAGCCAGGCATATGCGGCGTTCGCGTCGGACAGCGTGCCGACGATGGCATCCCTGCCGATTCAGTACGCGGACTTCGCGATGTGGCAGCGCGCGCAGGTGGAGAATGGCTCGCTCGCCGAGCACCTCGAGTACTGGCACACGCGGCTCGCGCCGCCGCTGCCCGCGCTCGAGCTGCCGACGGATTTTGCGCGCCCATCGGTGGCCAGCTTCGAGGGTGGTCGCCAGGCGACGATCCTGCCGCATGCGCTCACGCAGCAGTTGCGGGATCTCGGAATGAACAACGGCGCCACGCTGTACATGGTGCTGCTGGCCGCCTACCACACCGTGCTGCATCGCTACAGCGGGCAAGACGACATCATCACGGGCTCGCCGATTGCCGGTCGCAACCAGAGCGAGGTCGAGGGGCTGATCGGTTACTTCGCGAACACGCTCGCGATGCGCACGAGCTTCGCGGGTGATCCGACGGTCGCGGAACTGCTGGAGCGCATCGCGGAGAATGCGGTCGACGCGTACGAGCACGAGGATGTCCCGTTCGAGAAGCTCGTGCTCGAGCTGCGCGCGGCGCATCGCGCCGAGAACGACACGCCGCTCTTCAGCTGCGTGTTGACGATGGAGGACACGCTGCCCGACGAGCTGCGGCTCGGCGACGTGGACGTGAAGACCATCGCGATCGACTTCGGGATGGCGAAGTTCGACCTCACGCTGCTCGTCGCCGAGCAGCCGGAGGGATTGCGTCTCGCGCTGTGGTATCGCAGCGACCTCTTCTCAGCCGGGTACGCCGAGCGGTTCCTCGGGCACATGCGCGGTGTGCTCGAGTCGGCAGTGGCGAACCCCGGGCAGCGCGTGTCGGAACTGTCGCTGCTCACGGCCCCCGAGCGTGCGCAGCTGTCGGCGTGGAACGACACGAACGCGGACGAAGGCGCGCCGACGACGGTCGTCGAGCTGTTCGAGCAGCAGGTGGCGCGCGTGCCTTCGCGGACGGCAGTGGTTGCCGGCGACATGCAGCTCACGTACGCCGAGTTGGATGCGCGTGCGAATCAACTCGCTGTTCAGCTGCGGACGCGCGGCGTGGGCTGCGGTGCGACGGTGGGGTTGCTGCTCGACCGGTCTGCTGACGCGATCGTCGGGTTGCTCGGCATCCTCAAGTCCGGCGCGGCATATGCGCCGCTGTCGGTGGATGCGCCGCCCGCGCGTCTGGACCAGCAGATCGCGGAAGCCGGCATTCCCGTGGTGGTCACGAATGCGGCGCTCACTGAGCGGGTGCCGTCCACGGTGGGCCGGTTGGCGATCGATGCGGAGGCGCCGGCGTCGAGTGCGCACGCCGTCGAAAGCGGTCAGGCCGTGGTTGCGCCGGAGGACGTGGCATACGTGCTCTACACGAGCGGCTCCACCGGTGTGCCGAAGGGCGTGGCGGTGACGCATGCGAACGTGGTGCACTACACGCGGGCGATCAGCGGTGTGTTGGCAGGTCAGAAGCGCAGGTCCTTCGCTGCGCTCGGGATGACATCTCATGATGATGTCGTCCCGACAGGAGCGCGCAGCGCGACCGAGGGACCTGCTCTTTCCGCTCTCCCCGACGGCTGGCACTTTGGCCTCGCGTCGACACTGGCCGCGGACCTCGGGAACACGAGCCTGTTCCCAGCGCTGTTGAACGGCGGCACGCTACACGTGATGTCGAAAGCGGTGACGACGGAGCCCGCGCAGTATGCGGAATACGTGACGGCGCATCCGCTCGACGTGCTGAAGCTCACGCCGAATCATCTGCTCGCGCTCGTGGCAGGTCGCACCGGCGACGAGCTCGCCGCGGTTATGCCGAGACAGTGGGTCGTGCTCGGCGGCGAGGCGCTGCGATTCGACGTCGCGCGTGTGCTGCTTGGCGCGGGTTCGTGCCGAGTGCTGAATCACTATGGTCCCACCGAGACGACGGTCGGGGTGTGCACCTTCGAGGTGACTGATGCGTCGCTCGAGGCTGCGCAGCGACTCGGTGCGCAGACGGTGCCGGTGGGCACGCCGCTCATGAACACCCGCGCGTATGTCGTCGATGCGAGTGGCAATGACCAGCCAGTCGGCGTTCCGGGTGAACTGTTGCTCGGCGGCGATGGTGTGGCGAATGGGTATTTGAACAAGCCCGAGCTGACGCTGGAAAAATTCGTGCAACTCGAACGACGGGAGAGCACCTCCCTCACTGCACTCGGGGCGACAACGGACCGCGTGTATCGGACCGGCGATCGCGCCCGCCGGCTCGCCGACGGGACGATCGAGTTCCGCGGACGAGCCGACGACCAGGTGAAGGTGCGTGGATTCCGCGTCGAGCTTGGGGAGATCGAGCATGTGATCGCCGAGCATCGGGGTGTGGCGCAGTCGGCGGTGGCGTTGCATGCGACGCAGGAGGGCGAGCAGCGGCTCGTCGCGTATGTCGTACCGCAGACGGGTGGTTACGCTGCCGCGCACGCCGCCAAGGTGAGCGCGAGCGAGATCACCGCCTGGATCGCCGCGCGATTGCCCGAGTACATGGTGCCGTCTGCCGTGGTGGTCCTCGACGCGCTACCGATCACCGCCAACGGGAAGATCGACCGTCGCGCGCTGCCCGATCCGGAGTCGATCGCGGCTGACGACGGATACGTCGCGCCGAGCACGGACACGGAGACCAAGCTCGTGGCGATCTGGGTGGATGTGTTGAAGAAGGAGCGCATCGGCGTTACGGAAAGCTTCATGACACTCGGCGGGCATTCACTGCTGGCGATTCGCGTGCTCGGAAAGCTCAGCCGTCAATTCGGTGTCCGCCTGCCACTGCGCTCGCTGTTCGACACGCCGACGATCGCCGAGCTGGCCATGGTGGTGGATGCGGAGGTGAATGCGGTGCGGCAGAAGGAACTCGCGTCGGCGCTGGCGTCGATGGAGGGGCTGAGCGATGCGGACGTGCAGCAGATGATGAAGGATGCTCCCACCGAGACGGGCGCGTAGATCGTGACTGACTCGATCACGCGGGCCTCCGGCGAGAACACGTTGCAGCGACAGCTCGAGGGGCTGTCGGCGGCGAAGCGAGCGTTCGTGGAGCAGCGCCTGCGCGAGGCACGTGCTCGCGTGGCGTCGGCAAGCGCGATTCCGCGTGGTGCGGAGGGCGAGCCGGCGCCGCTGTCGTTCGCGCAGGAGTTGTTGTGGCGACTGGAGCGGGCCGCGCCCGGCACGTCGGCGTACAACGTCCCGCGGGCGATGCAGGTGCGTGGTCCGCTGGACGTCGCGCGGTTGCAAGGCGCGCTCGAGCGGCTCGTCGAACGACATGCCATCCTGCGCACGGTGTTCGTCCCTGATGGCGACGAGCCCGTGCAGATCGTGCGGCCCGCGCGATCCGTGACGCTGCGCGAATTCCACGCAGAGAATGCGGACGATGCGCATCGAATCATTCGCGAGCAAGCGATGACGCCGTTCGACCTCGCGACGGATCTGCTGCTGCGTGCGACGCTGGTACGCGTGGCGCCCGACGAGCATGTGCTGCTGCTCCTCTCGCATCACATCGCGTCGGACGGTTCGTCGGGTGGCATCATGCTGCGCGACCTGGACGCGCTCTATCGGGGCGACGAGGACGCGCTCGCGTCACTCGCGATCCAGTACCCCGATTTCGCAGCATGGCAGCGCCACCAGCTCAGCGACGCTCGCGTGGCGGAGCTGCTCGAATACTGGCGCGCGAAACTCGCGTCGGCACCGGCTCGACTCGAG
>JBBQDT010000235.1:0-6258 GCA_038319955.1 Gemmatimonadales bacterium | reverse complement strand
ACGAGATTCGCGAAGTCGTAGCCCGTCGTGCCATGCACGAGCCAGTGCTCCGGCAGGCGCTCGTGAGAGGCGAGAATCTTCTCGGCGACCACGTACACCGGACGGGTGTCGCCGCCGACCGGATCCCGCCAGGGCGTCTGCAGCCGCTCGAAGTACTTCCGCGGATCGTACAATCCATCAGGGTGATCGATACGCAGGCCATCGATGTGGCCGGAGCCGATCAGGTCGAAGATCACCTCATGGGTCGCCTGGAACACGTCCGGATCATCGACCCTCAACGCCGCGAGTTCGTTCACGTCGAAGAACCGGCGGTAATTGATCTCGTCGCCGGCGACCCGCCAGTAGGCCAGGCGATAGGCCTGGGCCTCGAGCACGCGCGCCAGCGACTCGAAGCTCGACGGAGTCCCCGGCGTTCCGTTCAAGCACCGCACGCAGTGCTGGATAAAGGCCTCCAGCCGGGGACTGCGTTCGCACAACCGGGCGAGACGGCGCCGACAGACCTCCTTGTCGCGGTAGCGCCGGAGTCGCGACTCGGGCGACGTCTCGGTGCGCGCTGGAAGACGCCCCAACTCGCCCAGCAGGCTCTCGAAATCCTCCCGCGCCTGCGGATCTGCTTCCAGCCCGACTACGAGCGCGTCCTCGTGGTCCGCAAAGAGCCGCGGCCATTCTCGCGGATCGAGCGGCAGTCGGTGATCGAAATACCAGACACTGAAATTCGCCTCGGCGGGATCGAACCGGATCCGCAGGTCCCCCTTCTCGAGTGCCCTGCCGAACGAATCGCCAAGCACCGGAACGAGAATGCGGTTGTGCAGGCCTGCCCGAGGCGGGAACCAGTCGATGTCGAAATATTTCGCAAACGTCGCCGCCGGGCCATTCTCGAGTACATCGAGCCACCAGTCGTTGTCGTTTGCAAGAATGCCCATGTGATTGGCGACGACGTCGACGATCAGCCCCATGCCATGACCGTGCAATGTCGACACCAGCGCGTCGAAATCCTGCCGCGATCCGAGCTCGGGGTTGAGGCGGGAGAAATTCACGACGTCGTAACCGTGCGAGCTGCCGCGGCGGGCCTCGAGGATCGGCGAGGCATATAGATGGCTGACGCCGAGGGACGCAAGATAGGGAACGATCGTCGCCGCGTCGCGGAACGTGAACGCCACACTGAACTGGACGCGGTAGGTCGCGCGTGGGATGGCCAGAGGCCGGGTACGACTACGGCGCGCCGCAACCGTATCAGGCAGTGCGCCCGAATCGTGCTCGATTCCTGCCCGTGGGTTCACGATATGGATGGGGGTGACAGCGTCCATCGCACTGACCACGGTGGAATCTCTGCATCCGACGCCGCCTGGCCAGGGGGCGGCACCCTGAACAGTTCGCGCCCCTTGAGCATCGAGCCCGCAACCGGGCGTGGACCAAGATTTGCCTGCAGCTCGAGCACTTCCCCATCCGCGAGCGGCCAGCTGACCTGCAACAACTGCCCTCCGACGACGGCGTGACGCGCGGCGCCCGGCAGCATGCGCGGCAACAGCGGAACGATCCAGCGATGACGCACGCCCAGCATTTCTCGAACCTCGCCGAGCCAGCGCCGGTGCTGGCCGCTGCGCCGGTCCGACCAGCGCAGCCGACTCGACGCCAAGGTGCGCGGATGGCACGGGTCCGGAATTCGCTCGCGCGCCGCCGGATCGACGAACGCCGCGAAGCGCGCAAACTCCCGACGACGACCCTCGGTGACGCTACGGGCCAGATCGCCGGAAAAATCGCAGAAATAGAGGAATGGCTGGGCAGCGGCGAACTCCTCGCCCATGAACAACAGCGGCGGGGACGGCGCCAGAAGCAGGATCGCGTACGCGGCCCGCAGGGCATCCGCCGTACCCAGTCGCGACAGCCGTTCGCCTAGTGCGCGATTGCCCACCTGGTCGTGGGTCTGCAGGAAGTTGACGAATGCGGTCGGGGGCAGGTCCGCGCTCGGCTCGCCGCGCGAGCCACCGTCGCTGGCCAATGCCGGCTCGCCCTGGAAAGCGAAACCTTCGGCGAGGCTGCGACCGAGCATTTCGACCGGCCGCTCGGCAAAGTCGGCGTAGTAGCCATCACGCTCGCCCGTAACGATCACGTGCAGGGCGTGATGGAAGTCGTCGTTCCACTGGCTGACCGAGGTGCCTCCTCGCGGCGTCGACCCGGGCCGCAGGAAGCGTGCGGAATTGTCGTGATTTTCCAGCACCAGGTGCACGTGGCGATCGCGGCCCGGGCCGGCGGCGACCGCGACCGACAGTGCATCGACAAAATGGACCGTGGAGTCGTCGCGCAACGCGTGGACCGCGTCGATGCGCAGACCGTCAAAATGAAACTCGTTGAGCCAGTAGAGTGCGTTCTGGACGAAGAAGTCGCGAACCGTCGCGGATCCCGGTCCGTCTAGGTTGATCGCCTCGCCCCACGGCGTCTGGTGCCGGCGGGTGAAGAAGTGACTCGCGTAAGCACCGAGGTAGTTGCCGTCGGGACCGAAGTGATTGTAGACGACGTCCAGCAACACCATCAGACCGCGCCCGTGCGCCGCCTGCACCAGGTGCTTGAGGTCCTCGGGACGACCGTAGCGGCTTTCCGGCGCAAACGGCAACACGCCGTCGTAGCCCCAACCGCGAGTGCCAGGAAAATCTGCCACTGGCATCAGCTCGATGGCGGTAATGCCGAGTCTCGCAAGCGCGTCGAGACGCGCCTCGATCGCCGCGAACGTCCCACGAGGCGTGAACGTCCCGACGTGCAGTTCATAGACCACCGCCTCGGCCCACGGCCGCCCGGTCCAGGTCTCGTCCTGCCAGTCGAACGCGCCAGGATCCACCACCTCGCTTGGCCCGTGCACGTCCAGCGGGTTGTAGCGACTTGCGGGGTCGGGGACCGTCACTGCGCCATCAATCCGGTACGCATATCGCATGCCGGCAGGCGCATCGTTCGCGACATACTCGTACCAGCCCGCGGGATCGCACGTCAGGGATGTCGTGCTCGCCCGGTCCGTTCCGGGACGCAGCACGAGCTCGACCGTACTCGCTCGCGGAGCCCAGAGTCGAAATCTCGTGGCGCGATCGGCAACGACTGTCGCCCCGAATGGCATTCGATGGACGCGCTTCAAGGACACGCCTCGACCTCGCGAGGTCGCTCGAGCACCGCGATGGACCTGCCCTCGAGCCGAACCGTTTCTCCGGGACGATAGCCGGCCGGCGCAGCATTTCTCTCTCGTATTCGCGTGTCGACACGCACGGTCCAGGACCGCGCCTCCGCGTGCTTCGGGAGCTGGAATGACAGGTCCGCGTCATGGGCGTTGAAGAGGACGAGGAAGTCGCTGTCGAGAAACGGCTCGCCACGGTCGTCGCGATCGCCGATCGCCGAACCGGAGAGGAACATGCCGATCGTGCCGAGTGCAGGGTCGTGCCAGTGACCCTCGGACATGATTTCTCCGTCCTGACCGAGCCACGCCACGTCGTACCGGGAGAGATCGGCGTGTCCGCCGCCCTTGAAGAAGCTGCGCCGGCGGAACACGCGGTGCGACCCGCGCAGTTCGGCCAGTCCGCGCACGAACTCGAGCAACCGAAGCTGCTCGTCGTCGAGCTTCCAGTTGATCCAGGAAATCTCGTTGTCCTGACAGTATGCGTTGTTGTTGCCGTGTTGGGTCCGACCGTACTCGTCGCCCGCGGCGAGCATTGGGACGCCCTGCGAGAGAAACAGGGTCGTCAGGAAATTCCGGATCTGCTTGTCACGCATCGCGAGAAGCGCAGTGTCATCCGTGGTGCCCTCATGGCCCATGTTCCAGCTCAGATTGTGGTCCTCGCCGCCGCCGTCCCCATCGACATTCGCCTCGTTGTGCTTGTGGTTGTAGCTGACGAGGTCGCGTAGCGTGAACCCGTCATGGGCCGCGATGAAGTTGATGCTGGCGCTGGGTCGACGGCCGCTGTGGTCGTAGAGATCGCTCGATCCGGCAACCCGCGTCGCGAACTCGCCAACCAGGCCACGATCGCCGCGCCAGAGCCCGCGCACCACGTCCCGATAGCGACCATTCCACTCAGTCCAACGAGTCGGGAACTGGCCGACCTGGTATCCGCCCTCGCCCAGATCCCAGGGCTCCGCGATCAGTTTCACCTGCGATAGCACCGGGTCCTGGTGGATGATGTCGAAGAACGCTCCCAGACGATCGACGGCATGCAGTTCGCGGGCGAGCGCGGATGCCAGGTCGAACCTGAATCCGTCGACATGCATTTCCGTGACCCAGTAGCGCAGGCTGTCCATGATGAGCTGAAGCACGCGCGGTTGCTGCATGTTGAGTGTGTTGCCGCAGCCGGTGTAGTCCATGTAGTAGCGCGGTGCATCGCCGACCAGCCTGTAGTAGGAAGCGTTGTCGATGCCGCGAAACGATAGCGTTGGACCAAGATGGCTGCCCTCGGCCGTGTGGTTGTACACCACGTCGAGGATCACCTCGAGCCCTGCCGCATGCAGCGTCTTCACCATCGTCTTGAACTCGCGATCCGCCTCGGGGGAGGAGGCGTAGCGAAGGTCGGGCGCCAGGTAGCCGATGGAGTTGTAGCCCCAGTAATTGCGCAGCTGCCGTTCGACCAGGTGCCGCTCGTTGACGAAGGCGTGGACGGGCATCAGTTCCACGGCGGTGACGCCGAGCCGCTGCAGGTAGTCGATGACGGGTGCGCTGCACAGGCCGCTGTAGGTTCCGCGGAACTGCGGCGGCACGTCCTCCCTCAGCATCGTGAAGCCGCGGACGTGCAGCTCGTAGATGATCGTGTTGCGCCAAGGCGTCCGTGGCGACTGGTCATCGCCCCAGGTGAACGCGGGATCCACGACACGCGACTTCGGCACGCTGGCGGCGTCGTTTCTGCGATCGAACGACAAATCGGCGCGTGGATGCCCGATCTGGTAGCCAAAGGCGGCATCGCTCCAGCGCATCGAGCCGACGATCGACTTGGCGTAAGGATCCAGCAGCAACTTGTTCGGGTTGAACCGGTGTCCCTCGAGCGGAAGGTACGGCCCATGCACGCGGAAGCCGTAGAGAAGCCCCGGACGCGCCTCGGGCAGGTAGCCGTGCCAGACCTGATCAGTGTATTCCGTGAGCCGGATGCGTTCGAGTTCGCGACGACCACGGCTGTCGAACAGGCACAAGTCGACGGCATCCGCATTGGCAGAGAACAGCGCGAAGTTGACCCCCTGGCCGTCCCAGGTGGCGCCGAGCGGATACGGACGACCGGGCCATACGATGCAACTGGATCGACCGCTCAAAGATTCGCACCAAGACTGCCGTTCAGTAGTGCACGCAGCCCGGTGAGCGGCACGCCGACCCAGGTGGGCCGCTGCGAGAGCTCGTAACGCAGCTCGTAGATCGCCTTGTCGACTTCCAGCAGCGTGACAAGCCGGTGGAATTCTTCCGGCGATGCCGGGCAGCTGGCTGCGCCATCGACGCCGATCCGGTAACCGGCGAGGAAGCTGGCGCGCGCGCGCCGCTGCCAGTCCGCGAACGCTGCGTCGAGTGCGGGTCGGTCGGCGGGGCGGCCCGCGCACGCGCGGCCCAATGCCGTCGCCCGCGCGTAGTCAAAGGAGCGAAGCATCCCGGCGACGTCGCGTAGCGGGGAGTGCTTGCGACGGCGCTCTGCCAGCGAGCGAGCCGGCTCGCCCTCGAAATCGATGATCAGGAAATCGTCCGCCACCAGCAGCACCTGGCCCAGGTGCAGGTCGCCATGGAAACGTGTCTTGCTGGCACTGACCGGTCCTGTCGCGAGATCCTGAATCCTGGCCAGGAGTCGACGGCGCTCACCCAGAAGCCATTCCGCGTCGGCCTGGGCCGGACCGGGCAGCGTCGGCAGGCTGGCCTTCAGCAGATCCATTGCCTGCGTGCCCGCGTCGCGAACCTCCCGTCCCCATGCCTTCAGGTCCTTGGCGGTGATGGGCTCCGGAGAAAACGCCGACTCAGTCGTCGGCGACGACAGCGCCAGGTGCAGCTCGCCGACCCGGCGGCCGAGCGTCGCCATCTGCCCCAGATACAGCGCATGGGCAGCCTCGAGATCGGTGCCGTGTTCGCCGCGGTATGTGGTGGCGAAACGCTGCAGGTGGCTCAGCGTATACGTCCAGCCGTCGCCCTGGTTGCGCGTGAACGCGAACAGTGCGGCGACCGTCGTCGGTTCGCCCTGCCGCGGCCGATAATCCAGCGTACCGGCCAATGGGGCAAAACCGCGAAACTGGGTGTGCTCGGTGAGAAAGCGCCCCATCTCCACT
>JBBQDT010000234.1:0-6262 GCA_038319955.1 Gemmatimonadales bacterium | reverse complement strand
CGGAGAAGCTCAATGAGGCTGGGCTTCCGGCCGAATGCGTCACGGGCGAGACGCCGCGCGTAGACCAACTCCGTGCTCCGAAGAGGCTGGCAAGTGGTGAAGTGTGCGCCATCGTGACCGTGGACCTATACAACGAAGGCGTCGACATCCCCGACGTCGACACCTTGATCCTCCTCAGACCCACGCAGAGCCCCGTTCTTTTTCAGCAGCAGGTCGGGCGCGGCTTACGTTTGTCGCCCGGAAAGGCGAGTTGTTTGGTACTCGACTTTGTTGGTCTTCAGCGCGTGGACTTTCGCTTTGACAAGCTATTGTCAGTTCTTACCGGGCTCACTCGCCGCGAGCTAATCGACTCGGTGGCGCACGGATTCGGGAGCTTGCCCCCGGGTTGTCATATCCAACTGCAACGACAGACTCGCGAACAGGTCTTGAAGAGCCTTCGCAATCTCGTGCAGCAGAGTTGGAGGCACCTCAAGAGCGAACTTCAGACGTACTCCACGCTCAGAGGAACTCGAGATATCCGCCTCGGAGACTTCCTGCGAGATCAGCGCATCGGACTCGAAGAGGTGTATCGGAATAGTGGCAAAAGCGGCTGGACTAGCCTTCGTCGAGATGCCGGCTTGATTCCATCGCCGTCCACAGATGACGAATCTGTCTTATCCAAGCGCTTTGGTGACCTTGTTCACCTGGACGATCCCGAGCAACTGCGTGTCATCCGACGAGTGGCCGAGACACCTTCGACATACTCGCCAGCCTCTGACGTAGAGACTCTTCGTGCTCAGATGCTCGCGAATCAAGTTGACAGCGGGAAGGCGCCGATCTCGTTCAGAACGTTTCTCGATCGCGTGACTGCAAGTCAGCCGTGTGCCGATGAGCTCGGCGATCTCGCCGATGTGCTGGCAGCACGTTCACGAGTTGAGCTAAGAGAAATCCCTGGACTTCAGGATGCGCCACTCCAACTCCACGGCGCATATCGGATTCGAGAGATCCTTACAGCAGTGGGATATCAGTCGGCGACGAAGCGTCCATTCTTCGCGGAGGGCGTGCTGACATTGAAGGATCGGAAGCTTCAACTGCTCTTTGTCACGCTCGACAAGTCAGAAGGGTTTCATTCGTCCATAGCATACCATGACTATGCCGTTAGCTCCTCCCGATTTCACTGGCAAACGCAGAACGCTGCTGGACCGGACACACTGGGTGGGCGGCGGTATCTTGAGAGTCAGACCAATGGATGGACGTTCCAGCTCTTCGTGCGCGTTGACGTGAACGATCCATACCGTGCTTGCGGACCTGTTCAGCTCGCGAGCCAAGAAGACATCACTGGCGATCGACCGATGAGCATCACGTGGACGCTGCGCGTTTCGCTGCCTCCTAAGCTCTTTGCAGATTTCAGCGTGCTGCGCGGCCAGGGATAGTGGCTATACCAATCCGCGTGGTCGCTGCTGTAATCCGCCGTGGCAGCAAATTGTTGGTTTGCCAGAGGCCGCTGAATAAACGTCACGGCGGTCTCTGGGAGTTTCCCGGCGGAAAATGTGAGCCGGGCGAGTCCGACTCTGATGCCGTTCGGCGGGAGCTGGCTGAGGAACTCGGCGTAGAAGTAACCGCAGTCGGAGAAAGCGCCTTTGAGCTCGCGGACCGGGACTCGCCGTACCTCATCGTCTTTTTGCCGACGAGCATCGCGGGCGAGCCCAACGCAGTTGATCATATCGGCACCAAGTGGGACACGCCAGAAAACCTCGGTCGACTCCCTCTGGCACCCTGCGATCAAAGTTACGTTGAGCACCTCGATTCAACCCACAGGCAGGCGCCCAGTTAGCTGCATCTGCATCGGCATCACTCGTGCTGCGCCCTTCGCTCGTCAGGCCACCTCAATAGGCAGAGCGAACATATCCGCAACACCTATTCGGCATCGCGGTTGCGGATGCGTTTAGAGAATCGGGTGGACGACTGGGAAGTGGAGCCAGCGTTGGGATGGTTCGCAATAACACCTCCTTGTAATAAGGATCGGTTGTGTCCATCCTTCTTCCATGGATAGAACCAAATGCTGACGCGCTCGCAATTCGCTGAGGTCGTTCGCGCTGACGAGAAGTGGGTCGAAAACACTGCTCGCGTGCTTGGGCGCCAACTCGCGTACACGCCACAGGAGGCGCGCTACTTCGGGATCGTCCGGCTTCTGGCGAGCCAATTCGGAATTCCCGTCGCGCGCTCCGCGCAACTCGCCGCTGACGCAATACGGCAGCCTCCCGACATCCGCGCGTTCGTGCTGGATGCAAGTCCCGACGAGAGCGCGGCACTCGTGCTCGACCTATCACGCTATCACTCGAGCTTCGCTGCAGCGCTGGCGACAGCACTGCATCGCGGTGGGCCTCGTCGCGCGGGCCGTCCACCGAACGTCCGCGAGCAAGGCAGCAAGTATGATCCGATCGGGGACGCCGAACGTCATGGTGTAGACATCAGCCTCCTCAGGCAGAGCCTCACGCAATCTCCCGCAGAGCGCCTCGCCCGGCTCGACACCAACGCGGCCTTCCTTCGATCGCTGCGGCCAACCAACCCGCGTGCACGTCGCGCGCGTCTTTCGCTCGTCTCCGTGCTCGACAAGGAGCCATCCACGGCGGCACGCACCGATACAAGCCAGCGTGCCCGGTGAGCTTTGCCTCGATGTTGCAGGGCCTGACGAGTGCACGCGTACAATTCTCCGTCGTCGGTGGAGTCGCGGCCGCGGCGCATGGCTCCGAGCGCGTCACGAACGATCTCGACGTGTGCTACGCCACCGATGAAGAGAACGTCTCCCGCCTCGCCGATCTCCTGTCTTCCTGGAACGCATATCCGCGAGGAGTCGAACTGGGATTGCCCTTCTTCATGGATCTGCGTCAGTTCCGCATACAGCCCGGGATGACGTTGACGACGCGAGAAGGCGAGATCGACGTGCTCGCGCACGTCGATGGCCTCGGTGGCTACGCAAACGTCATGGCGGAGTCCATCGAGGTCGAAGGGTTCGACGTCCGTTTCCACGTACTGGATTTGCCTGGACTCATCACCGCCAAACGCGCGGCCAACCGAGACAAGGACGTCGCGCAACTTCCGGAACTCGAAGCGTTGCTCGCGTTACGCGAGCAGGACGAACCGTAACCACGCGACGGAACGCCTCTACGCTCGGCTCGTGTCCGCCTCCGCTGCATACGACTCAGCCCAGCAAAACGAATTCACGAGACGCATGGCCTCCAGCGAATTGCATGATGCTGCGGCCAACTCCGGCGACGCCACCACAGTAGCGAGGCACCGTCCACGCGATATCGCCACATTCATGCGATTGCGCGAGAAGAGGAAGGTCAATCCCCTCGGTGCCTGGTCCCCGCTCGATGACGCCATCGAGACGAGCACCGCCGCCGCTTCCTGACCCTGAAAGCGGTCAACCGTGCCCACGCGTGCGCCCACCGGCAAGGTTTCCTCGAGCAGCTTCACCTGCATGTTGTACGGGCTCACGACGAGGATGTCCTCCACGCCGATCTCGTTGGTCTCGCCCAGACGATTGACCCACTCGCGGCCGAGCAGCGCGTCATACAGTTCGGCGACGCGCTTCGCCTCCTCGGTGCTGCGCTGCGAACACTCCTCGTGCACCACATGCGCGAACCGCAGTCCTGACTCGGCGACATCGTCGTCGCCTTCGGCATCGACGACGATCCGCTGTCGTGCGGTGGACTCGTGCGTTTGGAGACGGCCGTCGTAGTAGGCGTCGGACACGAACGCACATAGCGCCGGATGCATTCGCCACGTACGCGCAAGCAGTATCCCGCGATCGCGCGGTACGGTCGCCCACTCACGCATGAGATAGTCGAGCGCCGACACTCCACTCCCGCCAGGATGCGCACCCTTCACCGGTTGAGCGAGCTGCATCTGGTCGCCCACGAGCACGATGTTGCGCGCGCATCCGCCCATCGCCACGACGTTCGCGAGACTGACTTGGCCCGCCTCGTCGATGAACAGGTAATCAAGCGCACCATCCAACTCGGATCGAGCGAACAGCCACGCAGTGCCGGCAACGAGTTGATTCGATTTGTCGTCAGCGACCTTGTTGTCCTTCGTGTCGACGATCACGCGGCCGCCCAGCTTCTGTTCATCCTTGCTGTACTTCTTCATCCCCTTGAAGACGACTCCGCGCTGCTCGGCCACCTCCTCCACGCAAGCCAGGAGGTTGTTGATGGCCTTGTGCGTCATGGACGTCACGCCGACGCGCTTGCCACTCGCGAGGAGCGAGACAATAGCGTGGGCAGAAGTGAACGTCTTGCCCGTTCCCGGAGGTCCCTGGATAACGAGGTGGGTATCCTGCATCCGCCCGATGGCGTCCACGGTGCCAGCGAGAAGGTCGTTGGGGTCGTCACTCCGGAGTATGATGTCGTCCACCATCCGAGGCACGTCGCGCCTCAGGATGCTGAGTACCGCGGCTCGGCCATCAGCTTTCCCAGCGATCACGCTTACGGCGAACCGTTCGATGGCATCGCGCAATAGTGTGTCGTCGAGCGGCCCGTCGGGAATGAGCGCGAAGTTGTCAATTAGTGCGGCGCGCGTTGGTCCGACCTTGAGCTCTAAGCGCCGTCTCGCCTCGTCGAGTGCGACGATCTCGAGGCACTCCCCAGTGTCCGCACGAACAGCCTTGCCCTCCCCGAGCTTGAACTCCTGGTCGGGAAAGGTGAGCGTGTGCACCATCGACCGCTTCTCGGGGCGTGGTGAAATCGCGGGGTCGCGCACGAGGCCACCGATGCAATCGATGTCGTCGATGTGAAACTCACGCGTATTGCCGAGCCGCTTGAAGAAGTCCCACCATTCGCGACGTGCCTCTCTGCGATGGAACTCGAGCAGATGACCGAGCAACTCACGCCATTCCCGGTCGCCGTCGGGTGCGCCGGCGGCTAGCTGGTCGCGCAACTCCAGGATACGCGCGTCAGCCACACGCCGCTTCGCCTCCTTCTCGGCGTCAGCATCAGACCTTTCCTTCTCGGGATCGAACCACTCTACCTCCGCCGGCCGCAGCGAGAGCAGCCAGTCGCGGCACTGCATGGTCGAGCGGCAATCGAAGGCGTTGTAGACCTCGATGTCCCTGAGAATTGCATCATCGCGGAGGACGAGCCACCGCTCGAACGCCACGACGCTGTCGCCGCCCGATTTAATGTTCTCGGTGCGCTCCTCGGCGAAGAAGACTTCCAGGTTCTTGAGTGAGTAGGAGGGCTCTGAGATGCGGATGCCTTCGCGCACGACCTTATACAGGTCGACGAGCTTTCGGTCGCGAAGCAGGTCGTCCACTTCGTTTTCGCGAGTGCCATGCGCCTGGGCGAGACGCATGATGGCGTCGTCCTGCTGTCGCTTCGACGTGCCGTACTGGCGCGCCAATCTCCGCAGCGCGGTTTCCTCGTACGCGGCGTAGTGGTAGACATACGCCTTCGGGAAACGCTTCATGCGCTCGACGATGAAGTCCAGCGCGTCTTCAAATGCCTTCTTCTCCGACTCTCGGTCGTGCGCCCAGAATGCGCGGAAGGTCTCCACTCCGTTGTCGTCGAGGAAGTGGAACCCAAAGAGATATTCGAGCGATCCCTCCGGCGAGTAGACTGGATCACCTTCCATGTCGAAGAAGAGGTCGCCGGGATCCGACTGCGGTAGTCGGGCGAAGCCCCTCGACTTTTCCAGCGGCAGTGTCTCGACGACGTTCGCGCCCGTGCTGCGTTTGCCGAATTGAAGCCTCGCCTGGTCGCGCAGGCGATCGAGGGTTTCCGGCTGGAGCTTGGGAACGATGCGGTCGGCAGACAGTTCTGCGAGGCCGCGAAGAGTCGCGACTCCGGCAGAACGAAGCTTGCGTGCCTGCGGACCCGCCAGGCGCGCCACAAGGCTCAGGTGATCGGCCTCTTCCCACTCGTGCCCACAGCGGCCGCTCCAGCGACACATGCCGCAGTGTTCGCACGGCTCGGCGGACGTCTCGCGCGCCTCGTCTGCCATGAACGAGAGAAAGCGCTTCTTCGCTGCGTCGCAGTAGTAGATGTAGTCGTTGAGCGCGAAGGAAAACTGCGCACCGTCGCCCAGCACCACATGGGCGCTCGCCGGCATGAGCTCCTGCTCGCGCGCAACCATCTGCGAATACAGGCAGAGCTGGAGCACGTGCTTCGGCTTTGCCGAGCGGGCAAGCTTGGTGTCGGCGACTTCGTATGACCAGGATCCAAGCGCTGACGGCTTCTCGACGCGCAAGAGGAAGTCGGAGTACCCGTGCCAGGGGAGCTCG
>JBBQDT010000233.1:0-6319 GCA_038319955.1 Gemmatimonadales bacterium | reverse complement strand
AGCAGCGGCAGCACCACATACATCTGCACTTCGATCGGCAGCGACCACATGGGCACGAGCAGCACCCTCGACCCAGTGAGGTTCTGCGCCAGTGCCAGGTTGCTGAGAAAGGTGAAGCGGTCGGCCTGCACGTAGGGCGCCCATGCCTCCGGACGCGCCGGCAGGTGGAAGATGCGCACCGCGAGCAGAATCGCGATGGCGAGTGGATAGATGCGGAACGCTCGCCGGAGATAGAACTGCTGCACGAGACTGCCACCGACGATGCCCTGCGCGCGCAGCCGGTCGAAGGAGCCCATCAGCACGTACGACGTGTGGACGAAGAAGATCAGTACGCCCGCTTCGCCGATCGAGTCGAACCACGCGAGTTGGGCCGGCGGTTTCCCGAATGTTCCGGGATACAGCACGTTCGCCACATGGTTGATCAGCACGCACAGCACTGCGATGGAACGCAGTGCGTCGAGATTGTGCTCAGGCATCCTGTCCGACGTCGCTGCCGTGGAAGCCATCACTGCGTACCGAGAACCAGTGAAAGCATCCGAGCAATGTGTTTCATACCCATCTCGTTGATGACGGAAGAATCGCGATTTTGTCTTGCCCGGCCAGCGCCAGGAGCGTAATGTCGGGTCGCGCTCCAGGCACCCCCTCCTCACCCGCCAGCGCCCTCGCCATTGCCATGCGCACCCCTACCCCTGTCGGCTTTTCCGGATGCCAAGTCAACAATATGACGCCATTGTAGTCGGCTCCGGAATCACGGGAGGGTTGGCCGCAAAGGAATTGTGTGAAAGAGGCCTGAAGGTGCTCATGCTCGAACGGGGCAGGAACGTCGAGCACGTGAAGGACTACGTCAACGCAACGAAGGCGCCGTGGGAGCTGGCCCATCGGGGCATGACGGCGCGCAAGTACGCGATCGAGTACCCGCAGCTGCGCAAAGCCCGGCTGCTCTGGGAGCCCGTTGCGGAGTTCTTCGCCGACGAGCAGGATTGCCCGTACGTCGAGACCAAGCCGTTCGATTGGGTGCGAGGATATCAGGTGGGAGGGCGGTCGCTGACGTGGGGACGTCTCTGCCTGCGTTGGAGTGATGTCGACTTCGAGGCGAATGCGATCGAAGGCGTCGGTACCGATTGGCCCATTCGCTACAAAGATCTCGCGCCGTGGTACGATCAGGTCGAGCGCTTCGCCGGCGTCAGTGGCACCAACGAGGGCATCCCGCACCTGCCCGACGGACAATTCCTTCCGCCCATGCACCTCAACGTCGTCGAGCAATCGGTGGCGGCGAGGATCAAGGAGCACTGGAAAGGCCAGCGACATCTCATCATCGGACGCACGGCGAACCTCACCCAGCAGCACGACGGCCGCGGCGCGTGTCAGTACCGCGACAAGTGCGTGATGGGCTGTCCATTCGGTGCGTACTTCAGCACGCAGTCGGCCACGCTGCCCGCGGCGATGAAGACCGGCAACCTCACGCTACGACCCTTCTCCATCGCCCGGCGGGTGTTGTACGATCGCAACACCAGGCGCGCGACGGGCGTCGAGATCGTCGACGCGGAGACGAACAAGACGTACGAGTTCACCGCGCAGGTCGTGTTCGTCTGTGCATCGACGTTCAACTCGACGTGGCTCCTCATGAATTCGGCCACCGACGTGTGGCCAGGTGGACTCGGCAGCAGCAGCGGGGAGCTTGGGCACAATGCGATGGATCACCACGGTCGTGTCGGCGCGAGTGGTCTCGTCGACGGCTTCGACGACAAGTACGTCTACGGTCGCCGGCCCACGGGCTTCTACGTTCCGCGCTTCGCGAATCTGGGCGACGACCGCCGGGGATACGTCCGCGGCTTCGCCTACCAGGGCAGCGCCAATCGTCAGGAGTGGAATCGCGACATCGCGGAACTCGGGATCGGCGCGCCGATGAAGGAAGCGCTTCGTGAACCCGGTCCGTGGAACATCGGCTTCACCGGCTTTGGCGAGACGCTCCCGTACCACGACAATCGCACCTATCTCGACACGCAGACAAAGGACAAATGGGGACTTCCCGTGCTTGCCTTCGCGTGCGAGATCCGCGACAACGAGAAATCGATGCGCAAGGACATGATGGCCGATGCGGCCGAGATGCTCACGGCCGCGGGTGTGAAGAACGTCAAGGAGAACGACGACGGCTACACCTTTGGCCGCACCGTGCACGAGATGGGGACCGCGCGCATGGGTACTGACCCGAAGTCGTCCGTGCTCAATGGCAACAACCAGGTGTGGGACGCGATGAACGTGTTCGTGACCGACGGCGCATGTATGGCGTCATCCGGTTGCGTCAATCCTTCGCTCACGTACATGGCGCTCACGGCGCGTGCCGTCGATTTCGCCGTGAACGAGTTGAAACGGAAGAACCTGTGACGATGAACCGCCGCGAAGCTCTCGCGCGACTGTTCGCCATCACCGGCACGCTGGCTGTCGGCGGGGAGCTGTTTCTCTCCGGATGCCGCGCGCCGGAGGCGGAAAAGCGCACCGTCGCCTTCTCGGCGGCCGATATCGCGCTGCTGGATGAAATCGCCGAGACGATCATCCCTGCGACCGACACGCCGGGCGCCAAGGCCGCGAAGGTCGGCCCGTTCATGGCGATGACGGCGCACGACTGCTACGACGACGCGAGCTACGCCTCGCTGCGCGGTGGGCTCACGAAAATCGACGCTGCCAGCAGGAAGCATCACGGGAAGACGTTCATGGACAGCACGCCGCCCGAGCGCACCGCGCTGCTCAACGAGCTGGACGCCGAGCAGCGCACGTCCACGCTGAATCGGACGGCCGGAGAGCCGCCACACTATTTCCGGCTCATGAAGGAGCTCACGCTGATCGGGTACTTCTCGTCCGAGATCGGCTGCACGAAGGCGCTCCGCTATGTGGAGTCGCCCGGCTCGTACGACGGCAATGTGCCCTACTCGAAGGGCGACAGGGCCTGGTACAACCCGTCGCGCCGCATTGGCTAATCCGCGTTTGCGCTTTCGTCCCGACATCGAAGGGTTGCGCGCTGTCGCGATCGTCTTTGTCGTGCTCTATCACGCCGGATGGAGCTGGGCCGGCGGCGGCTACCTCGGGGTCGACGTCTTCTTCGTCCTCTCGGGCTTCCTGATCACTGGCATCCTGCTCGACGAGGTCGAAACCACCGGCTCGATCTCACTCACGAACTTCTGGGCGCGCCGAGCGAGGCGTCTGCTCCCGGCGGCCGCGGTGGTCACGGCCGTGGTCCTGATCGCCGACGCGATTCTCCTCACGCCATTCGAGCAGATCGCGGCAGCGGAATCGGCGCGCGCGTTCGCCGTCTATGCCTCGAATATCCTCTTCGCGTTCCGGACCACCGAGTACTTCGGCGGCCCGGCCGACCCGCTGCTGCACACCTGGTCGCTGTCAGTGGAGGAGCAGTTCTACCTGTTTTTCGCACCATTGCTGCTCGCACTGGCGGTCTGGTCCCGGAAGCACGCGCATGGAGTCTTCGCGAAGCGACTCGGCATCGCGACCGTGATCGTCTCGGTTGGGTCGTTCGCCGGCTGCCTGCTGCTCGTACAGCGGTACCCGCTGGTGGCGTTCTTCATCCTCCCGTCGCGCGCGTGGGAGTTCGGATTGGGCGCGATCACCGTGCTCGCCGTGCGTCGCGTGGACAGGCTCGGGCCGGCGGCAGTCGAAGGGCTCTCGTTCCTGGCTATCGGCGGCCTGCTCGCGTCAGCCGTCTTCTTCAAGAGCGACGTCGTGCAGCCGCTCGGCGTCATCACGCTCGTCCCTACCGCGAGCGCGGCGGTGCTCATCCTCACGGGCGCGAGCGCGCGGGAGTCGGTCGTCGCACGCCTCCTGTCGACGCCACCGATGCGCCTCATCGGCCGGCTGTCGTATTCGTGGTATCTCTGGCACTGGCCCGTGCTCGTGTACCTGCGCGAGTCTGTCGGCCGGCCGTCGCTGACGCTGAGTGTTGCCGTCGCGATCGGATCGCTCATTCCAGCGGCGATCACCTACCGGCTGATCGAGTCGCCGATCCGCTTTTCGAAGCCGCTCCAGCGACGCAGGAAGCTGGTGCTCGCGGGTGCCCTGGTGCTCGCTGTCGTCACCATCGGTGTGGCGCCGCTTGCCATGCGGCACGCCGATGACATTCTCGCCGCGCCGGAATTCGCACCGGTCATGGCGGCACGCGTGCTGCCCGACGGCTATGGCGACGGGTGCCATCTGTCGATCGCTGCCGTGACGGGTCCCGCCTGCGTGTACGGCATGCCCACCGGCGACACGACGATGGTGCTCTTCGGCGACTCCCACGCGCAGCACTACCTGCCCGCGCTGGACGCCATCGCCAATCGACGTGGCTGGAAGCTCGTTTCGCTCACCAAGTCGGCGTGTCCGTCGGTGTCCGTACACACGTGGAATGGACAGCTCGGCCGCCAGTATTCCGAGTGTGACGACTGGCGGCAGGCGTCGATCGACCGCATCGTGGGTCTCAAACCGGCGCTGGTGATGATCTCCAACACGCGTGCCTACGAGGTCGTCATCGGCGACCAGCGCATGCGCACCGATCTCAGTGAACAGGCGCGACGCGAATGGAGTGCGGGCCTCGTGCGCGTGGTCGAGGCAGTGCGGGCCTCGGGGGCCCGCGTGATGGTGATGCAGAACAATCCGCATCCGTCGTTCGACATCTCCAAGTGCCTCGTGCGGCACATCGACCAGCCGGCGCGTTGCTCCCAGTACACCCTGCGGAGCGTCGATTCTGTGCTCGCCGGCACCGCGCGGTCCGCAGTGCGGGGCATGCCCGGTGTGTCGTTCGTCAGCATGAACTCCGTCTTCTGCGATGGTGCACAGTGCCCGGTGATGAAGGACGGCATCGTGCGGTATCAGGACGGCAACCATCTTTCGAAGCCGTACGTCCTCTCGATCCTGCCGCAACTCTCTGACCGCCTCACGCAGGCGTTGGCGCAACCGGGGCCGCTATGAGCGGGGGCAAGGAGAAGGGCGGCCACCTGCGCTTCCGGCCGGACATCGAAGGACTTCGCGCCGTCGCCATCCTCTTCGTCGTCCTGTTCCACGCCGGCGTTCCCCACACCGGCGGCGGCTTCCTCGGCGTCGATGTCTTCTTCGTGCTGTCCGGCTTCCTCATCACGGGCATCATCGTCGACGAGATCGGCAGCATGGGCACCCTGTCGCTCGTCAATTTCTGGGCACGTCGCGCGCGACGCCTGCTCCCTGCGGCCGCCTTCATCACGCTCGTGGTCCTCGTCGGCAATGCGATCGTGCTCTCGCCGTTCGACCAGATCACGCGCGCCGAATCCGCGAAGGCGTTTTCCGTCTACGCGTCGAACATCCTGTTCGCCGTGCGCAGCACCGACTACTTCGGCGGCACGGCCACACGCGATCCGCTGTTGCACACCTGGTCGCTGTCGGTGGAGGAGCAGTTCTACCTGTTCTTCGCGCCGTTGCTCCTCGTGCTCGCGGTGTGGACGCGGAAACACGGGCACACCGCATTCCGCCGCAACCTCACCGTCGCGACGTTCGTCCTGTCCCTCGTGTCGCTCGCGGGATGCGTGCTGCTCGTGCGTCGCTATCCGGTCATTGCGTTCTACATCCTCCCGCCCCGCGCGTGGGAGTTCGGACTCGGCGCGCTGGCGGTCCTCGTCGTTGGACGGATGTCGAGCGTCGGAAGCGCAGGTCCCTCGCCTGCCGCTCGGGACGACAAATGGCTTGCGGCGCTCCTGGAACTCGGCGCGATCGGCTCCATGCTCGGCCTTGTCTTCTCGGCCGCCTATCTCCGCGAGGGACGCGTCGCACCACTCGGACTCGCGACCCTGATCCCGACAGTGTGCACCGTCGGCTTGCTCCTCACTGGCGCCACGGATCGTCCCACGCTCGTCGCTCGAGGACTCGGCCTGCCGCCGATGCGGCTCATTGGGCGGCTGTCGTACTCATGGTACCTGTGGCATTGGCCATTGCTCGTGTGGCTGCGCGAGTTGAACGACTCGCCGTCACTCACGCTGACGATGCTGGTCGCCGTCGGGTCGCTCGTGCCCGCGGCGGCGACGTACGCGCTCGTCGAGACGCCGGTCCGCTTCTCGAAGTTCCTCCAGCAGCACGCACGCTACGCCGTCGGCATGGCGTTCGTGCTCGCCGCGTTGACGTACGGTGCGGCGGCGTATGCCATCCATCATGCCAACTCGACACTGGCGTCGCCGAGGTTCGCCTCCGTGCTCGCGGTGCGGACCAAGGCGCGCGTGTATGCGGATGGCTGTCAGGTGCCGCTCCTCGAGCGTATCTCGCCACCGTGTGAGTATGGTCCCGCGCGCAACGATACCACCCTCGTGCT
>JBBQDT010000232.1:0-6345 GCA_038319955.1 Gemmatimonadales bacterium | reverse complement strand
CTTGCCCCGACCGAGATCGTCCTTCACGTTGAACGAGAAACGTCCCGGCCCATAGCCGCGAATCTTCGCCTCGGGCAGCTCGGCGAACAGCTCGCGAATGGGCGTGAACAGACCGGTGTACGTCGCGGGGTTGGAACGCGGCGTGCGACCGATGGGACTCTGGTCGATGTCGATGACCTTGTCGATATGCTCGAGACCCGTGATGCGATCGTGCAGGCCAGGGATCACCCGCGCCCGATAGAAGTGCCGAGCGAGCGACTGGTGCAGGATGTCTTCGATCAGCGAGCTCTTGCCCGAGCCCGACACGCCGGTGACGGCGACGAAGAGACCGAGTGGAATTTCCGCATCCACATTGCGGAGGTTGTGCTCGCGGGCGTTCTGGATCCTGATGGTCTTCTTGGGATCGACCGGCCGACGCACGAGTGGCAGTGCGATCTCCATCTCCCCACTGAGGTACTTCCCCGTGATCGAGCGCGGGTTGCGAATGATCTCGTCCACGGTGCCCGAGGCGATGACCTCGCCGCCGTGCTTGCCCGCACCGGGTCCCATGTCGATGACGTGGTCGGCGGCGCGCATCGTCTCCTCGTCGTGCTCGACGACGATCACGGTGTTGCCGAGATCGCGCAGCTGCTCGAGTGTCGAGAGGAGACGCGCATTGTCGCGCTGGTGCAGGCCGATCGATGGTTCATCGAGGATGTACAGCACGCCGACGAGGCGCGAGCCGATCTGCGTCGCGAGCCGAATACGCTGCGCCTCGCCGCCGGAAAGCGACTCGGCGGAGCGGCCCAACGTCAGGTAGTCGAGCCCGACGTCCACGAGAAAGCGGAGGCGCTCGCGCACTTCCTTCATGATCGGCGCGGCGATCTCGGGATCGAGCCCGATGACGTGATTCTCGTCCTTGATGGGCACGTTCTCGAAGAACGAGCGCGCCTGGACGATCGACATGTCCGTGAGCTCGCCGATGTTGCGGCCGTCGTTGGTGACGGCGAGCGACTCCGGCTTGAGGCGATGGCCACTGCACGCCGCGCACGGCACTGCGAGCATGTACGCCTCGAGCTCCACGCGTACCATGTCGGAGTCGCTTTCCTCATAGCGGCGCTCGACGTTGGCGACGATACCTTCCCACGTGGTGTCGCCCTTCTTCTTCCTTCCGGTGGCGCCGTCGCCGTGCAGCAGGCAATCGCGCACCGACTGCGAGAGGTCGCCCCACGGTGCATTGAGGTCGAACTTGAACTGTCGCGCGAGCGTGGGCAGCACGACCTTGCGCAAATAGCCTGTCGGCTCGCCCCAGGGCAGCACCACGCCCTCGAGAATGGAGATCCGCGCGTCGCCCAGCACGAGCTCCTCGCTCACGCGCCGACGCGTGCCGAGTCCGCCGCACTTCGCGCAGGCGCCAAAGGGCGAGTTGAAGGAGAAGTGACGAGGCTCGAGCTCCGGCATGGAGATGCCGCAGACAGGACAGCCGTACTTCTCCGAGAAGGTCTCGACGACGTCGGTGTCGGCGTTGACGACTTCGACCAGGCCTTCGGCGAGCTTGAGCGCAGTCTCGATGGAATCCGTGAGGCGCCCGCGGTCATCGGGCTGGACGGTCAGCCGGTCGACCACGACGGAGACGTCGTGATTCTGCCGGCGGTTGAGCTTCGGCGGGTCGGCCACTTCGATGAGCGCGCCGTCCACATACGCGCGGATGAAGCCCTGCTTGCGGACGGACTCGAACAGTTCGCGGAACTCGCCCTTGCGGCCCTGAATGAGCGGTGCACGGACCTCGATCTTCGTGCCTTGCGGCCATGCGAGTACGGACTCCGAGATCTGAGCCGGGCTCTGCCTCTGAACGGAACGCCCACAATTGGGACAGTGCGGCGTTCCTGCCCGCGCGTAGAGGAGGCGGAGATAGTCGTAGATCTCCGTGACGGTACCGACAGTTGACCGCGGGTTGTGGCCGGCGCTCTTCTGCTCGATGGAGATCGCGGGCGACAGCCCTTCGATGGCGTCGACGTCGGGCTTCTCCATGAGCCCGAGAAACTGGCGCGCGTAGGCGGACAGCGACTCGACGTACCGGCGTTGTCCTTCGGCGTAGATGGTGTCGAAGGCGAGCGAGGATTTCCCCGAGCCCGATAGTCCCGTGATCACCGTGAGGCGGTCGCGGGGGATGGTGACGTCCACGTTGCGCAGGTTGTGCTCGCGTGCGCCGCGGACGATGAGTGCGTCTTCTGCCATAGCCAGGGAAAGCTCGCTGCAGGACCGTGGGCAGACAAGTCACGGGGCCTCGAACTGAGGTGATGCGGCCCACCCGCATTAGATTACCCGCCTCGTTCCATCGCAGCCTGCAGGACCCCGCTCGTCCTTCCCAAGCGCCCTCTCCGATACCATGCCGCATACTGACGCCATCGTGGTGATGACGACGCTCTCCTCGGCGGATGAGGCCGTGAAGCTCGTGCGCGAGTTGCTCGAGCGCCGACTCATCGCGTGCGGCACCGTTCTCCCGTCTGGACGGTCGCTATACCGATGGCAGGGGAAGATTGCCGACGAGCAGGAGGTCGTCGTGCTGCTCAAGACGCGGTCGGCTCGGCTCGATACACTTCAGATGGCATTCGACGAGCTACATCCCTACAAGGTCCCGGAGCTGCTTGCACTGCCAGTGACGGGGGGAAACGCGAAGTACCTGGAGTGGATCAACGGCGAGACGACTCTCGCGCTCGCGTGATCCACACATGCCGGAGACAAATCGCAGCATGACGCATCCCAATTCCGAAAATCCAGTCGACGGCGTTCCAACCGACGCCGCACAGGCGAGCCTCGGGTTGACCGAGCAGGAACGTCCGCTCGCGCAGTCAGACGAGCGCGTGGTGGAGCGGAGCCCCGATGCGCTCGAGCAGGCGGCGGAGCTCGTCGCGCGTGGAGAAGTGAGCGCAGCGCAGGTGACGGTGCGCGCACTGATCGCCCGGGAGCCCGCGAACGCCCGCGCTCGTGCCGTGCTTGCAGGACTGCTGGAGAAGAAGGGCGACGTCGAAGGTGCCCTCAGCGAGCTCGGCCGAGCGCTCGAGAACGCACCAGACGATGTGGGCATCCTGTGCGCGCGCGCGACGTTGCTCGCCTTGCGCGCGCGCTACGACCTCGCGGAGGTGGACCTGCGCCGCGCGGCGCGAATCAATCCAAAGAGTCCGGATGTGCAGGTGCAGCTCGGCATCCTCTTCTCCAAGCGGGCGCGGTGGCGTGAGGCCGTGGAACCGCTGCTCGCCGCGGTCGCCTCGGACCCGTCGCACGGCGACGCACACTACTATCTCGGCGAAGCGTACAACCACATCGACGAATTGCCGCTGGCATTAGCCGCGTACGAGGCGGCGGCGACACTCCAGCCCACCAGCCTGCGAGCACTCAAGGGCATCGGCATCGTGCTCGATCGGATGGGCCGGCCCGTGGAGGCCGCCGTGGCGTATCGTCGCGCGCGGGATTCACAGCGCCGGTGATCGCTTGACAGGTCGGTTTGGCAAACGCTCCCTGCTTGCTGCGGGTGTGCTCGCGCTGTGGCTCGTCGGACTGGGCCTGTTGACGCACCGCGAGCTGTTCCGGCCGCATACGGAGCAACTTGCCGAAGCGGGCCTCAGGGTGACGCCGGGTGCGACGTATTTCGCGGTGCTCCAGCGAGGGGAACAGATCGGCTTTGCGTCCACCACGGTGGATACGGCGCAAGGCGGCATCACGGTGCTCGACTATCTCGTCGCCGACCTGCCCATCGCGGGCCGGCTGCATCGGGCGAGCGCACGCACCACCGTGCACCTCTCGCGTGCGCTTCGCGTGAGCAGCTTCACGCTCGACGTCGATGCCGACCTCACGCCGATCAAGGCGACCGGGCGCGTCATCGGTGACACGCTGCTCTTGTTGACCGTGAGTGGAGTTGCCGGCCAGGCGACCGATACTCAACGTGTGAAGCTGAATGGACCGATCCTGCTGCCCACGCTCGTGCCGCTCGCCATCGCCCTTGGCGAGCGTCCGAAGGTCGGCAAGACGTACACACTGCCGATGTTCGATCCGGCGTCGATGACACCGAAGGACGTGCGCATCGCCGTGAAGGCGGAGAGTGTGTTCGTGCTCAACGACAGCAGCGTGTTCGACGCGGCGTCGTCCCGGTGGATGGGTGCGCTGCCGGACACCATTCGAGCATGGAAACTCGCGCCCGATTCCGGCTCGGCCGGCACCACGGGCAGTGGATTTGCCGGCTGGGTGGACGAGCAAGGGCGCGTGGTCCTGGCGACGCAGCTGCTCGGCCTCACGTTGGAGCGGCGTCCGTACGAAGTGGCGTTCGAGAACTGGAAAGCCGACGCCGTGAAGCGCGGAAACTCGGTGTCGGCGGATCGCGACATCTACGAGACCACTGCCATCAGCGCGAACAAGACGCTCGACGAGAACCTGTCCGAACTCAAGCTGCTGCTCACCGGTGTGGAGCTCGAGACGTTCGACGTGAAGGGCTATCGGCAGAAGCTGCGCGGCGACACGCTCACCATCACGCGCGAAGCGCCCGCGGCGCTCGTTGCCCGGTATGCGCTGCCCAACGGTGCGAAGGCCACCGTGATGAGCGTCTTCCTGGACGCCGAGCCGTTGCTCGAGGTGGAGAATCCGGAGATCGTCGCGCTGGCGACGCGGCTGCGCGGCACGGAGGCGAATCCGCGCGTCGTCGCGGAGCGTATCAACAAGTGGCTGTACGATTCGCTGGAGAAGAAGATCACCGTGGGTGTGCCGAGTGCCCTTCACACGCTGCGGAAGCGCAGTGGTGACTGCAACGAGCACGCACAGCTCTACGTCGCCCTGGCGCGAGCAGCGGGGATTCCCGCGCGCGTCGCCGCGGGCCTCGCTTTCCTCGACGGCAAGTTCTACTACCACGCCTGGCCGGAGATCTGGCTGGAGCGATTCGTCGCCGTGGACCCGACCTTTGGCCAGTTCCCCGCAGACGCATCACACCTGCGATTCACGATCGGCGGATTGGGTAAGCAGGCCGAGCTCCTGCGTCTCATGGGCGCGCTCAAGATCGACGTTCTCGCTTCCAGGTAGTTCCACGCGCTCGTTCCCCACACGCTCGATATGATCAGCCTGCGGCAGCTCACCAAGCGTTACGGCAGCTTCACCGCAGTCGACGCGATCGACCTCGAAGTGCCGCGCGGAGAACTATTCGGCTTCCTCGGCCCGAACGGCGCCGGAAAGACGACCACGCTGCGCATGATCGCCGGCATCCTGAAGCCGTCGGGCGGTTCCATCACCATCGCCGGCGTCGATCTCGCGAGTGATCCGATCGGCGCAAAGATGCGGCTCGGGTTCATCCCCGATCGTCCCTTCATCTACGAGAAGCTCACCGGCACGGAGTTCCTGCGGTTCGTCGCGGGACTCTATGAGCAGGAGGGCGCTGAAGTGGAGCATCGGGCGCGCGAGCTGATGGCGCTGTTCGATCTCGAGGAGTGGCGCGACGAGCTCGTGGAGAGCTACAGCCACGGCATGCGGCAGAAGCTCATCATCTCGAGCGCGTTCGTGCATCGCCCCGAGGTGATCGTCGTGGATGAGCCGATGGTCGGTCTCGACCCGAAGGCGGCGAAGATCCTCAAGGATCTCTTTCGCGAGTACACGCGTCGCGGGCACACCATCATGATGAGCACCCATACGCTCGAGGTGGCGGAGACGCTGTGCGATCGCGTGGCGATCATCGCGAAAGGAAAGATTCGCGCATGCGGCACGATGGTGGAGCTGCGCGCCGAGGCGATGCGCACGGGCGACTCACAGGGACTGGAGCAGATTTTCCTGCGGCTCACCGGCGAGAACGCGGCACGCGAGCTCGTCGAGGTCCTGGATGCCTGACGCGGAGGCACTGCCGGGCGTGCGCACGGCGGACGTCCATCCGCAGGAAAGACGACCCGACCCGCCACTCGGACTGCTGTTGCTCCCCAAGTGGCTCACGGCGCGTGCGCGCACGATGACGAACGAGCGGGGGCGCGGTGCACGGTTCACCATCCTCGGGGTGATCGGCCTGCTGTTCTGGGTGTTCATCTACACTGTGCTGTACAAGCTGCTCGTGTACTTCCGCAACGTGCCCGACCTCGGGCCGTTTCTCGCGGGCAAGCTGCTCGGCATCATCCTGATCGGCTTCTTCTCCATTCTCTTGTTGTCCAACATCATCACGGCGCTCTCGAGCTTCTTCCTGGCGAAGGATCTCGATCTTCTCGTTGCTGCGCCGGTGGATTGGCTCACGCTGTATGGGGCGAAGCTGCTCGAGACGGCCGTGGCATCGAGCTGGATGGTGTTGCTGATGGCGGTGCCGCTGTTCACCGCGTTCGGCGTCGCCTATCACGGCGGAGTGGTCTT
>JBBQDT010000231.1:0-6498 GCA_038319955.1 Gemmatimonadales bacterium | reverse complement strand
GTCCGAATCCGCCAGCCGCCGGAGGCATCGGGCGACACAAAATTCACGTTCGCCCCGCTTGGCAAGGACGCGTCGTGACGCAACGGACGGCCTCGACCCACCACATCCACCGTCGAAACGTCGTCTACGCGAACGACCAGATGTGGGACGCCGGCGAGCGCAAAGCCGATCCAACGCTCACCTGGCTCCAGCCGTAATGGCAGATCGCGCCGCACCTCGGTGACCGGCTGGAGGTCCACCTCGGGACTCTCCGCGAGCAGCCGAACCCCCAGAATTCCCGCGTCCGTTTCCATCCGGAAGTCCCGCCCCGCCGACGTGTTCACGATCCCCAGCTCGGCCGCCAGACGCGTCGAGCAGAGCGACGCGTTTCCGCACAGGTCGGCCGGCGAACCGTCGCTGTTGAGGTACGTCATGCGGAAGTCGGCCACGCGGGATGGCCGCAGAAGCACGATACCGTCCGCGCCAATGCCGGTCGCGCGAGCACAGATCGCCTGAACAGTCGGTGGCTCGAGCAGTTTCTCAGCCGGTTCACGCGTTGCGTCAACCATGACAAAGTCGTTCCCCGACCCGCTCATCTTGTAGAAGGTGCGGCCTGCGGGCAGCATCAGACCGCGCCCGTGAGCGCCCACCAGCGGAGGCGCCAGACCATCCAGACGGCCTCCCTGACGATCTTCTTCGACATCTTGCTCGTCCCCTCCGACCGGTCCACGAACACGATCGGTATCTCGGCAATCCTGAAGCCCTTCTTCCAGGCCCGGAAGCTCATCTCAATCTGGAACGCGTAACCATTCGACCGCACGTGGTCGAGGTCGATGGATTCAAGCACGGTCCTGCGAAAGCACTTGAACCCGCCCGTCGCATCCCATAGCTGAAGTCCTGTCACAGACCGCGCATAGATGTTCGCGCAGTAGCTGAGGATGAGGCGCGTCATGGGCCAGTTGACCACCGTCACGCGCCCTTCCTGATACCGGGAGCCAAGCACGAGGTCGGCGTTCTCGATGGCCTTCAGAAACTGCGGGAGGTGAATGGGGTCATGCGAGAAGTCCGCGTCCATCTCCAGGATGTACGCGTAGTCCCGCTCGAGCGCCCACCTGAAGCCCGCGATGTACGCCGTCCCCAGCCCCATCTTCCTGGCGCGCGACAGCAGGTGCACGCGCGAGTCCGTCGACGCAATGGTCTCGACCACCGCACCGGTGCCATCGGGCGATCCGTCGTCGACGACCAGCATGTCGATGCGATCGTCCTGCGACAGCACGCGCTCGATCAACCGCTCGATGTTCTCCCGTTCGTTGTACGTCGGGACGATGACGAGCGCGCGATCAGGCAACGCGCCTCCGGTCCAGCACGACGCCGCCGGCCAGCGCTCCGAACGCCAGCAGCAATGCGATAATGGTTACCAGCTTGCCCTTGTCGACAGCAGCATCATGGAAGGTGAGCTCGATCTTTCGCGATCCGGCAGGCAGCTGCACGCCGATGAGGTTGAAGTCCACCCGGAACGTCGGCTGCGGCAGACCGTCCACGGTCGCTCGCCACCCTGGGTAGTAGTTCTCTGAGACGACCAGCACCGCGTCTTTCGGCGACGGCTCGCCAAGCGCGATGGTCGCATGGCCGGGAGAGTAGTTCGAGGTCGTCGCAGCGATCGCGAGCGGAGCGGGCGCCGCAGTGATGGGCGGTGCCTGTAGCGGCGAGGTGTCGCTGACGACGGCCAGGCGTCGCGCGTCGAACCGCGGATCGAGAATCGCCTGAAAGACGTCGGCGTCAGACGCCTTGGTGATTCCTGCCGCGACCCACGCGTACGGGTTGTCCCCTGGCAATCGATAGAGATAGACCGTGGAGCCGGCGGAATTCTTCACGGGGCCAACAAGCAATTTCAGCCCGGTGTCCGAGACTGCGACGTTCGTATAGAGGTACCGGGCGTTCTCGTGGCTCCAGAACATCGGCGACATCGTCGCCGGCGCCCCATTCGACGACTGCAGCTCGGCCAGCTGTTGATAGCGGCCAAGCTCGTTGCCATGGTAGCCCGTAACGGAGCGGATCCCGTGCACCATCAGACCTGTGCCTTTCCCTTCCTGATCGCCGCCGTAGTACGGATCCGGATAGTTGACGCCCACTCCACCAAAGGCGTGGACGAGCACGCGGCCCGGCTGTGGCACCTTCTTGAGGAATTCCACCGCCGGATCGGCAGCGTAGAGAACCTTGGCCGATGCCGAGAACATCCAGTAGTTGCGCGCGACGGTCAGGAGATCGAGAGCGACGACCACGACGAGCACCGCACCGATCCTCCGCGCCGTGAGCTTCCCGCTCAGGCCGAGTAACAGGGCGATTGCCGTCGCTGCCAGGAACAGGAAGCTGCGTACGGAGCCCAGGGCAAGCGCTCCGGCGTTCGAGGTCGCGCGTGCGACGCGCGGCCCGACCACCTGGGGTATGATGGTGGCGTCGTAGCCCTGTTGCTCCGCAAAGGCACTCCAGATGCTCCGCGCCTTGGTCTCGGCGACTCCCGTGAGCAGGCCCGTGATGCCCAGCAGCGCGACCACTGCCCCGATCCCGAGCCACGTGTAGACGAGCCGTCGGCTGACCCTGAGCGCAAGCACGCGCTCAGTGCCGAGTGCCGCCAACACGCTGATCGAGAACGCGAAGACGTAGATGATCGTGCTGGGCGCCCGGAAGAACTTCGTGCCAGGCACCAATTCATAGACCAGCTTGAAGAACGGCGTGCTGCCGCCGAGCATCCAAAGGAGCGCGACCATACCGGTTCCCAGCCAGAATCGGCGAAAGCCGATGCGCGCCTTGTCGAAGAATGCCGCGGAGGCCAGGAGCAGCACTGGTCCGCCGATGTATTCGCTGTGGAGGTGAATGCCGTTCGATCCCCAGTACTTATCGAGCATGCCGCTGAATTGCGGCAGGTACAGGTTGATGAGCTCGAGCAGGGGAAACGAATACGAGGTCGCGGTGGCGTAGTCGTGTCCCGCCGCGCGAGGCGACCACATGACATACTCGCGCACTGGGAGGTATTGAATGCCACCGATGGCCATCCCGACGATGACGGCCGCCAGTGCGAGGGTCAGCCGCTGGAAGGCAGTTCGGCGATCCAGCTTGACTCCATGGGGGTCGGTGCCGAATGCTAGGAAGAGTGCGAAGGCGCCCGCCGTCAGCAGTAAGTATTGCAGCAGCTGGGGGTGCGGGCTGAGCAACGCCAATCCAACGGTGAGCGCAAAGGCGCCCCAGGCCCACAAGCGCCCATCGCGAATTCCGCGGATCAACAGCCAGAGCGCCAGCGGCAGCAATGCGCTGACGAACAGCTTTCCGTCGTGGCCCGGAGAAGCGTACGAGGCGATGGGACCGGACAACATGAACGCGAGCCCACCCACCAGCGACGCGAGGAAGCCGATGCCCCACACACGAAGGAATCCATAGGTGAAAAGCCCCGCGAGGAACGTGTGGATGATGAAGCCCCACGTCATTCCGGCATCGGTTCCGATCAACAGGCGCAGCAGCGCCGTTGGATAGAACGTGTCTCCATGCATGGCGCCGACGTACGGCAATCCGCCGAACATGAAGGGATTCCAGTGCGGAATGCCCTGGCCGGCGCGCAGCGACTGCGTCGCGAAATCGCGGAAGGCAAAGCCGGCGATGTACTGGTCGCTGTGCGGATTGACGAGGAACTGGCCGGTGAGCGCTGGATACGCCAGTGCGAGCGTGGACAGCGCGTAGGTCAGCGCGGCCCAGCCCATCGCGAAGCGCGGCGCCGGAATGGAAGGCGCCGCGGAGTGTGAGTCAGGTCGGGACATCCGAAGGGTCGGTAGTCAGCGAGCGGCGGCGCGACCGGTGGTGCGCCCAGAAGAGAAAGCCTGGAGTGACTTCGAGCAGTGTCAGCCAGATACGTGAGCAAACGGTGACGAGCGCAGCCTGCGGTACTGATGCCAGTCCGGCGACGGCGAGGACTCGCATCATGAAGAGCTCCCTCACGCCAATACCCGCCGGTGCGAAGAAGGCAAGATAACCGAACAGGTACGAGATCGTGTAAGCTGCGAGATACTCCAGATACCCGCCAGTCGCGGAGCCAAGGATGCCGAGCACGAGCAGGCGAAACGCGGCGCCGTAGATGAGCCAGGCGAGAAGATTTCCAACAAGAGAGTAGACAACCGCGCGGACAGGAAGGGTTGTCTGGAGCGGACGTCCGGTGAGTCGCGCGGCGACGGGCGCCAGGCGCGGCACAATGAAGGGCGCGAGCAGCAATGCGACCGCGGCGACGGCGACAATGAGAGTGGCCACGTCGCTCCACCCGGGCCGTGTCCGTTCCAGCAATGCGCGACCGCTGACGAGTGCGATGACGAATCCCGCGATCACGTTCACGAGCGTGCCCAGAATGGCGGAACCCGACGCGGCGATGGGCGACACCCCCAGTTCGCGCGACATGGCGCTCATGGCGCCGATCTGCCAGATCTTGCCGGGCACGTACTTGCCCAGGTTCGACACGCTCCAGATTCGCGCGGCGCTCCAGAACGGAAGTCGCGCGTCCCAGCAGGCAAGCACGGTGCGCCACGTTTCCACGAGCACCGCGTGCGCCACGAGAAACAGCACGCCCGAGAGGGCGATCATGCCCCATCGTGGGTTGTCGGGCATCGGCTGCGCGCGCAGGTCGCGCAACCCCTGCCCCAGGTTCCTGCCGACGTACACGATGACGACTGCGGCCGCGAGCCATCCGGCGACGCGCAGCAGCGTGCTACGACGCGTGGCGCTCAAGGACGGAGCGGTAGATGTCTGCATAGCGTGTTGCGACTGACTCGGGCGCGAACGTCGCCAGCGCGTGGAGGCGTCCCGCTTGCCCGAGCGCAGCACCCTGGTCTGCGCGCGCGAGCAACGCCTTCACGGCGGACGCGAGTGCGTTGGCGTTCTGCTCACGTACGAGCAGTCCGGTGCGATCATGCTGGACCACGTCGGGCAATCCGCCAGAATCGAACGCGATGACGGGCGTCTCACACAGCTGTGCTTCCACCGCAACGAGCCCGAGCCCTTCTTCCGACGACGGAACGACGAGCGCCAAGGCGCGCTGATAGAGTGCTGGCAATTCGAACTGCTTCACCGCGCCGTGAAACTGCACGCGACCGCCGAGTCCGGCCGATCGCGCGCGCGACTCGAGCGCCTCACGGTCAGGGCCGTCCCCAATGACGTCGAGCCCGATGTCGGCAGGCATCGCGCCGAGTGCATCGATGAGGATGTCGATTCCCTTCTGCGGCATCAGCCGCCCCACGAACAGCAGCCGTCGCGTGCGGCCGGTTCCTGGCGCGGCGACGAACAGTTCCGTCGCGACGGGCATGGGCGCGACCAGCGGCGCCTTCATGCTCACGATGCCCCGCGCCTCCTCCGACAGCCAGCGCGACACCGCCGTCACGGCTGCGGAGTGCTGCATCACGTGCCGGAACGCCGGACGTGACATGGGGATGTTGCGCGCCATGCGCACGTCGGTGCCGTGCAGTGTGGTCACCAGCGGAACATGCCCCATCCGTGCGACCCACGTGGCCGCGAGTCCGTTGGGAAACCACCAGTGTGCATGCACGATGTCCGGCTGGAACTCGCGACGTGCGCGAACCCCCGCCTGGAACTCCGCACCAAGGAAACCGACGAGCGTGAATCGCGCGCCCCATGAGTCGCGCACCTGTGCGGCCATGTTGCCGCCATAGGCGAGCGTCTCGTATTTGCGCGGCGCATACCGGAAGCGATCGACATGCACGCCGTCCATGTCTTCCTGCGAGGCAAGACCGCTCGCGCCCGGTGCCACCACGCGCACGGACACGTTCTCGGCCACCAGGGCACGCGCGAGGCGAAGGACGAACGAGCCGGCGGCATCCCCGTCGTCGCGCGGGAACGAGTGCGTCAGGAAAAGGACGTTCATGTGCTAGGCGTCATCGCCTCGCGGTGCCCGAATCTCGTCGAGCTGACGCCGAAGCTCACGAAGCTCGGCGCGCTGGCCGGCGATCTGTTCGCCGAGGAGCCCGGTCGCGAAGAGGATGCTGCCGAGGATGAGACATGTGGTAATGATCGTCCACACGGGACGAATGCCTTCGCCGTTGATGGCCAGCACCAGAAGGGCGACGATGCCTGCGATGAACCCGATCAGGAACAGCGCCGCGCCGAGCATGCCGAACAGCAGCAGGGGCTTCTTGCCGAACTTGAGCTCGAACCACACCGACAGCATGTCGAGCACGCCGATCGGAATGCGCGAGAGGCCGAACTTCGATTTGCCCGCGTGACGAGGATACAGCGGCACCGGGATCTCGGTGACGGTGAAGCCCTGCTCCGCCGCGATGACGATCATGAAGCGATGCCAGTCGGGACGCACGGGCAGTGCGTCCATGATTTCGCGGCGATAAGCCTTCACGGAATTGAGATCCTTCACCGGCACGTTGAACAGCGCGCGGCTCAAGCCGTTGTAGATGTTCGAGACGAAGGCCTTCTCGTACTTTCCTTCCTTGAAGCCGGTGACCATGTCGGCTTCAT
>JBBQDT010000230.1:0-6509 GCA_038319955.1 Gemmatimonadales bacterium | reverse complement strand
TTGCTGATTGCTGATTGCTGATTGCTGATTGCTGATTGCTGATTGCTGATTGCTGATTGCTGATTGCTGATTGCTGATTGCTGATTGCTGATTGCTGATTGCTGATTGCTGATTGCTGATTGCTGATTGCTGCCCCGCTGTCCGCTGTCCCGGTCAATAGTTCAAACGAGGATGTGATGGCGGTGCGAAAACCAGCAACGAAGAAGGCACCCAGGCGACGCCTGCGCGGCGCAGCACTCAAGGCGCACGCAGGCGTCATCCTCGATCGCCTGCTGGCGGAGTACCCGGACGCGCACTGCGCGCTCGACTTCAAAAACGCGTACCAGCTCCTCGCGGCGACCATCCTGAGCGCACAGTGCACCGACAAGCGTGTCAACATGGTCACGCCCACGCTCTTCGAGCGCTATCCGAACGCGGACGCGCTCGCCGTTGCGAAGCAGGAGGACGTCGAGGAGATCATCAAGTCCACCGGCTTCTTTCGCAACAAGGCGAAGAGCCTCATCGGCATGGCCACGGCGCTCGTGGAACGCCATGGCGGCGATGTTCCCGCCGAGATGGACGCACTCGTGAAGCTTCCCGGTGTAGGACGCAAGACGGCAAACGTCATCCTCGGCAATGCCTTTGGACGCAACGACGGCATCGTCGTCGACACACACGTCACGCGCCTCAGCAACCGGCTCGGGCTCGCCACCGGCACCGACGCGGTAAAGATCGAGCAGTCACTCATTCCCCTCTTTCCGCAGCAGCAGTGGACCATGCTTTCCCACCTGCTCATCGAGCATGGGCGCCAGGTCTGCGACGCGCGCAAGCCGCGCTGCGCAGACTGCGTTCTCGTTGACGTTTGCCCCTCGGCACTCGTCTAGGTCGGGCGGTCCCGCCGTCAGCAGCCACGCCGAGGTGTTGACTGTGGCTGCGGCTGTCGAGGATGGCTTTGCTGTCAGCTGTGGCTCCGTCCGCAGGCGACAACAGACTTTTTTCAAACCACGAACAGTCCTCCAACGGTCTCTCCCGTAATGCACTACACCACTCGCGTCGCCCTCGCCCTCCTGGCACTGTCGGCTGCATGCGCGGGCAATCCGCAGCCCGAGTCCGAACCGGTGATGGTGGCCGAGGCGCCCGTGCGCATCGCGCCACCCGTGGGTGTGGTGCAGCCCGGCGATTGTCCGGACGCCGTGCGCCGCGCGGTGGCGAAACCCGACCTCGCGGTGGATCGACTCGCGACACCGAAGGCGAACATGGCCACCGCGCTCACCGACAAGTCGATGCCCGCCGCGGTCCGCCGCTCCAGGTACAACAACGTGCGCGTCACTGTGCTCGTCGACACGCTTGGCAAGCCGGCCATGAGCACCTTCACCGTGGTGAAGACGACGCATCCCTGGCTCGCGACGAAGTTCAAGAGCTCCATTGCCAGGTGGACCTTCGAGCCCGCGCAGCTCGCTGGCTGCAAGGTGCCCCGCCTGTGGCTCGGCGTGCTGACCTCGGGCAAGCCACCGGCCGGCACGACGGACTGACCACTACTGGATGCGCAGCACCGCCATGCCGATCGTCGAGTTCGAGGGGAGCGGCGACCCGATGGCGTGCAGGTCCAGCAGCTGGGTGGGCGACGAGGGAGTGCCACCCAGCTTGAGCAGCATCGAACCGCCGCCGCGCAGCACGGTCACTGTCGTCTGGAACGACGAGCCGAATGTCCCCTGTCGGATTGCGAGCGGCGCGGCGACGCGCGAGTTCGGGAAGTCGCTGTTGTAGCCGGCGAAGATCGCCGGCAGGTTCCAGCTCGATTCCGTGTGCGGCGGCGTGACGCCGGGAAGATCGTCCGCCGCCAGCATCAGCGAGAACTGCGACAACAGCTCGGGCCACGTCTTGCCGGTGGGCCTCGTCACGTTGTCGATCCCCGCGGTGGTCACGCTCTTCACGATGCCGCGGAGAAAAGTGCCCTCGGTCGGTCCGCCGTACGTGTCGGTGAGCCAGCGCATGAACAGCCACGAGCTGCCGTAGATGTCGTTGTCGTCGGTGCCGCTGATGATGGACTTCTGCTCGAAGCTCTGCAGGAACTCGTGAAGGAAACCGAAGTGGTTGCCCATCACGAACACGCCGCCGTCGCAGCCGGCTGTCGTGGGCCGCACCTCGCAGTCCAGCGTGCCGAAGTACGACGCATTGCCGCGCCATACGTTGCCGTGCAATGCACGTCCATACATCTCGCTCGCCAGCTGCGCCGTGGCTTCTTCCAGCCACGTCTGCTCGTTGATCGCAGGCAGCGGGTCGGCGAATCGCTCCGCATATGAGGTGATGTGCTTCGCCTCGTGGATGAGCGTGCTGGGCATCTGCCGCTTCCAGCCCGCGCGCGCGTTGAGCGATGTGTTCGTCGGCGACGTATCCGTCACGCTGCGTGCGTAGAAGATCTCCGCCTGGTTGCTCGCACTCACCTGCGGGTCGGCGCTGGGTGGGAAGAAGTCGCATGACGAGACGAAGCCGAGCAGGTTTGCGCCTGCCGTGTTCACCTTCGGCGTGAAGAGCATGATGATCCGCCCGTTGCCATCCGTCTCGGCATCGTACGCGAGTGGATCGCCGAAGTTCTGGAGAAGCGGGAACGAGACATCCTCGAAGTCCTTCGCGAGCGCTATCAGGTCCGCATCGATCTTGGTCGCGAGCACGCCGGCGTTGTCCTCGAGCACGATCGCACGAGGGCCCACGTACACCACACGCGCCGTCACGGGCGTGGATTGCGCCAGCGCGCACGAGTTGAAGTGGAAGTTGATCGTCGCGTTCGCGCCCACCGTGGTCGGCACCGGAATCATGGCAAACGACGGTGCGCTCGGTGAAATCCCTGGTGTCACGGCAGCCGAGCGTGCGGCGCGCCGATAGGTGCGCGGCGAGCCGAGGCGACGGACGATCTCGTTCTCGCGCTCCATGCGCGTGAGGTGCTCATGCGCCCGCTCGGCCATTGCCGGGTCGATGGTGCTCGGGCGTGCAGCAGGTGCGTCGATGACCTGGACGGACCGCAGCGCCTCCGCCGGCGTCAGCCGCGCAGCGAGCGCACCACCCCCCGAGCCCGTGAGCTCGAAGTTCGATGTCTGGTTCACCGATCGGCTCGCGTTGAAGACGCTGACGATGTAGGTGCCCGCAGCGGGGAGCTCGTTGCACCCGATATTGCCGTTCGCCAGCACCATGAAGCTCGCGCCCACGGCCATCGTGCGCTGTGTCGCGACACTCATCGGCTGCCTGGCCGCCGCCGTGCCCGATACCGTGGTGACCTCGACGTTCACCGGCTGGGTGCTCAGGCACGGCAGTCCCGTTGTGGGAAGCGCAACGGTGAGTCGCGTGGGCGTCGCCGTAAGGACAGTGCCTTTCACGCCGGAGACGTATACGTCGTTGCCGGCCACCGTCGGATCGAAGTTGCTGCCGGAGAGCGTCGCGGTGATGCCGGGGGTCAACAACGCCGGCGAGATGGTGGCAATCGCGGGTGCGACTGTCCCCACCGGCGCCGTGACGACGACCGCGGCCGTTGCGCTGATCCCTTCGCTCAGCGCGGTGAGCGTAGTCGCTCCCGCACTGCGCGCCATGACAATGCCGGCCACGTCCACGGTAGCGACGCGCGTGTTGCTCGAGCTCCACGCAATGGCGCGTCCGGTGAGCGCCACGGCGTTGCGATCCGTGAGCACCGCGGCCATCGCGATGGACTGGCCGGGGAACAGCGTTCCAACCGGCGAGGTGAGGGCCACGCTGCTGACGGCGATGGGGATCACGTTGACGATGGCGATCCCGTTCCTGCTCTCCACCGTCGCGGTGATGTTGACGCTGCCCATCGCTACACCGCGAATCAGTCCACTTCCGGCGTCCACAGTTGCGACCGCGGAGTTCGACGATGTCCACGTCGCCGTCTTTCCCGTCATTACCGCACCGTTCTGGTCGCGCACTTCCACGGTGAGCGTCCGCGTCTCGGTGGTCTCGAGCTGCGCCACGCCCGGCTGCACGGTGACCGTCGAAACGAATGGTGCAGGCGGTATGACAGGGGTTGGCTTCGTCCCCTCACCCCCACCACAGGACACCGCGCCTGCGGCGATGACGGTGCACAACACCACGAAGCGGATACGCATGTCCTGCCCGGCTAGAGACGACGGCGACCAAATCGGTGGCACAAGCTCCTGTGCGCCCGACTGGGGCGCAACCCATCGACCTCTTCCCGGGAGGGCCGGTCACCCACGCCAAATCCCTACACCAGCCCGGCTACAAACATATGCAGCGCGAAAGGCTCGCTTCATGCAAATACGCATGTTTCGAAGGGACGTCGGCGAATCATGGAGGATGCGTTATGATGGGTCGGAATGCGCGCATTGCACTGGCACTGGGAGTCGGGGTCATCTGCGCCGTCCCCCTCATTGGGACGAGGTCGAAAGAGAGCGGACCAGGGAGCGAAGTGCTCTCGACCGGGGATGTGGCGCTTGCTCCAACAGCAGCTAAACCCTTGTCCACGCCCGATTTACGTCCGACAACTGACCCTGGCCCCTCCGTCAGGGCATCGACCAGGTCGAAGCGTCCGGCCCTGGCGTCTGGCCGGCGGCCTGTCGCTTCGGGCTATCGCCGCGGATCGGGGGTGGCGCACAGCGACATCCGTATCAAGACGGGGAAGGAGAAGGAGGTCGCGAGCAAGGCGGCTCGTCCGGTGGCTCCGGCCAAGCGTCGTACCGTCGTTGTGGCACCGATCGCACCCGCCGGTGCGGATGTCGCTGTCGCACCCGATGTGGCTGGATTCCCCTCCGGCCGGAATGCGTCGATCGGCATTCCCGGCGTCGCGCCGGCTGTTGGAGGTTTTGGCCTGTTCCCAGCGCTGTTCACCGCCCTGATCTCTGGTGTCGCCCTGGAAGCCGTGCTGGATTCACGCTCGTACAACGGGGGATTCGTCGTCGACAGTGTAGCCACGCCGACCCCGGCCACTCCGCCAGCGCCTGAGACGCCTCCGACGACGCCTCCGACGACGCCGCCAACCACGCCTCCGACGACACCGCCAACCACGCCGCCGACCACACCACCGACGACGCCGCCAACCACACCCCCGACGACACCACCGACGACGCCGCCAACCACACCCCCGACGACACCGCCAGTAGGTCCGGTTCCACCCGGAGGCGTGCCGGAAGTCCCGGTCACGCCGACGCCTGAGCCATCGACTCTCATTCTGTTCGCGTCCGGCCTCATCGCGTGCGCCGCGGTGCGGATGCGGAAGCGGCAGGTGCTCGTCGCACGGTAACGAGAGGCAATCACACCGCGCGCGAGTACATCGGAAACGCCGGGAATGTCAACGCGATGGCAAGCGGCTATCTTTCCGGAAATTCACCCCGTGCGGAGACGCCGTTGAAGACAGCCACCTTCGAGACCAATCGCGGCACCATCACCGCGGAGCTCTATGACACCGACGCGCCCAAGACCGTCGAGAACTTCGAGAAGCTCGCCAATTCGGGCTTCTACGATGGGGTCAAGTTCCACCGCGTCATTCCTGACTTCGTGGTGCAGGGCGGCGATCCGCTCTCCCGCGACCTCCCCGATGGAGACCCACGCGTCGGCACCGGCGGCCCGGGCTGGAAGATCAAGTGCGAGACGGCCGGCAACCCGCGCAAGCACGAAGTCGGATCGCTCTCGATGGCACATGCAGGCAAGGACACCGGCGGCAGCCAGTTCTTCATGGTGCTCTCCGAAGGCAACACGCGTCACCTCAACGGCGTGCATACCGTGTTCGGAAAGATCACCGGTGGCATCGACATCATGCAGTCGATCACAAAGAACGATGTGATGAACCAGGTGCGTGTCGCATGAGCGCCTCCCAGCAGACCGACAAGTCAGCCGGCTTCACCGGCCTGATCCTCGGCGCCATCGCGATCTTCGTGTTGATGTTCGGCATCGTACGACTGACCAACTCGCACTACAACAACGAGAAGGCCGAATCGGCAACGACGCACGAAGCGCCGAAGTGATGGATGGGAAGACGGGATGGCAGGACGACGGGATTTACTACCGGTCATCCCGTCATCCCGTCATCCCGTCTTCCCGGAGTGCCCTCAAATACCGCTCTGGCGCTTCGAGGAAACTGCGCGTGAGCACCACGTGCTCCAGCTCGTCGTACGGCACCGCGGCCGCCGGCACTTCGTCGAAGCTGTAGATCGTCGCCCCCGGGTATGCCAGCAGGATCGGCGAATGCGTGGCGATGATGAACTGCGCATCCGCCGCGATCATGTCCTGGATCATCACCATCAGCGCCAGTTGGCTTTGGGGGCTCAGCGGCGCCTCAGGCTCGTCCAGTAGATAGAGCCCGCCCGGAACGAATCGCGATTGGAACAGACGGAGAAAGCTCTGGCCATGTGAGTTCGCATCCAGGTTAGCGCCATATCGCCGCTCCATCGCCGCCAGAGACGCATACACCGGCCCCGTGGCCAGTCCTTTTGCCCACGCCGACCGGTCCGCGTACTCCACCTCCAGCTCGGCGATGCGCTGGTGGAACTCCGCCCGCATTGTCGACA
>JBBQDT010000229.1:0-6511 GCA_038319955.1 Gemmatimonadales bacterium | reverse complement strand
AGCGCGAACTTGAACCCCTGACCCACTTCGCCGAGACGCTCGGTGGCAGGCACGACGACGTTGTCGAACGTCACGGTGCGCGTGTCGCTCGCCTTGATGCCCATCTTCTGCTCGGGCTGGCCGAGTGAGATGCCGGGCGACTTGGCGTCGACGATGAAGGCGGTGACGCGCTGCTTCGTCGTGCCGTCGGCCTGCTTCACCGGCACCTTCGCGAACACCGTGAACACACCCGCGTAGCCCGCGTTCGAAATCCAGATCTTCGTTCCCGTGAGCGCGTACGACTCCCCTGTCGAATCAGGGATCGCGACCGTCGTCATCGCCTGCGCATCGGAACCGGAACCGGGCTCGGTGAGGCAGAATCCCGCGATGATCTCGCCGCTCGCGCATCCAGGCAGCCAGCGCTGCTTCTGGTCCGCGGTTCCGAAGAGCGTGATCCCCTTGCACCCAATGGACTGGTGCGCACCAAAGAGCACCGCGATGGACGCATCCGTCTCGCCCACCTGCCCGAACACGCGCGAGAACACGCGCGCACCGGCGCCGAAGCCGCCGTATTCCTCCGGGATGTTCACCCCCATCATCCCGAGCTCGCCCATTCCCTTGCGGACCGACTCGGGCATCTTGCCGTCGTGGTCGAGCTTCTTCGAGTCGACATTCTCCGCGGCCCAATCGCGGAACGTGTCGAGGATCATGCGCAGCGATTCGCTGTCCTCGTCGTTCAGTGCAGGGAAGGGGAAGGCCAGCTCTTCGCGAATCTCGCCGAGGAACACACCCTTGGTGAACGACGGATAGAGATCCGGGTTCGCGAGGTGCGGCGCGTCGGCGGCATGCGGCGCGGTGGTCCTGGTGTCGGTCGCGGTCACGGGCATCTCACGGGTTGACGATGGCCGAAAGATACCGACTGGCGAAGCGATTCGGTGTCCGGGAAGTGCGGACTCGCGGTCGCGCCCACATCTTACGGAGGGCGGGCGGCACCACGTCCACGTCACCTAGCCGACGCGACCATGACGACGAATCAGCTTCGCAGGACCTTCGTGCGCACGACGGCGCTGCTTGCCGTGTGCCTCATGCTCGCACCCACCGGCCCTGCCGGCGCGCAGGGCATTCCCGACCGGCTTGCCGACAGCACCTTCTGGCGACTGATGACCGACTACTCCGAGCCGTGGGGTGTCTTCCGCTCGGAGAACTTCGTCTCGAACGAGACGTCGCTCCAGTGGGTCATCCCCGACCTCCAACGCACCGTGAAGCCCGGCGGCGTCTACCTCGGCGTCGCGCCCGACCAGAACTTCACGTACATGCTCGCCGTGAAGCCGAGCATCGCGTTCATCGTCGACATCCGTCACCAGAACGCCGTGCAGCACCTGATGTACAAGGCGCTGTTCGAGATGACGAACAATCGTGCCGAGTTTCTCGCGAAGCTGTTCTCTCGTCCCGCGCTCGTCGGCGTGGACACGAACGCCAGCATCACCGTGCTGTTCGATGCGTTGGCCAGCACGAAGCCCGATAGCGCGCTCTATCGCGCGAACCTCCAGGCGGTCAAGGATCGGCTCATGAAGGTGCATCACTTTGCGCTGAGCGACAGCGAGGTGGTGTCGATGAACTGCGTGTACGGCGCCTTCTTCACGCACGGGCCGGCGCTCGGCTACAACCACAGCTCCGATTGCCGCAATCCCGGCCCGTTCGCCTTCGGCCGCGGCGGCCGCGCGGGTGGCGGCGGCGGTGGAGGCGTCGGGATGATGGGCGGCTTCGGCATGCCGGCATACCTCGGCATCATGGTCGAAACCGATGGCACTGGGCAGAACCGCAGCTACCTCGCGAACGAGGCGAATTTCCGCGCGATCAAGGACATGGAGGAGCGGAACCTCATCGTGCCGCTGACCGGCAATTTTGCCGGCGACAAGTCGTTGCGCGCGGCGGGCCAGTATGCGCGTGATCACGGTGCCACCGTGCAGACGTTCTATCTGTCGAATGTCGAGCAGTACCTCTTTCAGCAGGACGACGAGGCGCAACGCTTCTACAGGAACGTCGCGACGCTGCCGATCGATTCGACGAGCATGTTCATTCGCTCGTTCTCGGGTGGGATGTATGGCGCGTACGGGCTCGAGCTGAAGCAGCAGAGCGGCCGGTCGATGCAGTTGATGAGCTCCATCCAGGAGTCGTTGAAGGCATTCGATGCCGGCATGCTGACGAGCTGGATCGAGGTGGTCAAGAGGTCGCGACAGTAGAAGACCTGCACTTAGTCGCTGCCACCGATCAATCGCCGCACGGCCAGCAACAGCGCCTGGGAGAATTGCGACGGCCTCGACACCACGCGATACCCTGCCGATCCGAAGATCTCGGCAAGATACGTCTCGCCCTCCGATGCATCGACGGTGATGCAGAAGGGATGGATGCCCTGAAGACGCGCGCTCATCACCGCCTGTCGTGAATCCTGGATCGCGTACTCGACGACGTATTCGCCCTGGTCGTGCGGCTTGCCGTCGGAGAGGATCAGCAGCAGGCGGTGCGGCGCAGGATGGTTGCTCAACGTTGCCGCCGCATGACGCACGGCAGCGCCGAGACGGGTCGTCCCGCGCGGAGCGAGGGCGCTGATCCGCTGAAGCAGGAGCGATGAACTCTTCTCGCCGAAGTCCTTCAGGGTGTGAACGCGAACGTCGGAGGCACCCTGGCTGGAGAAGGCGAGGATGGAGTAGTCGTCGCCCAGCGCATCGAATGCCGCGGTGGCAACGAGCGCCGCAACGCGCTCGACGTCGATCACGCGCTGCTCGCCCGCGACCACATCGCCCGTCGACTTGCTCACGTCGATGAGCAGCGTGATCGCGAGCTCGCGGCGACCCGGTCGCACGAGCGAGTAGAGACGATCCGTTGGCGCGGCGTGCATGCGGCGATCGACCATCGCCTCGACGCACGCCTCGAGATCCAGCTCGTCGCCCTGCACCTGCCGTCGGAGACGTGAGCGATGCGAGCGTAGCCGCTCGAACTGTCGCTTCGCATGATGCACTTCGCGCATGTGCGCGTGCAGGGCGGACGTTGCCCACTCCGAGCTGCCGAGCGAAGGAGGTACCACGCGGACAGTGGTTCCTTCGGCGCGGAAAGCCTGCGCGTAGACGTCCCATTCGGGATACGTGTAGGTGATCTCACCCGTCGGCGGCGCTCTATCTGCGTCTCGCCCCGAACCGCCCATGATTGCGTCGTCGTGTTCTTCTGCGCCGGGTACCGGAGTCGCGCCAGCGCGTTGCTCGCGGGCGTCGCGCGTTGCGTTCGCCTCCGGTGTCTGCTCGACGTTCGGCTCGCCCTCGTCGGCGTGACCGCCCGGTTCCTTCGTTTCCGTTTGGGATGACGACTCAGTGCTGTTGGACTGCCCCTGCGTGCTGCCTCGTTTGTCTTGCGACGCGCTCGATGGCTGCTGTCCCGGCATCGCCGAGCGTGTGCGAGCGTCTTGCGAAGCAGGGAAGGGGTCGCGCGGGGCCTTCCTGTTGCGCATCGCCGCATCGGACGCGCTCTCATCATCGGGGAGCTGCGTCGTTATCGTCGTTTTCCAGAGCGTCATCTCCGGCACGCGCCGATACGCGAGCGCGGCTTTCCTGCCGTACTGCGCCTCGAGCGCAGTTGCCGTCTCGCGCGCCCACGCCGCGTTCGATTCGGCGTCCTTCTCACGTGGAAGGGTTGAGACGTCCGTGTCCTCGGTCGCGTCGCTGGAGTCACGCGACCATGCTCGGCGAACCATGTCCTCGACGCGACGTTCGATGTCGTTCCTCCCCCGCGGCGACGGACGCTGCGCCATGGACTCAGCGCGGGCTGCGTCGAGTGTCGCGCGGAGGCCCGGCTGGCTCGCGGCAATCTGCGCATCCACCGCTGCTGCTTCCGCGAGTTGATAGAGATCGCGCTCCAGGTCGGAGGTCGCCTCGCGCGCATGGCGAGCGCTCGCGCGACCGATGCGTTCCGCGTGCTGCACCGCGATCATGCGATACTGCTCGAGCGGTGAGACGTCCGCGCGATGCTGGGGCAACGTTGATGGCAAGCGGATGCACTCGGCGTCGCTCTCGGAGATGCCGACGTCCGTTATGTTGGCCAGCTTCCAGATGGCGCGCGTCGTGAGTGCCGGCTTCTTTCGTGGCGTCAGCGATTCGATGTTGATCGGTTGGCCATACATCGCCCTCAGGTAGAGTTGGAGCCGCGAGCGGATGTCCTCGAGGTTGGGCGCCGTCTTCCGACGCGCGACCAATGAGCGCGTGGTTGTGTGCATGCGCTCGAGTGTTCGACGTGCCGGCTGCCAGAAGCGGTTCGGCTTGCGCGCCATACTGGATCAGAGCAGCGCGGCGATGACGTCGTCGATCGCGGCGAGGAGATCCGCGTCGTCCGTCAGTGCGGTGGTGATGGCGGCGTGACATGCGTCGCGCGGTGAGAGTCCAACTGCGATCAACCGCGCTGCTGCGACGAGGACGCGCGTGCCCGGACCCTCCTGCAACCCCTGGTCACGCAGATGCCGAACCTTCTCCGCGACACGCACGAGCAAGGATGCGATGCGCCGGTCCACGCCTCCCTCGTGCATGACGATCTCCGTCTCCGCCGCCGCCGACGGAACATCGAACTCAATGTTCACGAATCGCTGCCGAGTGCTCGGCTTGAGATCCTTGATCGCGCTCTGGTAGCCAGGATTATAGGAGGCGACGAGGAGAAATCCCGGCGCGGCGTGAATGAGCTCCCCCGTCTTTTCGAGTGGCAACACGCGGCGATCATCGGTGAGCGGATGGATGACCACCGTGGTGTCCTGCCGCGCTTCGACCAGCTCGTCGAGATAGCAGATGGCGCCGATGCGTGCGGCGCGGGTGAGCGGTCCGTCGCTCCAAACCGTCTCGCTGCCCTGGATGAGGTAGCGGCCGGTGAGGTCGCTGGCGGACAGGTCGTCGTGGCAGGCGACGGTGATGAGTGGGCGTCGAAGCCGCGCGGCCATGTGCTGAACGAAGCGGCTTTTGCCGACACCGGTTGGTCCTTTGAGGAGTACGGGGAGGTTGCGGTTGAAGCAGCTGGTGAAGGTGTCTATCTCGCGTCCGGTGGGGAGATAGTAGGGTATGGGGTCGGTAGTGGTGTCGGTCATGTGTACTAAATTGCATACACTGCGGTGGTGGCGCTAGTGGTGAGAGCGTGTGCGGGTGATGGATCGTGGGGCAGTGTTCGGGCCATTGAATGGAGCAGCGGGTGTAATGCCTCAGCTGGAACTGGAGTGTCCTACCCGTAGAATTGTGCACGGAGGATACCCCTATGACACGCACGCGGAAGAACTACACGGCAGCGGAGAAAATGGTGCTGCTCCGACGCCACTTGGTCGACAAGATCCCGGTCTCCACCGTTTGCGACGAGACCGGACTCCAGCCCACCGTCTTCTATCGCTGGCTCAAGCAGCTCCTTGAGAACGGCGCCGCCGCCCTGGAGCGCGCCAACGGCGCCCCGGAGCGCCCCGACCTCAAGGCGCAGCGCCGCATCGCTCACCTCGAGGACCGCGTGCGCACGAAGGACAGCGTGCTCGCGGAATTGATGGAGGAGCATGTCGCGTTAAAAAAAGTCGTGGGGAGGACTGAGCGGCCAATGGGTCTCCCACGAGACGCGCGATCAGGTGATCGACTTCATCCGGCGATGGAGCCTGCGGACCGAGATCCCCGTCGAGCGATTCATCCGCTGGACGGGCATCGGGACCAGCAAGTTCTACGACTGGCGCAGTCGCTATGGCAAAGTGAACGAACACAATGCCTGGGTGCCCCGCGATCACTGGCTGACACCGGCGGAACCGGACGCGATACTGGCATACCATCGCGATCACATCGACGAGGGCTATCGTCGGCTCACGTACATGATGCTCGATGCCGACATCGTCGCGGTGAGCCCGTCGACCACGTATCGGGTGCTCCGGGACGCGGGCGTGCTGCGCGCGTGGAATCACACGCCGTCGAAAAAGGGACACGGGTTTCAGCAGCCGCTCGCGCCGCACGAGCACTGGCACATCGACATTACGTACCTCCGGATCGCGGGGACCTTTTTCTACCTCTGTGCCGTGCTGGATGGATGCAGCCGCGTCATCGTGCACTGGGAGCTCCGCGCGCAGATGACCGAGCAGGACGTCGAGATCACGATTCAACGGGCGAAAGAGAAATACCCGACGGCCCGGCCGCGGATCATTTCGGACAACGGGCCGCAATTCATCGCCCGGGATTTCAAGGAATTCATTCGGCTCTCGGAGATGACGCACGTCCGCACATCCCCGTACTATCCGCAGTCGAACGGAAAGCTCGAGCGCTGGAACCACTCCTTCAAGTCGGAAGGCTTTCGCCCCGGCGTGCCCCTCTCACTCGACGATGGCCTCCGCGTGGCGGCCCGGTACATCGCGTACTACAATACCGAACGACTGCACAGCGCGATTGGCTACGTTACCCCGCAGACCCGGCTCGAGGGCCGCCAGCAGGAGCTCTTCGATGCGCGTGATCAGAAGCTCGACGTGGCCCGCGCTCGTCGCGCTGCG
>JBBQDT010000228.1:0-6524 GCA_038319955.1 Gemmatimonadales bacterium | reverse complement strand
GCTGATCGTCGCTGCGCTACGGAACGATGCACCAGCGGCGCAGGAACGATGGTGCATCTTCGACAACACCACCCTTGGCGCCGCGACGGGCAACGCTCTGGTGCTGCAAACGCAGGTGGGGAAGCCATAGTGCATCTTGCGTCCTCCCCGCGCGCAATCGAAGATAGACTGTCGCTCACCTGGGGTTTCCGATGCGTCCATTCACGGTCGTCGCCACGTTGCTGCTGCTCACCGTCGCCTGCAGCCACAAGGATGACACGCGTGCTGAAGTGCCCGTCAAGCTGAGTCGCACCACCGACACCTCGCGCTACGAGATGCAGCCTGGCGACATTCGCATCGCGAGCGTGGACAGTGGCGTCGACCTCGCCCTGATCGGCGACACGATCAGCGGCGGCCTCTCCGCGAAGACGCTCGCCAAGGTCAGGCACGACATCGACACCAGCGCCGTAAAGGGTTCAGGGCTGGGCTCCGAGATCGAGAAGATGGTGAAGGGTACGGTGCAGAGTGCACTCGCCACCCGCGTCAACGTTCCGCTCTCGGCGGTGAAGGATGTCCGCTACGACGGCAGGAAGATCGTCTTCGAGTGGAATGGCAAGCCGCCGAAGACGTTCAGCAACGTCAAGGTGGACAAGAAAGACGCTCTCGAGTCGTTCAGCGCGGAAGACGCGCAGCGCTTCGTGGCGGCCGTGCGCGCGCGCAAGGGCACGCAGCTCGAGAAGTAGCGCTACTCCCGCGACGTACGCTGCGACCGAAGCGTTCGGTCGAGCGATCGACGGCTGGTCTGCGCCGCCTGCGCCAGATAGCGACGCGTCACGCCCACCGCCTCCGTGACCTGCGCCACGGAGGTGGGCGTGTTGAACCGGCGATGAATGGACGCTTCCACTTCCTCGCGAAGGATGTCCGCTTCACGGCGCAACGCGTCCTGCGTCCAGCCGAGTCGCGCGCGCTGCGAGCCGTGGCGATCGGCGATGAAGCGCTGGAGGTCCGCGGCATCGGCGAGCAACGCGGAGGGCGCGCCCTCGGACTCGTCGAGCGTGATGAGCGCTGACGCGATATCCGAGAGCATACTCGCCGTGTGATCGACGAGCTGCGTGTGCTTGAGGTTCACGGCCGCCGGCATCGACGGCTCGCGCCGCAGCCGCGCCACGAATGCATCGAGAATGGCTTCGATCTCGCGCATTAGTGCATCGCCGATTTCACCGAGGCCACGTGTACGCGGCGTGGCGGCGACCGACGCCTCCATCGGGACGGTACTCGTGGCTTCGGCCGATGCCGTCGGCAGCCAGAGCGTGAACGTGGATCCCTCGCCGGGTGTGCTCCTCACGGTGACGTCCCCGCGCATAAGCCGCGCGAGCCGCCGACTGATCGTGAGGCCCAGCCCCGTCCCGTCGATGCGACGCGTATGTCCTCCTTCGGCCTGCACGAACGGCGCAAAGATCGCGTCCATCTGCTCCGGCGAGATGCCGATGCCGGTGTCGGTGATGCGAATGGCAACCCACGGACCCGCGCCGTGCAGGTGACGCGAGTCGTCGGCTCGCCCCTCGATGCTCGCATGAAGATGAATGTTGCCGCCGGGCATCGTGAACTTGACCGCGTTGCCCAGCAGGTTCACGAGAATCTGGAGCGCCCGCTCCGGATCGCCGATGAACTTCATCGAGGGGGGAACCACTTCCGCGCCGTGCAGCGTGAGCCCGCGCGTCTCCGCCTGCGGCTGTGCCAGCACGATCGCCGCTTCCACGACATTCAGGACACTTGCCGTCACGCGAGCCACCGACATCCGTCCGGCCTCGACCTTAGCGAGGTCGAGAATTTCATTGACGAGCCCCAGCAGGTGGCGCCCACTCGCGGCGATACGCGCCACCTGCTGGCGCTGCTCGTCGCTCATCGAACCTGCGACCTCGAGGTCGAGCAGCTCCGCATAGCCGAGCACCGCGTTCAAGGGCGTGCGGAGCTCGTGTGACATCACGGCGAGAAACTCGGATTTCGCCTGGTTGGCGGCTTCGGCCTGTGCGCGAGCGGCGCGCTCGCGCTCGAGGTGCCGAGCGTGCTCCTCGGACCGCTTGCGGTCGGTGACATCGCGCAGCGAGACGAGCGCGGCGGGCTCGTCGTCCCACACGGCTTCCACGACGCGCAGCTCGGCGACGAGCTTTTCACCGTCGCGACGCACGATGTCGATTTCGGATGGCTCTTCGCCCGAGATGGCGAAGCCGAAGGCCTCGCCGATGAGCTCGCGCGCATTGCGGCCAAAGAGTGCGACCGCGGCGGGGTTGACGAAGCGGACGATGCCCTCGGCACCAACGACGACGATGCCTTCCGGCAGGCGATCGATGATGTGACGCAGCACCGCCTGACTGGATCGACGCGTGACTGCCCTCCGATCAACGGCGCGCAGGCCGACGACGTCCTCCGTAGCGTCTTCCTCCTTTTTCGGCTTCACGCGCTCCGGTATCCAGGTGAGGGAACGGCGCTGCCGGTGTCGCCTGCGAGGACGATCGATTCGTTGAAATGCACGGATCCGTTAGTGGGACGTCCTGACGCATTTGCCACATGGGGAGCCAGCGCTCGGCTCACGTGCCTCATGTCATTGCAATTGACACGCCTTACGGGCGGATGACAAACGCGACGGCTCAGCTCGCCCTTCCCATCTCCCTTAGCGAGGGACCATCTTCACACATGGCTTCTTCTGCACTCCGGCCGCGATCCGTCACCGAAATCGTCGATGCAGCGTTCCAGATCCTGCGTGCCTACTACGGCCAGTTCGTCATGTGCTCCGCACTGGCGTACCTGCCCTGGCTCGTGTTGGAGCTCGTCTTTCTGGGGGATCCCGAACAATGGGTCGGCACCACGTGGTGGGTGGCGGCGGCCGCCGGTGTGGGCGTGTGGCTCACCTTTGCCCTCATGAGTGCCGTCATCATCACCTGCGCGTCGCAGGCCTACCTCGGCGAGTCCGTGGACGTGGCCGTCGCTGTGCGCCATGCGCTGCCGCGATTGCCGCGCGTGCTGGTCGCCGCTGTGCTGCGCTACCTGCTGTTGCTCGTTGGCTTCTTCGCGCTGATCCTCGGCTCGATCTACGTGGTGGCGCGGCTGTTCGCGCTCGTGCCCGTGATCATCCTCGAAGACGCAAGCATAGCGACGGCGTTCAGCCGAACGTCCGCTCTCTCGAACGGGCGGAAGTGGCACATCCTGAACACACTCGGCCTGGTGGCGATCATCTACTGGGTCATCGCCATCGGCGTCACGCTGCTGTCTGCGCTGTCGGGCAACTTCGTCGTGCAGGCCATTGCCGGCGCGTTCTACACGATCCTGGCGTATCCGGTGGTCGCCATCACCGAGACGCTGCTGTACTACGACGCGCGCATCCAGAGCGAAGGGCTCGACATCGAGCTGATGGCGGTGGAGCTGGGCATCGCACCGCTCACGGAGCCTGCGGCCAGCTGAGGCCGGCTCTCATGTTGTGGCAGAACTTCGAGCGTCATTGGCCGGCAGCTGCCGTCCACGACACCGTGCAGGCGGTGGTGCGCGATCCGGCGTTCCGGCGTTCGCTACGCCGGTCGTTCGCCGATCGGATCATCCTCTGGCTCGCGGAGTGGTTCGCGAAGTTCACGAGAGCGCTGAACCACCTCCCATCGACGCGCTCGGTGGCACTCTTCTTCGTGGTGGTGATTGTGATGTTCGTCGTCGTGCGGCTCGTCATCGCCGCGCGCGCCGGTGATGACTCCGGTGCACGCGCGGTGCGGCGACGGGCGGGAACGTCGGTGTCGGACCCATGGCAGGCCGCAGAGTCGCTGTTGGCGCTCGGGCGTTTCGAGGAAGCCGCGCACGCGCTCTATCGTGGCGTGATCGTCACTCTCGGCCGCGAGGAGCGGTTGCGACTGCACCCCTCGAAGACGAGCGGCGACTACGCGCGTGAGTTGCGGCGCAAAGGCTCGTCGTCGCTCGCGCCATTCAGGAGCTTCACGCGACGATTCGACATCGCGGTGTACGGACACGGCGGCTGCGACGCGACGGCGCTCGATGAGTTGCGCGCGTTGAGCGCACCGTTTCGCCCGAGAGCTCGCGCCGCATGACGGACCCCATGTCGCAGAAGCGCGCGCGCGAGTGGTGGACACGGCCTGGCGTGGTGCTGCCGATCGTCGCCACCGTGGCGATCTTCGTGGCCCTCCTCACGCCGCAAGCGTCGCAGGGCCGGTTCGGCGACTCGCGTCTCTCGACGCATCTCGCCGGCTCGATGGGCGCGCGCGTCCTGTCGGACCTCGCGACGCGACTTGGGTGGCGCGTGGTGCAGAACGACAGCAGCGGTGCACCGGTGGCGACACAGGGCAAGACGATTCACGCGCTGCTCGCTCCCGTGACGCCAGTGATGCCCGAGGAGGCGCATGCGTACCTCGAGGCAGTGCGTGGCGGCGACGCCCTCTTGCTCGTGCTGGACGAGCGGACACCATTATCGGATTCGCTCGGCGTCACGCACTTCGTGCGCGGCGGGTTGCTGCCTCGCTACAACGCCGCGAGCGGGGAGTGCGCCGACAAGCTCGACTTCACACCACCACTCTGGCCCGACGGCAAGGTCCACCTGTTCGGCGTGCGCTGGCTCCGTGCACCGGCGGGGCCGAGCGAGGTGTTCGCGCCGCTCGATGGAGACGACACCGGTTCGCTCTACCCCGGCGATGCCGCGATTGGCTTTCCGTACGGACGCGGTCGCATCGCGGTCGTTGCCGATCCCGACCTCCTGCGCAACGACGTCATCCGTCGCTGCAATTGGGGAGTGGACGTCATTGCCGTACGCATCCTCGAATGGCTGCGCGCGGGCGACGGTCCTCCTCGATCGACCCTCGTGTTCGACGAATACCACCAGGGATACGGTTCGCGGCCGAGCGTCTTCACGGTCACCGGCACATTTCTGACCCAACACCCGCTCGGTCGCGCGATCGTGCTCGCTGTCGTCGCGGCCCTCGTCCTGTTGCTGGCCGTGTCACCGCGCGCGATCAGGCCGCAGCATGTCGAGCGCATCGAGCGACGCGATCCGCTCGAGCAGGTGGATGCCCTGGCGCACGCATATGAGCAGGTGCGCGCCACGCGGACGATCACGGCGCGACTCGTGCGCGGCGTCCGCTGGCGCGTCGAGCGCGGTGGCTCGGCGGCTCGTGCGCGCACGGACGAGGAGTTTCTCAGTCACACTGCCGAGCGGAACGCCTCGCTCGCGGCGGACGTGTCGATGGTGCAGCAGGCATTGCGCGAACCGGTGTCGGATCGCGACCTCCCCGAGATCGGCGCGGCGCTTCGCCGCATCGAACACACTTTGACGACCCATCTGTCATGACTTCTTCGATCACGCCGGCGCAGGGCGCGGAACTTCTCGAGCGCGTGCGGCAGGCTGTCGCGACGCGGGTGGTTGGGCAGGACGCCACCGTCTCGGACACGCTCGTCGCTTTCCTGGCCCGCGGTCATGTGCTTGTCGAAGGCGTGCCGGGCACGGCAAAGACGCTCCTCGTGCGCTCGCTGTCCGCGGCGTTGGGCCTGCGCTTCGCGCGCATCCAGTTCACTCCCGACCTCATGCCCTCCGATGTCACCGGCGTGAACGTGTTGCGCGATCCTGCGCGCGGCTTCGAGTTTCAGCCGGGCCCTGTGTTCACCGACCTCCTCCTCGGCGACGAGATCAATCGCGCGCCGGCAAAGACGCAGGCGGCGCTGCTCGAGGCGATGGCGGAACGTCAGGTCACGGTGGACGGCGTATCGCGTCCCCTCGGCGACCTGTTCACGGTGTTCGCCACGCAGAATCCCGTGGAGCACGAGGGAACCTATCCGTTGCCCGAAGCGCAGCTCGATCGCTTCCTCATCAAGGCGGTGATGCCGTATCCGTCGCGCGAAGCCGAGCTGGAACTGCTGGCGCGCTACGAACGTGGATTCGATGCCGAGCGGCTGCATGACGCGGACATGCCGGCCGCGCTCACGGTGGAGGAGGTGGGGGCGCTGCGCGGGCTCGTCGATCACGTGCGCGTCGCGGACGAGGTGCGTGCCTATACTGCGGACATCACGCGCACCACACGCGAGGAGCGGATGCTCGCACTTGGTGCATCACCGCGCGCGACGGTGGCGCTGTTCCGCGCGTCGAGGGCGGTCGCCGTGCTGGAGGGACGCGACTTCGTGACACCGGACGACGTGAAGGGCATCGCGCCGGCAGTGCTGCGTCATCGCATCGCGCTGTCGCCCGAGCTCGAGGTCGAAGGCCGCACGGCGGACGACGTGCTCGTCGCGCTGCTGGACCGCGTTCGCGCGCCGGAGTAGCGGGTGGATCTCTGGGCCGCGATCAGGCGTGGCGTCGGTGCAACGCGCGCCGCGATCGGCTTCACGCCGACGCGGCGGCTGGCGCTGGCGTTCGCGCTCGCGGCGCCGCTGTTCCTGCTGAGCGGCTGGCCCATCGGTGAATGGATCGCCTGGAGCGTCGTGTTTGCGATTGCCATCGCTGCCGTGATCGACGTCGCGATGTTGCCGCGCCGCGGTGACGTCGACGTGCATCGCGAGCTTCC
>JBBQDT010000227.1:0-6550 GCA_038319955.1 Gemmatimonadales bacterium | reverse complement strand
GTTCATCGAGGAGCCGGGTCGCGACACGAAGGTGACGAGCATCGAGGAAGTCAGGATCGCGGTACGCGGTTCTGACGACTACGGTGTGCAGTCGCTCGACCTGCGGTATCGGGTCAATGGCGGCGAGGAGAAGCGCGTCGTGCTGACCGACAGCGCAGGAAGAAGCTCGAAGGAGCCGCGCGCTGCACACACGCTGTTCCTCGAAGAGATGAAGCTCGCGCCGGGCGATCTCATCGCGTACTACGCCACGGCGAAGGATGGCGCGGGCAGTGTCGGCAGCACCGACGTCTACTTCCTCGAGGTGCGTCCGTTCGGGAAGAACTACCGCCAGTCCGATCAGCAGGGCGGCGGTGGCGGTGGCGGCGGTGGTGGTGGCGAGGCGACGCCGGAGTTCGTGCAGCGTCAGCGTGAAGTCGTGGCCGGCACGTTCAACTGGCTGCGCGACAGCGCGACAACTCCGAAGCGCAAGCACGTGGAGGACATCACGACGCTGAACATCGCCGAGGGGCGACTGCGCGATGACGTCGCCGGTCTCGTGCGTCGTCTCGTCGAGCGCGGAGCAGCGCGCACCGATTCGACGTTCGTGACGATCCAGAAGGAGCTCGAAGCCGGCGTCACGGCGATGAAGGCGGCGGAGGAAAAGCTCGTGAAGGGGCAGGGTCGCGAAGCGCTTCCGTTCGAGCAGGAGGCATTGCGTCGGCTGCAGCGGGCCGAGGCGACGTTCAGGGACGTGCAGGTGCAGATGGGACAGCAGCAGGGCGGCGGCGGTGGCGGTGGCGGCGGCGGGCAACAGAAGGCGGAGGATCTCGCCGACCTGTTCGAGCTGCAGACCGACAAGCTGCGCAATCAATACGAAGCGGTGCAGCAGCAGTCCGAGCAGTCGCAGCAGCGTGAAGTGGATGCGACACTCGAGCGGTTGAAGCAGCTCGCGCAGCGGCAGCAGCAGGAGAACGAGCGGATGCAGCGGCTCGCGCAGGAGATGCGCGACAAGCTCGGCCGCGATGCGAATGGCGGCAGCGGTGGTGGCGGTGCGCAGCGCGAGCTGGCGCGTCAGGCGCAGGAAGAGGCGCGTCGGCTCGAGCGTCTCGCGCGTGAGCAGAGCTCGAAGGAGTTGAGCGACGCGGCGAAGAGCATGCAGCAGGCGGCCGACGCGATGCAGAAGGCGGCGAGTGGTTCGTCGGCGCAGGGGAGCGCGGCGGTCGAGCAGTTGAAGAAGGCGGCCGGTGGCCTGGAGGGCGCGCGATCGGCGAGCCTGAACGATGGCGTGAAGAAGCTCGCGGAGCAGGCGAAGCAGCTACAGGACAAGCAGCGCGACATCGGCGAGCAGGTAAAGCAGCTCGGCAACTCGGCGCCCGATCAGCGCGGCGAGCAGATCCAGCGGCTCAATCAGAAGAAGGACGAGCTGGCGCAGGGTGTCGAGAAGCTCGAGGCGGATGCGGATCGTGCGGCGCGTGAGGGTCGGAAGGATCAGCCAAGTGCCGCCGGCAAGCTGGGCGAGGCAGCGGATGCGATTCGCGACCAGCGGGTGAAGGACAAGATCGCGTTCTCGAAGAATGTGATTCGCAGTGGGTCGAGCGAGTATGCGAATGCGTTCGAGGGTCAGATCGGCGAGAACCTGAAGGATGTCGCGGAGAAGATGAAAGCGGCGGCGGGTGCGTTAAGTGGTGAGTCGGCGGCTCGTGGTCAGGAGAAGTCGCTGGAGCGGGCGCGTGAGTTGGTGAAGGCGATGGAGTCGTTGCGTCAGCGGACTGCGGAGAAGACGGGTCAGGCTGGCCAGCAAGGGAAGCAGGGCGAGTCCGGACAGAAGGGTAAAGAGGGACAGCAGGGTCAGGCTGGTGAGCAAGGGAAGCAGGGACAACAAGGTCAGGGCCAAGGACAGCAGGGGCAGGGAAAGGGCCAAGGACAGCAGGGACAACAAGGTCAGGGTCAGGGGCAGAACGGACAGTCGGCGCAGGGCGGACAACGCGCGCCCGGCGAGGCCATCACCGGCGGCGATGCCCGGCAGTTCTCACGCGAGTTCGGTCTGCGCCGCGAGAACGCAGAGGCGCTTAGAAAGGAGCTGGTTCAGCAGGGCGTTCCGGTCGCCGATCTCGATAAGGTGATCGACGAGCTGCGACGTCTCGAGGCGAGCCGTGCGTACGGCGATCCGCGCGGCCTCGATGAGCTACAGGCGGCGATGATCGAGAATCTCAAGAGTGTCGAGTTCTCGCTCTATCGGAAGCTTGGGCTCGGCGACGGCAAGAGCCCGACGCTCGGGACGACTGCGCCGGTACCGGCGGAGTATCGGGCGGCGGTGGAGGAGTACTATCGGTCGCTAGCGGGGGCGAAGAAGAAGCCCTGATCTCCCCAATTCTCGAGCGGGGAAAAGAAGCATACGACCGAATCGCGAAGAAGCACCGTGGTGCGCTCCGAGATCTCGCGCGCTAGACGTCTACGATGACAGGCAGCGCGGCGCGGGATCCTTCCACTATCGTTTGATGGACATGGCCTTCCTCCACTCCCCGCGCGACCGCGCCGTCGTCCTCATCCTCGCGCTCGGCGTCGCGATCCTGCTCGCGCTCTCGCCGTTCTTCAGCGGGTTGCTTGGCACGGCGGTGCTGTACGTCATCTTCGTGAAGCCATACCAATGGCTCACCCGCTCGATGCGCCCGGGATATGCGGCCGCGATCACGCTCGTCGCCGCACTCCTCCTCATCGGACTGCCACTCGTGTGGCTGCTCGGCGTCGTGATCGGTGAAGCACCGGGCGCATTGCGAAGCGTGCAGGGGAGCACGCTGTTCGCACGCATCGGCGAAATGCGACTTGGCACCCTCCACGTGGGCGCGGAGATCGCGAAGGCGAGCGGGTCGATCGTGTCGTGGCTGTCGGGGCAATTCTTCGCGTTCGTCGGTAGCGCGACGTCGGCGGCATTGAACCTCGTCATCGCCTTCTTCGGGCTGTACTACATGCTGCGCTCCGGTCCGGAGGTGTGGCACGCGGTTCGTGGGTACATCCCCTTCTCGCCACACACGTCCGAGGCACTACGTCAGCGATTCTTCAGCGTGACGGAGGCGACGCTGCTCGGCACCGTGCTGGTCGCGATGCTACAGGGCGCGATCGTCGGCTTCGGCTTCTGGCTCGTGGACCTTCCCAGTCCACTGTTCTGGGCTACGGTCACGGCGTTCGCATCGATCCTCCCGGTGCTCGGCAGTGCGCTGGTGTGGCTTCCCGGCGTGATCGTGCTCGCCCTCCAGGGCCGCTACGGCGCAGCAGCAGGACTCGCCGCAATGGGTGGTCTCGTGGCCAGCAACATCGACAACCTGATTCGGCCGCTCGTCTACCGCCGGGTGTCCGACATCCATCCGATGGTCACGCTCATCGGCGCGTTCGCCGGCGTGAAGTACTTCGGCCTGCTCGGCGTGCTGCTCGGGCCACTCGCCATCGCGTATCTCTTCGAGTTGCTCAAGTCGTATCGCGAGGAGTACGGAGTGCAGGAAACGACACCGATCGCAGAAGGCTCGACGCCATGACGCTGTGCGAAAATCCGCACGAAAACGCATGGTTCGTGACCCGTGTCACGCTACCGGAAGCGCAATAAGACACACAGTAGCAATGGCTTGCGAATGTTCGGGAACATCGCGGCCTTCGTCGCTGCATCGAAGGTCGGCGATTGCGTCCGCGCAAGAAGATCGCATCTTCGCATACTCACCGAGCCCGTCTCACTCCTCGGAGGTGGTCCATGCCTGTAGCAGAAGTTGCGAATCATGAACGCATCTGGGTCGAGGGCCTCAATCGAGGCGACGTGTCGGGCGCGGATCTCGCCTTCTGGCCGGACTGCACCGTGCACATCACTGGCGTGCCGCAGCCCGTGCAAGGCGTCGGAGCGTGGAAGGAGCTGGTCGGCGGATTGCTTGTGGCATTTCCCGACCTGCACTTCACGATCGACGAGCAATTCGGCGATGCGACACGCATTGCCTTCCGCTGGAACGCCACAGGCACGCACAAGGGGCCGTTCGGTCCCATCCCGGCAACCAATCGACCCGTCGTCATCACTGGCCTGATCATCGATCATCTCCGCGACGGGAAGGTCGTGGAACGCTGGGAGCAGTGGGACCAGGCGGGCATGCTGCAGCAACTCGGCGTCGCGTAACGCGCGAGCGCGGCGGCCTGCCCCTCATGGTGTTGATCGACGGCGGCCGCAGTGGACGACGCACAACCAGGAGAACCCCATGTCGGACTCGCACGGATTTGAAGTCGAGCTGCCAATCGCGTTTGCCGCGGCGAAGGACGCTACCCGTGACGCTTTAAAAGCCGAGGGCTTCGGCATCCTCACGGAGATCGACCTTCAGGCCGCGTTCCGGGAGAAGCTTGGCCGCGAGTTCCGGCCATACACAATTCTCGGAGCGTGCAACCCGCCCCTCGCGTTCGCCGCGGTCACAGCCGATCCCGCCATCGGGTTGCTCCTGCCGTGCAACGTGACCGTGGAGGCGCGGGACGCGACGCACTCCGTGGTACGGCTGGTCGACCCACAGATGATGCTCGCTTCCGCTCCCGGCGGACTATCACCGGAGCTCAGAGGGATTGCCGATGACGCGAGCCAGAGAATGGAGCGAGTGCTCGGGGTGCTCCGCCGGGTGGGGCGCCCTGCCACCTGACGATGGCCGGCCTTATCGTCGCTGACGGTGGCGGCGGCAGAACGCGCTGCAACTCGACTCAGGCTTCTGCTGCGCGGCCACGAGAACGTTGTCGTTCGAGGAAACGGATCTCACGCGCTGTCAGTATCCTGCGCACGACGGACCGACACAGTGTGCGCTGTCACGTCTCGTGCAGATCCGCGGGACGGCCTTCGATGGTACCGATCACCTCGTAGTGCGCCGACGTAGCATCAAAGTGCGACAGCAGCAGGCGCGCGCTTGGCGGCACCACGGCGACGGAATACTCCGCACCGGCGAAGCCGATCACGGAGTCGAGCGTGTCGAAGAACATCGTGGTCACGAACTCGACTTCCGGCTCGGTCACGTCGCCGAGTGCGCGCCGGTCGACGCGCGCGCCGAGATAACCGGGAATCCGTCGCGCGCCGATGCCGGGCAGGATTATGTCGAGTAGTAGACGCTGGTAGGCGTCGGCGTTGTCCGGGGTGGTCCAGCCTCGCCATACGCGAGAGATCATCGGCATCACATGGAGGAGGTAGACGTTCGGGGTCTCACCGTGATCTACGTCTGCGGAATCGACCCAGCTAGCAGATCCTTGCTCGGCTGGCATGAAGTGGCCCTGTGGACCAATGGCAAAGTGGCTCTCGTGCCGTGTCGGGCGCCTTCATAGCGTGGCCAGTCCTCACCACCCGGAGCATCACTCGTGTCTGCATCTGCCTCGCCCACCATCCCGCCGACATCGCCAGATGCGCACGCGAGCGCCGTGCCGCTCCGGCAGCGGGTCGATGCCGTCGACGTGGTGCGAGGCGTCATCATGATCCTGATGGCGCTCGACCACACGAGAGACTTCTTCGGCGATGCCAGCGCCAGTCCGACGAACCTCGCTACCACGACCGTGGCGTTGTTCTTCACGCGGTGGGTGACGCATTTCTGTGCGCCGACCTTCTTCCTCCTCACAGGGACGAGCGCCTACTTGGCTCGCCGCCGCCGGACGGTCGCTGGCCTGTCACGCTTTCTCGTAACGCGCGGTCTCTGGCTGATCCTGCTCGAGCTCACCGTCATCCGATTTCTCTGGCAGTTCAACCTGGACTATCGCCTGACGCTCATCGACGTGATCTGGGCGCTCGGATGGGCGATGATCGTGCTGGCGCTGCTCGTGCGCCTGCCGCTGCGAGCCATCGCGGCAATCGGCCTCGTGATGATCGCGACCCACAACCTGTTCGACGGAGTTCGCGCAACCACGTTCGGTGCGCTCGCTCCGCTCTGGTCGCTCCTGCACGTCCCGGGCTTCATCGTCCCTGGGCCCGCGCATGTCCTCTTCAGCGCCTACCCACTGATTCCCTGGGTTGGCGTCACGGCAGTGGGTTACGCGCTCGGCGCGCTCTGGGACCTGCCGGCCGAACGGCGTCGTGCACTGCTGCTCCGGATGGGCGTCGGCTGCATCGCGCTCTTCCTGCTGCTACGGGGCTTCAACGTGTACGGTGATCCGGGACCGTGGACCGTTCAGTCGCGAGGATCGATGACGCTGCCCTCCTTCCTCAACCTCAACAAGTACCCGCCGTCGCTACTGTTCCTGTTGATGACGCTGGGCCCGGTGCTGCTTGCGCTTCGCGCGCTGGATGGGCGCGCACCTTCGGCGCTGAGGGCGGCGCAGGTGATCGGCAAGGTACCGTTCTTCTACTATCTCATGCATGTGCTGGTGCTGCACGTTGCCGCGGCCGGAGTGATGCTCGCTCGATATGGGACCATCGGTCCAGCGCTGGAATCGCCCACGGTCGATCGGTTCCCGATGACGCAGCCGCCCGGATGGCCAGTGTCACTGCCCGTGGTGTATCTCATCTGGATCGCCGTGGTCATGGTGCTGTACCCGGTCTGCGCCTGGTACGCCGATGTGAAACGGCGCAGCAGCAAGCCGTGGC
>JBBQDT010000226.1:0-6563 GCA_038319955.1 Gemmatimonadales bacterium | reverse complement strand
TTCCCGCCCGGCACCAGCAAATGGCTCAAGATCCAGCACCGTCTCTTCTCGTTCATCTCGTCCCACTGGCGCGGGGTGCCGTTGCGCGATTACGAGACGATCGCCAACTTGATCGCCGCGCCCACCACGGCGAAGGGACTGAAGGTCACCTGCCGCCGGTTCAGCGCAACAAGTTCCACGGCGAGTGGAACTACCTGATCAGGTCAAACACGCGCACCATTTGATACCTTTATTTGATGCTTTCCGCCAGATCAGAGCAAGCCCTCGATGGGTAGCCACGACAGTACGGTGGAACGAATCTTATGGTCAGGGCGAAACTACCGCCCGCGGGCCTGGCAGCCTGTCGGACTGAGGTGTCCGCGGAGGTCGGGGCGGGCGGACTGGAGGGCAGATTTCATGGATGGCGGCGCGGGGCGGCTTGCCGCCGGGCTTCTTGCCGCTCTGGCGCTCGCGCTTGCGGCTCGAGAACACGCCCGTGGCATACCCGTAGATCAGCATGCTCAGCAGCATCGCCGGGTGGTACGGCGCGGATCCCGACCCTCGGTATGCCGTCTCCAGCTTCGAGAGATCCATCTGCTCGATGATCTCCACCACGAAGCGCGCTCGATTATCCCGCACCCTGCGCCGCCAAGTCCGACAGGCTGCTAGTACTCATGGACTTCAATACGAATACCGTTCGGGTCGAGCAGACCGATCGAACGGGAGGTTCGGGATATACCTGACGCACCCAAAGGCGCAACGATCGGTACTCCGGCCGCGGCCTCTACTGCCGCTGCCTGAAGTCGATGCCGGCGGGTCGCGGTGGGCTGAGCGACACGCGTCTCCTGGGGAATTCACGTACCCTACGTGAAGGGCCGAAAGACCGATCCAGATCTCATCGTGGCACGACGTGCCTAGGTCGGGACGGTCACGCGAACAGACTCGAGCGGGCTGCAGCTTGAAGTTTCTGTTCGCGGAACATCCGCGTGATAGCGCGTCAGGCGCATCCGCGGCGGCGGCACCAGCGCGGCAAGCCGTGCCATCAGGTCCGGCGGCTGCATCACGATGTGCGTCGTGCCATCGCGATACGGGGTCTTCAGTTGGTAGTGCACCTGGCCGGATGAAGTCAGTGCCAGACGCTCCTCTGCAATCGGCGGGCGGCTCACGTAGCGGCACAGTCGTTCGAGCTTGGCGCGTTGATGTGCATCGATGTCGAGGCCGGCATGCAGTGAGAACCCGCCTGCGTTGGCGGCATGGCAATGATCACCCTGCTGACCCTCCTCCGGCCCGGCTTCGAAGGCGCGTGGTCGGCGAACTCGACCGAGTGGACCACGCAGTACCTCGACAACCTGCTCACCTTCGATTGGGTGCAGACCGACAGCCCCGCTGGCGCGACGCAGTGGATTCCGGCGAACGGCCAGGGCGCGAACCTTGTGCCGGATGCGCATGACCCTGCCAAGCGACATGCGCCGATCATGTTCACGACTGACCGCGCGATGAAGATGGACCCGGCCTACCGGAAGATCGCGATACGGTTCAGGGAGCATCCCGAGGAATACCAACCCGCGTTCGCCAAGGCCTGGTTCAAGCGGATGCACCGCGCCAGGGGTCCGCGCACTCGCTATCTCGGCGCGGAGGCGCCGAAGGCCGACCTGATCGTGCTTGGCGGCGGCGCCGCGATCGAGCAGGCGGCGAAGTCGGCCGGCCACGACGTGCAGGTGCCCTTCGCACCCGGACGCACGGATGCGTCGCCGGCGCAGACCGATACGGCGTCCTTTGCTGCGCTGGAACCGACCGCGGACGGCTTCTGCAACTACTTCAGCGGCGGCAACGCGCGATCGCCGGCGGAGATGGTGATCGATCGGGCGAGCATGCTCACGCTGACGGTGCCGTAAATGACGGTGCTGGTCGGTGGCCTGCGCGTCCTGAATGCCAACGCGGGACGGACAGGCAATGGCGCGCTGACGTCACGTCCCGGCACCTTGAGCAACGACTCCTTCGTCGACCTGCTCGACATGTCGACCCAGTGGAGCAAGTCCTCGACGTCCGAGGGCGGCTACGGCGGGCTCGATCGTGGCACCGGCAAGCCCAAGTGGACGGCGAGCTCCGTTGACCTGGCGTTCGGATCGAACACCAAGCTGCGCGCCGTCGCGGAGTTCAGCGCGTGAGCCGTCGTGCGTTTCACCTCGAATCCGCAGCGTCGCGTGCCGCGCATGATCAGCGTCTTCAAATGGAGTGACCTAGCTGATCCGTGCGGCAGCGTACCGTTCTGCCCGGCCTAGCCGACATGCCCTCGTCACCGATGGCCGTCGATGGCGCAGACTGGGCGATTGGCCCAGCGTTCGAACAGACCAGTGCGCAAGCCGCGCCAACCAGAACTGAAAGGCGACAACCAATGAAGTTCCTCTTGATCGGAGCGACCGGGCGCACTGGCGAGGCGATCGTCGAACAGGGCCTGGCCCAAGGGCATGACATCACCGCGCTGGTTCGCGACACGTCGAAAGTCGCGTCGTCGGATCGCCATCTGCACCTGGTCGAGGGCGACATCCTGAATACCCAGGACGTGGATTCCGCAATGGTGGGCCAGGATGCGGTGATCTGCTCCCTGGGCACCGGGGTGACCTTCAAGCATGTCACCCTGTTCTCTGATGGGACACAGCACTTGCTGGATGCCATGCGGAAACATGCGGTTCGAAGGATCGTCTGCATCACCGGCATCGGCGCCGGCGACAGTCGCGGCCACGGTGGATTCTTCTACGACCGCATCGTCGAGCCGACGGTGCTGCACACGATCTACCAGGACAAGGATCGGCAGGAAGCGCTGCTGCGTCACAGCGACAGGGATTGGATCATCGTGCGCCCGGCGATGCTGACCAACGATGAAGCCACTGGCAAGTACCGGGTCTTGCTCGACTTGACTGGCGTCACGGTCGGCAAGGTCGCGCGCGCCGATGTGGCTGCATTCGTGCTCCAGCAGATCGCCAGCGATGACTTCATCTGCAAGACGCCATTGCTGACCGATTGAACGGTGCCGTGCTGGAACGCCCATGCCACCGTGCCAACCGCGCAGGTCATGAGCAAGCGCCAGCGGCTATCAGGAGCGTTTGCAAGTACTGTCCGCAATAATCCCGCTCTTCCTCCGGTCCTTTAGGCAGGGGAGTCATGGACCGACGAAAATGGTGCAGCAGCTACTCGTGGTCGAAGACGACCGGGATCTCGCGCGTGTGATCGCGCATCACGCCACCTCCTGTGGCGCGCAGGTCCGGCTCGAGTTCGATGGTGATCGCGCGTTCGACACTGCGCAGGATCACCCCTGGGATCTGATCATCCTCGACTGGATGCTGCCGGGACGCGACGGTCCAAGCATCTGCCAGCAACTGCGCTCGCGCTCTTACGTCCACCCCATCATCCTTCTGACTGCCCGCGCGTCCGAGAGTGATCATGTCCGTGGGCTCGACGCCGGTGCAGACGACTACGTGGCCAAACCCTTCAGCGTCGCTGAACTGAAGGCACGCATACGGGCTCAACTGCGGCGCTCCGCGATGTTGCGCTACGGCGCCGATCCCGCTCCTCCGCCCTCGAAGTGGAAGGTCGGTGAGTTCGTCGTCGACGCAGCCGCACGGGTTGCGACCCGTTGCGGCCGCCCTCTGGCCCTGACGAGCCGCGAATTCGATCTGCTGGCCCACCTGCTGCGGCACTCGGGACGTGCGCTCTCGCGTCAGCAGCTGCTCGCGGCCGTCTGGGGGTCCGGATTCGACGGCTTCGACCATACGGTCAATTCGCACATCAACCGGTTGCGAGCCAAGATCGAAGACGATCCCGCGGAACCTCGCTGTCTCGTCACCGTGTGGGGTCAAGGGTACCGCTTCGACGCGGATCCGGTGCCGCCGTGACGCCCGGCACGCGCCTGCTGGGTGCGAACATCGGGCTGCTAGCGGTCGTGCTCGCGGCCAATCTCTGGCTTGGCCTGCGAACTGCGCGCTCGTATGCGGATGAGGTGCAGCAGTCGGCGAATCGCAGCATGGCCATGTACATCGCGTCTCGCGGTCCTCTGATCCGCGACGGTCGGATCCACCAGGAGCGCATGGTCGAAATCGCGGAGCACGCGATGGTGTTGAACCCCGCCGCCGATATCTACCTGCTCGACGCGACCGGGCGCGTCATCTGGCCGGTGACGCCGGCGACGTCGGCGACGCCTGCAGCACGGCGAGTTGCGCTGGATCCGATCTTCCGGTTCCTCGACGGTCCCGCCGATCGAGTCGAAGCGACCTATGGCGGCGATCCACGGGGCGGCGCTCCGCGCCTGTTCTCTGCCGCGGCGATCGACTCGGAGCGGCGGCGCGAGGGCTTCGTCTACGTCGTGCTGGGCACGAGCGACCGCGCCACGCGTCTGGCCGACGCCCAGGCCAGCCATGCCCTGCGTTACGGCGCCGCAGGGCTGCTCGCCTTGCTTTTCCTGGCGATCCTGTTGCTCTGGGGCATCAGTGCGTGGTTGGCGCGGCCGCTGAACCGCTTGCACAGACGCATCCTCGAAGTCGAGCGCGAACTGCTTCCGCAGGTCGGAACGGGGAACAATGCGCCCGCGGAGGACTTTCGCCGGGTTCAGCGCGCATTCGATGCGCTGGCCGACCGCATTCGGGATCAGGTCCGGGATCTGCGCGGTACCGATCGTACACGACGCGAGCTGTTCGCCCAGGCCTCGCATGACCTGCGCACGCCATTGTCCGCGATGCGAGGCTACGTGGAGACCTTGGCGACGGACGGCGCGCAAATGAGCGTCAACCAGCGTAGCGAATTCTTTGCGGTCATCTTGAGGCACTGCGATCGACTGCAGCGACTCGTAGACCAGGTGTTCACGCTTGCGAGACTCGATCTCGCCGCCTTGCCGCTGCAGCCGGAACCCATGGCGCTCGCAGACCTGATGCATGACATCGTCGCCCAACGTCAACAGGTCGCACGCGAGGCCGGCGTGCGACTCACCGTGTCGAGCGCGCCCCAGATTCCCGTCGTGATGGCGGATATCGCGCTGATGGAAACCGTCGCGGAGAATCTGCTGGACAATGCGTTGCGGCACTGCCAGAGCGGACGGCAGACCCACGTCAGTGTCGAAGTAGTCGCGTCGCAGGTCCGCGTCACGATCAGCGACGAAGGACCCGGCATCGGTCCATGTGATCTGGACAAAGTGCTGCAGCCGTTCTACGCGGGAGAGGGTGGACGAACCGGCCTCGGGCTGTCGATCGTACAAAGAGTGCTCGCGTTGCATCACAGTCGTCTGGACCTGCGGAGCGTGCCCGGGCAGGGCACTGTCGCGTCGTTTGAACTGCCGGCGATGAAAGCGGTTTCCCGTGAGGATTTCGTGACCTCCGGAGCCTGAGTCTCCCGACCGCGCGTCCCATTTCGGGCGCGCCCAACCGATGGAGAACTCACGATGACTGCTCTTTCCAGAATCCGATCGTTCGCCTGGCTCGCTGCGGCGCTGCTGGCGTCCGGATCGATGGCCGAAGCGACCGAACCCGGCAGCAATGCGTCCCGCGGCTCGCGCGTTTTCGAGGTAACGATCACCAATCTGACCCGGGGCCAGACTTTCACCCCGATCCTGGTGGCGACGCACTCGCCGCGGGTGGAGTTCTTCGAACTCGGCACACCAGCCGGCAATGGACTGGCGGTGCTCGCGGAGGACGGACGTACTGCAGTCCTGGCGAGTGAGCTTGCCAGCACCGGCGAGGTGCTGGACGCCCAGACGATTCCGGGGCTGCTGGCGCCCGGCGCGACCGCGACGATTCGGGTTCGGGCCAACTTCCGCTTCGATCGCCTGAGCATCGCCGCAATGCTGATCCCGACCAACGACAGCTTCATGGCGCTGGATTCGTTCGACCTGCCGTGGATCGGCGGCTCGGTCACCCGCACATTGCTCGCCTACGACGCCGGCAGCGAACCCAACGACGAACTCTGCAGGAACATTCCGGGTCCGCGCTGCGGCGGCGAAGGCTCCTCACCCAGTCGCAATGGCGAAGGCTTCGTGCACGTCAGCGGCGGCATGCACGGGATCGGAGACCTTGCGGCATCCGTCTACGACTGGAGAAATCCGGTCGCCCGGGTCGTCATTCGGCGCGTGGACTGAGATTCGAGCCGTGGGATGCGGCCCGCTCCGGAGCAGCGGTTCCGGAGCGGGCCTCGACGACGCACTCGTCATCAGTGCTTCGACGAGGCGTAGCGACGCGCACGGATCACGGGACGTGCTTACCCGGTTCCCAGTCCTCGGGACGCAGGGTCTGCAACGCGAAACCGAGAGGCGCGGCCTCCAGCGGCGTTGCCAGCGTGTCGTTCCAGCGATTCAGGAAGCCGAACAGGGCGAGCAGGCCGACGATCTCCAGGATGCCCCGTTCGGTGAAATGCTTACGCAGTTCCACGAAGTGCTGGTCGGTGGCCGCATTGGGTTGCTGTCCGGCGGCCTGTGCCAGCTCCAGCGCCGCCCGCTCGGCGTCGGTGAACAACGGACTCGATCGGAAGTTCCAGACCTCCCTGATCCTCTCGGGTTCGGCGCCGAGCATCTTCACCGCGCCGTGCGCCGTGTGTGCCTGGCA
>JBBQDT010000225.1:0-6594 GCA_038319955.1 Gemmatimonadales bacterium | reverse complement strand
GTCGAACGAATACGGCGACCGCCCGCTCGTGATCGGCGCCGCGCACATCGCACAGCGCAGTGCAGGCGCCACGGTCGACGCCTCGACCGAGCGCGCGCTCACCTTCGACGGCAAGCCCGGACTTCGCCTGCGCCCTGGCGCAATCGCCTTCAGCGACCCTGTGACGTTCCCCGTACCGGCGCTGCGCGACCTCGCCATCAGCCTCTACGTCGCCGACTCCGCGCGACTCACGACTCGCCACGCGTTGGCGCTGCAGACGAACTACGTGGGGCGGGGCAATGTCGCCGCCTCGACGACCTTCGCCGCCGATACCAGCATCTTCGTCTGGCCCTTCCTCGTCGGTGTGGACGTCGCCAATGCACGGGCAACCGGCGTCATCGTGGCGATCGGCAACTCCATCACCGACGGCGCGCTGTCATCGCGCGACGCCAACACGCGCTGGCCGAACATCCTCGCCGAGCGGCTGCTCGCGAGCGGCGAGCCGTTGAAGGCGGTGGTGAATGCGGGCATCTCCGGCGGTCGCGTGCTCACCTATGGGTCGGGGCCGAGTGCGCTGGCGCGCTTCGATCGAGATGTCCTGATGACGCCTGGCATCACGCACGTGATCCTGCTCGAAGGCATCAACGACATCGGACGCAGTGTGACAGACGGCGTCACCGCCGAGGACATCATCGGTGGCTACCGGCAGCTCATCATGCGCGCGCACGAGCGGGGCGTCGCGATCATCGGCGCAACGTTGACGCCGGCGGCTCCCCGCGCTGCGTTCACGGCGGCGCTCGAGGCGCGTCGCGTCGCCGTGAACGCGTTCGTGCGCACCAGCGCGGAGTTCGACGGTGTGATCGACTTCGACAGGATCACGCAGGATCCGGCCGACCCCGCGCGGTTCCTGCCGGCGTACGATTCGGGTGATCACCTGCATCCGGGCGACGCGGGCTATCGCGCGATGGGTGCGGCGATCGACCTCAGCCTCTTTCGGATGGGCTGGAGGCCACATGACTGACCGAGGTACAACCATGTCGATCCGTCGTCGTACCTACGCGCTGCTGTTCGCGCTCAGCGCGGCCACCAATCTCGAAGCACAGGCTGCGAGTGCCCCCGAGGTGCTGCTGCGGCTCGACGACGTCGGCATGAACCATTCGGTCGACATGGCCATTGCGCGCGTCGCGGCGACCGGAATGCCGTTCTCGGTGTCCGTGATGTTCGCGTGCCCCTGGTATCAGGAGGCCGTCGAGCTCCTGAAGACGAATCCGCAGATTGCCGTCGGCGTGCATCTCGCGCTCAACTCGGAATGGCGCAACTACCGCTGGGGGCCGGTGCTCGGAAAGGCGGGGGTGCCAAGCCTCGTCGACCGCGACGGATACTTCCTTCCGTCCACCGCCGCATTCGTCGCGCACAAGTACGATCTCGGCGAGGTCGAGCGCGAGTTGAGCGCGCAGATGGATCGCGCCGTGGCGTCGGGGCTCAGGATCGCCTACATCGACCACCACATGGGGACGGCGGTGGCGACGCCGGAGCTTCGCGTCGTGCTCGAGCGCGTGGCGAAGAAATATGGCGTCGGCATCTCACGCTACTACGGCGAGTCGTACCACACGATGTTCGACACGCCCATCAACGACAAGAAGTCGGCATTCCTCGCGCACCTCAATAGGCTCGACGCCAGCCGCGCCAACCTCGTGGTGGTGCACTCCGCGGAGCGGACGCCCGAGATGGACGTGCTGTTCGACAACAACAACGCGGCGCAGAACAGCGGCGATGGATTGCCACTCGTGGCACGCCATCGCAAGGCCGAGCTCGAGATGGTGCTCTCGCCGGAGTTCGCCGAGATGGTGCGGTCCGGCAAGGTGAAGCTCATCACCTACGAACAGCTCATCACCCGCTCCGGCGGCCCCGCAGCGATGCGACGACCGCAATAGTCACGGCGTCGGGATGAGCGTCTTGATCTCACGCCAGGTGACGAGCGTGACGCCGTTGTCCTTCAGCGCCTGCTTGAATGCCGCGCTGTGCACAACGTCCCGGTCGCGCTGGCGCCACGCTGAGCCATACGCGTCGTGCCCCACCATCACCGCCTGCTGCTCGGCGTCGTCGGTGCCGAGGTGCACGATGATCTCGCTGACGCCGGGCCGGAGCTTCGTCACGGCGTCCACGTAGAACGCGAGCCAGTCGGCAGGCCGCACACTCGGCTCGATCACGATCACGGTGTTGAGCAGCACGTCCTGGTCGGAGAATGCCGCCGGATGCGGCGCACGCGGGTCGCCGAGTGTGGCCAGGAAGGGAAGGCGGTGTTCGCGCGCGACCTTCACGTAGGTCGCGATGAGCTCGGGAGTCGCGAACAGTGCGCCCATGTGACTGTCGAGATGCGTGGGATGAATTCCCATCGCGAGCGCCCGGTCGACCTGTGCCCGCAGTTCGCGCTCGACGTCAGCCTGCTTCGCGCGTGACGCAACGGGCGCGACGTCGCGCGGGAACGTGCCGTCGGCGTCGAGGAGGCTCGGCACGTTGTCCTTCGACGCAACGCTCCCCCACCGGTAGGTTTCCCATTCGCTCGTGACGGTGAGGTGCAGCCCGAGGTCGGCGGTCGGGTGCGCTTTCGCGTAGGTCGCCACTTCCGTGACCCACGGCGTCGGCATCATGATGCTGGCCGACGAGATGGCACCCTTGTCGAGGGCATCGAAGCTCGCGACGTTCGCGCTGTGCGAAACGCCGAGATCGTCGGCATGCAGGATGAGCAGCTTCGCGTTCGCCGGATAGCCCAGTCGCTCGGCGACCCCCTTGCTCTGGGCCGAAAGGGTAGCAGCCAGGGTGAGCATCATGGTGGCGGACCACAGGAATCGCATGGCAAGTCTCGTGACGATGGGATGTGAAACGCTACGTTTCGATTGCTCGGCAGGGAAGACCGAACCTCTACAGGACGCCTTCATGAAATGCACTCTGTTGATGTCATTGGCGATGGTCGTCGCTGCGTCCGCGAACGCGCAGGTCACGCGACCCGCGGCCGAGCAGGCGCTGGCGCGAGAGATCTACAAGGAGTTCATCGAGGTCCCGTCAGGCTTCACCACGGGTTCGACGACCCCCGTCGCGGAGGCGGCTGCGGTGCGACTCAGGGCCGCCGGATTCCCCGACGCGGACATTCACGTGGACGGACCGAACCCGCGCAAGATGAACCTCGTGGTGCGCTACCACGGCACCGGCGCGCGGAAGCCGATCCTCCTCCTCGCCCACACTGACGTCGTCGAAGCGAAGCGCGAAGACTGGAGCATGGATCCGTTCATCTTCGTGGAGAAGGACGGCTACTTCTACGGCCGCGGCACCGGCGACGACAAGGCGCAGGCGGCGGTGTGGATCGCACTCTTGCTGCAATACAAGGCGGAGGGATACAAGCCGGACCGCGACATCATCGTCGCGCTCACGGCGGACGAAGAGGGGGGCGGACCCTTCAACGGCGTGCAGTGGCTGCTCGACAACCATCGCGATTGGATCGATGCCGAGTTCGCGCTCAACGAGGGCGGATGGGGCGAGTCGGTGAATGGCAAGCGGATCGCCAACGATCTCCAGGTGAGCGAGAAGTACGTCCTCACCGTCCGTCTCGAGTCGCGGAACAAGGGTGGGCACTCGTCGCTTCCGGTGGCCGACAACGCGATCTACCATCTCGCCGGCGCGCTGGATCGTCTGTCGCGATTCGCGTTTCCGCTCAAGACGAACGAAGTGACCGCGGCGTACTTCAAGCAGATGGCCAGGATCGAGACTGGCGCCGTGAAGGCGGACCTGCTGCAGGTGGCCAGCGGCTCGCTGCCAGCGATGCAGCGGATCGCCAAGGGGTCGACGCCATGGAACGCGACCCTGCGGACGACCTGCGTGGCCACGATGCTCGAGGGTGGTCATGCCTCGAACGCATTGCCACAACTGGCCGCCGCGACCGTGAATTGCCGAGTGTTGCCAGAGGACTCCAAGGACTTCGTGCTCGCGGCGATCAAGAGGGTCGTGGCCGACACACAGGTCACTGTTACGCTGCAGGGCAATCCGTCGCCAGGTGCGGCGTCACCGATGAGGGCAGATGTGTTGCAGGCAGTCACGGGCGTCACCGAACAGATGTGGCCCGGCGTCATTACGCTACCGATGATGGTGATGGGAGCCACCGACGGGCGAATGCTTCGCGCCGCCGGCATTCCGACGTACGGCGTGCAGGGATTCTTCATCGACCGCGATGACGTCCGCTTTCACGGCCGGGACGAGCGGATGCGCGTGCAGTCGTTCTTCGAGGGCCACGCATTCCTCTACGAGCTGGTCAAGCGTCTGTCCCGTAGCACGACGACGTCATAGCGGCTCGTCGCAGGGAGTAACGGACTGAGCTACGCGCCTTTAGACGTTCCTTACGGCCTCTCTGAGGAGGCCGCTAAGGCGCGCGTTTGACAAGGGTGGGGAGTTTCGCCACGTTCGTCACTCCCCGGGTCCCTTTCATCACTTCCTCAAGGCGGCACGATGAAGAAACTGATGCTCGCATTTCCAATCCTCCTCGTGACGTCGGCATGCGACAGATCGCCGGTCGAACCAGCGTCGCTGGCCCCCGCGTCGACCCGCGCTGCTTCGCTGACTGGCAACTCGACGGTCGTGGTGGCAGAGGCATCCGTGACGCGCCAACTGGAGGACACACCGCCCACCAATAACTGGGTGCTTTACACGCGCGCCGGAACGCCGGCGACGGCCGGTCAGTTCGTCATTGGCCCCGACGCGCCGCCACTCGGTGTGGGCAGCTTCCAGTCCCAGCTCCTGCTGAGCACCGAGAAGCTCACCCTGTTCAACTTTGATCATGTCGGAACGGCGCTCAGCAGCATCACGGGGTTGTCGTACTCCACGTACAAGAACCCCGGCAGCAGTTTTCCCTTCCCATCGATCAACATCCAGATCGACATCAATGGCGGGACGCTCAATGCCGGAGAGTTTCGCACGCTGGTGTTCGAGCCCTACTACCAGCCCGGCTTCGTGGATGCGGTGGGAGTGTGGGAGTCTCGCGATGCCTACAATGGCGGAACGGCAAGGTGGTGGTCGACGGGTGTGACGTCGTGCCCGCAATCGAGCCCCTGCACGTGGAACGCGCTCCTCGCGAGCTACCCTGGCGCTACCATCACCGGCGGCTTCGGCATCAACGCCGGCAGCGGTAACGCAGGTCTCAACGGAGCAGTCGATGCGCTGTCCATTGCATATGGCGGCGGCAGCGTGACGTATGACTTCGAGCCGTACGTGACAGCGACGTCGAGGGAGAGCTGCAAGGACGGTGGGTGGAAGACGCGGACACGCGCTGACGGCTCGCCGTTCAAGAACCAGGGCGACTGCGTCTCCTATGTGAACAACGGCCGCTAACGTTCGCGGCTCGTTGTGAGTGAACACCCGCGCGGCCGTGGCCGCGCGGGTGTTTCCGTCTTCGGCATTCGCCTCGGCATCGTTGCTGAATGGCGTGCGCCGCAATAGGGTTGACGCATGCTGCCACAGACGCTCGGTCCAATGGAAGTGCGCGTGCTCGGATCGCTGATCGAGAAGGAGTTGTCGACACCCGATCACTATCCGCTGTCGCTCAACTCGTTGGTTGCGGCGTGCAACCAGTCGTCGAATCGCGATCCGGTGATGTCGCTCGACACGGCAGCGGTGTCGCATGCGCTCGATCTCCTGCGTCGGCAGAGCCTCGTGCGATCGTTTCAGGGGAGTGGAGAGCGAGTGCCGAAGTTCCAGCACCTGCTTGCCGACGACGACGAGCTTTCGCGCGCGGAGTTGGCGGTGTTGTGCGTCCTCACGCTGCGCGGGCCGCAGACGATGGCCGAGGTCAGCACTCGGGCATCGCGACTTGTGCCGCACGATGGATCTGCCACGATTCAAGTCGCGCTCGAAGCACTGATTGCGCGTGAGCCGGCGCCGGCCGCGACGAAACTTCCGCGCCGGCCCGGCCAGAAGGAACAGCGCTACGCGCACCTCCTCAGCGGTGACGTCGCGTACGAGGAGTCGGATGTTGACGACGCCGTCGACGCTCCAATCGTCTCGACCGATCGCCTCGCCTCGCTGGAGGAGCTCACGCAAGAGCTACGCAATGAGGTCTCGGATCTGCGTGCGCAGTTCGACGCGTTCCGTAAGCAGTTCGAGTAGCGCGTGGGCATTCATGTGGTGCTCGTGCATCCCGAGATCCATTGGAACACCGGGAACGCCGGTCGTTCGTGCCTGGCGGCGGGAGCAACGCTGCATCTCATCAAGCCGCTCGGTTTCTCGCTCGACGGGCGCGAGGTGAAGCGCGCGGGCCTCGACTACTGGGAGCACGTCGACATCCGCGTCTGGGACGGCTGGGATGCATTCGAGCGCGAGCTGCCGAACCTCGGCGAGGCGTTCTTCTTCTCGACGAAGGGGACGCGCCTGTTCTGGGACGCACCGCTCGGCGCGACGGACGACGTCGTCCTCCTGTTCGGCCGGGAGACGGGAGGGTTCAGTGCGTCGATCCATGCGCGCTACGGCGATCGCATGGTCGCGATGCCGATTCACTCGGAGCGGGTGCGCTCGCTCAACCTGTCGACGTCGGTGGGGATTGCAGTGTACGAGGTGCTGCGGCAGCGTCGTGCG
>JBBQDT010000224.1:0-6668 GCA_038319955.1 Gemmatimonadales bacterium | reverse complement strand
TCATGATGATTCCAGTCCTCTCCCCGCTCCTCGACCCTCGCACCACCGCCGAGTTGGTGAGGCATTCGCCCGGCACCCGCCTACTCGACGTCCGGACGCCGGGCGAATTCGAGACAGCGCACATTCCGGGTGCGTACAACGTACCGCTCGATACACTCGCCGAGCACGCGAGGGAGATCCGCAACGTCGCAGACGCTCCGATCGTCCTCGTCTGCCAGAGTGGCAATCGCGCCCGACAGGCCGATGCCGCCCTTCGCTCGCTCGGCATGTCGAATCTGCATCTGCTCGACGGCGGCATGATGGCCTGGCAGGCAGCCGGCCTGACGGTGAACCGCGGCGCCAAGCGGATATCGCTCGAGCGCCAGGTGCGCATCACCGCCGGCGCGATTGTCGCCGTCGGCGCCATCCTCGCCCTCACGGTCAATCCGTTGTTCGCCGTGATCGCGGCCCTGGTTGGGGGCGGACTCGTCTTCGCCGGTCTCACCGATACGTGCGCGATGGGCATGATGCTGGCGCGACTGCCGTACAATCGCACCAACTCGTGCGACGTCGGCGCGATGGCGCGCGCGCTGTCGACCGGCGCGTCGCCGCGGTGACGGCGCCCTTGTCTTCCTGCCACGCGTGAGAAGCGCGTCGTGATCATTCTCGGGTACGCGCTCGCGGCGCTCATCGGACTCTCGCTCGGCCTCATGGGCGGCGGTGGATCGATCCTCACGGTGCCGATCTTCGTCTACGTGCTCGGGTTCGACGCGAAGCTCGCCATCGCGATGAGCCTGCCCGTCGTCGGGATCACGAGCCTCGTTGGCGCGTTCAGTCACTGGCGCGCCGGCAACGTGCGTCTCGGCACGGCGGTGCTGTTCGGCGCCATCGCGATGGTCGGCGCGTTTGCCGGCGCGCGCCTCGCGGTGTTCGTCAGTGGCGTGTTTCAGCTGACGTTGCTGGCGATCGTGATGCTCGCGGCCGCGATCTCGATGTTTCGATCGGCTCGTCGCGGGCCCGCAGGCGTCGATGCGGAAGTCGACGAGCGGCCGATGTCGCTTCCGCTGCTGATTCCCGTGGCGATCAGCGTCGGCGTGCTCACCGGGCTGGTTGGCATCGGTGGCGGGTTTCTCGTCGTGCCGGCGCTCGTTCTGCTCGGACGCGTGCCGATGAAGAAGGCGGTAGGGACGTCGCTCCTCGTCATCGCGATGAATTCGGCGGCGGGGTTTGCCGGATACATCGGTACGGTGCAGGTACCGTGGGCCTTCATGGTCGGCTTCACCGCCGTCGCCATCGCGGGCATTCTCGGCGGCACCGCGCTGGTTCGCTTTGTTTCACAACGTGCACTCAAGCAGGCCTTCGCGGTGTTCCTGCTCGTGATGGGCACGTTCATTCTCTACAAGAACCGGAATACGTTCGTCGGTACGCCGGCGCCGGTCACGCAACGGACACACTGACCATGCTGCTCAAGCGATTCTATGACACGAAGCTCGCCCAGGCGAGCTACCTCATCGGCTGCGCGGCGACGGGCGAGGCGATCGTCATCGACGCCAATCGCGATGTCGCGCAGTACCTCCACGCCGCCGATGCAGAAGGCCTGCGCATCTCGCACGTCACGGAGACGCACATTCACGCCGACTTCGTCTCCGGCAGTCGCGAGCTTGCCGAGCGGTCTGGCGGCCAGCTGCTGTTGTCGGGTGAGGGTGGGACGGACTGGAGCTACGCGTTTGCCGAGGCGGCCAATGCGCGCCTTCTCCACGACAGCGATACGTTCATGGTCGGCAACCTTCGTTTCCAGGTGATGCATACGCCGGGGCACACGCCCGAGCACCTCGCGTTCATCGTGACCGATACACCAGCCACGAACACGCCGATCGGCGTCATCACGGGCGACTTCATCTTTGCAGGCGACGTCGGGCGCCCCGACCTGCTCGAGAAAGCGGCGCACCTGGTCGGGACCATGGAGGCGAGCGCGCGCACACTTTTCCACAGTCTGCAGCGCTTCAAGCAGTTGCCCGATCATCTTCAGCTCTGGCCCGGACACGGTGCAGGCTCGGCCTGCGGTAAGGCGCTCGGCGCGATGCCCTCGTCGACGCTCGGCTACGAGAAGATCGCCAACTGGGGCCTTCAGCAAGCCGTTGAAAGCGAATTCATCGAGATGGTACTCGCCGGACAGCCCGAACCGCCGCGGTACTTTGCCGAGATGAAGCGCATCAACAAGGAAGGTCCGAGGGTGCTGGGAGGGTTGCCGCGCCCGACGCTCGTCGCCGACTCGATGCTCGGCGATGTCATTGCGAGCGGCGATCTGGTCGTCGATACGCGTAGCGCGGCTGCATTCGCGGCGCGACACGTGCCGGGCACCATCAACATTCCGCTGGACAAGAGCTTCAGCACGTGGGCTGGCTGGTTCGTGCCGTTCGATCGGGACTTCCACCTGATCGCCAGCGACAATGGGCAGTCGGCGATCGCGGAAGCAGCGCGCGACCTCGCGATGATCGGGTTGGATCGCGTCGCCGGCTACTTCGAGCCGGGCGCCGTCGATGCGTGGGAGGCATCAGGGAGAGAAGTGTGGACCATTCCGCAAATGAGCGCGCGTGAGCTATCGCAGCACATGGCCGACGACGACGTCGCGGTCGTCGATGTGCGCGGGCAGTCGGAGTGGACGGCGGGACACGTGCCGGGGGTGCCCAACATTCCGGCCGGTTACATCGCTGATGACATCGCCGCCCTTCCGACCGATCGCCCTCTCGTGCTCCATTGTCAGGGAGGCAGCCGGTCGGCGATTGCTGCGAGCGTGCTTCGTGCGCGCGGGGTGAGCAACGTGGTGAACCTGAGCGGCGGCTTCGCGGCGTGGTCGGCGCAGGGACATCCGGTGGATGTCGAGCAGCCAGTCGCGAGCAGATAGCGGAGACACGATCATGGCCAAGAAACTCAGTCCGGAGATGCTTGCGCTCGTCGCACAGCGATTCAAGGCATTGTCCGAACCGGCGCGATTGGTGATCCTCACGGCGCTCAGGCGGGGGGAATCGAGCGTGTCCGATCTCGTCGAGGAGACGGGGATGGGACAGGCGAACGTCTCCAAGCATCTCCAGATGCTGCATGCAATGGGATTCGTCGTTCGTCGGAAAGGCGGGTTGTTCGTGCACTACGCGCTTGCGGACCAAAGCGTCTTCGACCTGTGCGACATGATGTGCGGTCGCATCGAGGCGCAGGAGAAGGAGCGGCGAAAGATCATCGCGCGGTGATGCGTACGCGCGCGGAGGCCCGCTGCCTGAATCGGCAGCGGGCCTCCGCGACATTCATTGTACTGCGTCGATCGATCAGCTGTGCTGCAACTGCCGCTCTTCGATTCTCGGAGCGCTCGCCATATCAGAACTCACGACGCTCGTCATCCGGGCAGTCCCGACGCCCGCCATCTCTCGGGCAATCTCCACCCAGCGCTCCACTGTCTTGAGCGGCGGCACCACGCGTGTCAGCTTCTTTTCCTCGTTCACGCGGTCCAGCAGACGTACGATGTTCTCCGGCGTACGTACCGAGAGCTCCTTCACGCTCTGGATGCCCGACGACTCGAGAAGCTGGCTGAACTCCGACCCGATGCCATTCACGCGCATGAGGTCCGCCTGGTTCGCCCACGTCATCAACATTGGTACCGACGCACCGGTAAGCGACTCGAGGCGCTTGCGCCCGTCCATCGTCTCGCAGTGCGCCAGTAGCTGATCCGACGTATGCACACCGGCTGCCGTGAGACGCTCGGCGAAGTTTGCGCCGATTCCTTCGATCTGCTCGATTTTGTAGGTCATGTCGAATCTCCTTACCGGCCCGCGCGATGCTTCCGCTGCGATTGCCGATCTACGGGGTGGAGAGCCCGCTCGTCAGGCGAGTCCCGACGTCGCTCTCCGTAAGTGCTATGCTTTATCTGTATACTTGAAATATAACGGGGTACACCCCGTATTGCAATCCCTAAGTGCATATAAATCAATGGCTTGCGAATGCGACAGAACGACCGAAACACTCAACGACGGAACTGCAGAACCACGCACGCAGCGTGGGCTGTGCGCACGGTGCAGGCTTCGCCATTGCAGAACGACGCTGTGACTGGGCTCACTCGAATTGAGTCTCCGTTCATCACGGCGGAGCATCGGGTCTACCTCCGCGATACCTCCGACCACTCCCTCCAACTGCTCGACGTGCTCGAGGCGTAAAGCGAGACCGCCACGGGCCTCCTCGACGTCTTCTTATCCAGCGAGAGCAACCGCACGAACGAAGTCATGCGCGTGCTCACCGTGCCACCATGATTACCATTGGCGGTGGGTTGCTGTGGTAGTTCCGGCAGTTGGGGTGGATCGGCACCCGGAAGGACGACGACGAGCGGTAACGCTGCTCTGGGACTGCGACAGGAATTACTCCAGTCTCCTGCGCCGGGCCGGAAGTCCGACCACGGCGCTTGGCGAAGACCGTGCAATTTCGACCTGCGCCGTACGACAGATGCTCCAGCGCAGTCCGCGGTGACTTAGTGCACCGGCGGTGCGAGGTTTCCACAGGCCACGATCGTCCCCATGTTGTTCGCCGCCGCGTGGACGTTGACGTAGTAATCGTTCGAATACGGCAGCGCGACAGCGAGGGACGCATTCTCTCTCGCGTTGCCGTCGCCATCAACCGCGAGGGGCTTGTACGCGCCCGGACTTCCCACAATCGGTCCGTTGCTGCCGCATCGACCGCTGTGGACGTGCCATGGATGCTGGCCGCCCGGTGTCGCATTCGATATGGAGACGAAGACCTTGGAATCGTTGCCGTCTCGCATCCAGCTGGCGGTACCATGCAGCTGAACGGCTCCCGCGAGTGTTGACGGTGTCGCGAGCGTGGCGGTCCAACTGTTTCGCGTTTCGCTTCCAGTGCTGATCTCGGTTCCGCTTGACTTGTTGAGCATGCCGCAGCCAGCAGCCGATGCCCCAAGCGTGATGATCGCGAGCGTGAGTTTCATGCGCATTGTATTCCTCCATGTAGGTGTGCCGGTCTCTACCATATTTTTGGCAATTCCCGGACCATATACGACTCACCTTGAAATCGACGAATATTGCCATGGCCTCATCGTCCCATGGACGGTCGGCAGGCGAGAAACTAGTAGCTCGACCCTCCACCGCCACCGCTCGTCGAGCCGGATCCGCCGAACGAGCTTCCGGATCCACCGCCGCCACCACCACCACCACCACCACCGCTCGACGATGTCGGCATCGGGATCTGCGGGAGCTGGATCTGCTGTTGCCACAACGCCCCGCACGCCCTGCATTCGAACGCATCCTGGGCAAGGCCTGATGTCGACGTCGTCGCCGGATACAGCACGGTGCGCTCGTACGAAACCGCGCGCCGGTGGCACTCGCGGCATTCGGAATACCTGCTGAACCACGCGCGGTAGGGCAGCACGGCGGTCTGCCCGCATTCGCACTCCCATACGTCGTAGTCCACGCTGCCGAGCTCCTCTTCGATGACCTGTCCGTGATCGAGGCGCGCGTTGTCGGCAGTCTCGTCGAGGCGACGCATCATGCGACCGCAGCGTGGGCACTTCCGGCGACGAGAGCGCCGCCATGTCACCGCTCCGGCGATCGCTGCGAGCAACGCGACGATGCCACCGCCCACGATCAGGAAGGGGAGGACCGTTGACGACCGCTTGCTCGGCGCAGACGGCGAGACCAGGCGAGCCGATGCGCCGACGGCGGTGAGCGCTTCGTCGCCGCGCAGCCGCGCCTCCACGCCGGACACGCCTGCTTCAAGCGCCGCGGCGTACTCCTTCTCGCGCAAATGCGGGACGATGGAGTCGCGACAGATCGATCCCGCGGTTGCATCGGTGATGATGCCTTCTGCGCCGGTGCCCGTCTCGATCCAGCATTCGCCGCGATGATTCGGCGCCAGCTCCTTCGGCACGATGAGGATCAACACGCCGACGTCGCGCTGCGCCGACCCGATGGCGGCGACGCTGCCCACCTTCCACGTGCGATAGATCTCCACCGCCACCTGGTTCGGAGAGTAGTCGCCGATGGAAGGCATGATGGCAACGGCGATGTCGCCGAGCCCGGCACGCTGCACGGTGTTGATGTGAGCATCGAGAGCAGCGTGCGCGTCGCTCGTGAGCACTCCGCGCGCGTCGGATATGAACGACGCCGGCGTCGGAACCGGCGGCACGTACTTCGTGATCGCGCCGCCCACCGGCGTCCGTTGTGGCAGCGCGAGCGCGAACAGAAGAGCGGCGTGAAATCTCATGTGCCGGAATCTACGATCGGATGATCGTGCGCAGGCAAGCCGGTGCGCGCTACCTCCCGGGCTCCCGCGCGAGCCTTGCGTAGAGGGCGGAGTAGCTCGCGAGTTGCGCACGCATGTCAGCTGTCGGTGCGCTTACCTGCGTCTCCATCGCCTGATGCAGCGCGCCGATTCTCGTCTGGAGCTCGGCAACCGTGTCGGCACGGGCGCGGACATTCGCGGCGCGTGCGCGCTCGAGCAACGCGTTGGTGGAGCGATAGAGCGTCGCGACCGCATCCAGACCCGCATGCCATGCGTTCATCGTCGCGACGGATGCATCCTGCCGCCGATCCGGCCGCACGTCGAACGAGCCGCGACCGACCTCGCGTCCGTTCACTGCGAGCGTGACGACGTACGACCCCGCGCGCACGAACGCGCCGTTGATCGCGCGACGCGTG
>JBBQDT010000223.1:0-6675 GCA_038319955.1 Gemmatimonadales bacterium | reverse complement strand
CATCCTGAGCGCAGCGAAGGATCTGCACCTCCGGATGACGCTTACGGCTCCCCGCCCTCCTCCACCGTCTTCAGCACCTCGGCGCACTTCTTTCCCCACGGATTGAACTTGTTGGCCGCGAACCCGTCACGCCACGTCTGCAATGCCTCATCGCGCTGGCCGTTGAACCAGTAGGCGCGGCCGAGCTCGTAGTATGCCTCGATGAGGTTGGGACCAAGCACCAGCGTCTTCTGGAAGAACGTCTGCGCATCCTCGAACATGTCCCGCTCGAGATACACCAGCCCGAGGTAGAAGTGCGCATAGAGCGTGGCCTTGCGGTCGCTGTCGAGCCTTATGGCGCGCGACAGATGCTCGATGGCCTCGCCAAAGATGCGCTTCTTGAGGCAGATGTACCCGACGTTGATGCGCGCCAGCGCATTCGCCGGCTCCCGCATGAGCACCTTCTGGAACTGCAGCAACGCCTCGTCGTACTTCTCCTGGAGCATCTGCGCCCAGCCGAGGAGCGACTCCGCCTGCGGATCGTTCGGCACGAGCTGGAGCGCCTTGGTGAGCGACTCCTCCGCCCCGACGTAATCGCCGAGCGAGATGCGGCTCCATCCCTTCTCGATGAAGGTCGATGCGCCGATGTGATCGACGACCACGGGCCGGTCGGCGCTGAACGCCGGCGACGCCGCGCCCTGCAGCGTCTTCCACCGCTCCACGAGCACCTTCGCGTCCTCGCGCAGCGTGGTGAGCTCGACGAGGTCGTGCTCGAGTCCCTTGCCAATCGCGATCAGCTCCGCGCGAATGATGTCGCGCTCGCCCGCGGCGTTCGGTGCATCGAGCCGCGCCGACAGCGCGGCGACTCGCGTGCGGTACTCGCTGATGTCAGCCATTCGCCAGCGCCTCCACTCCCGCCGCGCCCAGCGCGATGCGCTCGGTGGTCGAGAGCAACTGTTCCACATCTAGGTAGATCACGAGCTTGTCGCCGTGACGGACGATGCCCTTGAGGTATTCTCGCGCGAGGCCGCGAAACAACTTGGGCGGCGGCGCCACTGCGGCCGGATCGAATGGCGTGACTTCGGTGACCGAATCCACCACCACGCCGATCCACTCGCCGCTCACGTTCAGCACGAGCGTCCGCGTCTCGGAGCGCGCTTCCACCGCCGGCAACTCGAACCGGCGACGCAGGTTCACCACCGGTACCACACGACCCAGGTAGTCCATCACCCCTTCGATGTACTCCGGCATGTCCGGCACGCTGGTGGGCACACTGTATCGCAGCACTCGCTCCACCGCATGCACGTCGGCGGCGAAGTGATCCTCGCCGAGCCGGAAGGTGACCAGCTTGTCGGTCAGGGTACTCATGCAGTCTCCAGAAGTGCCGCGGTCTGGCATGCGGCGATGAGGGCGTCGGCATCGATCACGGCGCACAGGCTTCCGCCGTGATGGATGACGCCCAGGACAACGGCATCGTCCCCATCGCGCTCAGGAGCGCGGCGGAGCTCGCGAAGGTCGACGGTGATGGCGTCCTCCACGTCGTCGATCAACACCCCGACGCGACCGGCGATGTGCCGGAAGATGAGCACTGCTTCACTCGGCGCAGCGGAGAGCCCGAGCGCCACGTTCGGGGTGAAAACCGGCGTGAGCGAGCCGCGCACCGCGACGACGCCCACCATCGCGGGCGGCATCTCGGGCACGAAGTGAATGGTCGGGAGGTCGATGACCTCCTCGACCGCCAGCAGGTCCACCGCGAATCGTTCGAAGCCAATGCGGAAGACGAGAACGTCGGCGAGGTCGGCCTTCGTCGGCGCTGGTACGGGTGCCGGCCGCGTGGTGTCGCTCGTCGCCTCCTCTTCCGCCTTTCGTGCCGCGGCTGCCGCTTCCGCCAGTTGCGCCGCCGCGAGCGCGCGCGCCAGCTCCACCGGGGTGGAGTTGCGTCGCGGCCGCACCGCTAGCGCTACCTCAGTTGTTATCTCCACCGTGGGCACGTGAACGACGATCGGAGCGTCGATGGCGATGGCGACCATGGGCGGCGCGGCCAGCTCGCTGTAGCGAATGCGCTTCTTCTTCATTCCTGATCGTCCGCCACGTCGCTCATCAATTCGCCATCGATGGCCGACAGCTGTCGCATGGCCCCCACGAAGAGCGCTTGCGTCGCCAGGGTGTTGATCCGCCTCGGCACGCCGCCGCTTCGCTCGGCGAGTGCGACGAACGCGTCGTCGGAAAAAATCGGAGTGCCCTTCCAGTCCGCGACACGCAGCCGATGCTCCACATAACCGCGCACGTCATCCGTCTCCATCGGATCGATGTGGAACCGAAGGCTCACGCGCTGGTCGATCTGCGGACGCTTGCGGACGCGCCCGCGCAGCTCGGGCTGCCCGAGCAATACGACGTGCAGGTGCTTGTCCTGTCGGTCCTCGAAATTGGTGAGCAACCGGATCTCCTCGAGCAGCGATGGGCTGGCCAGCTGTGCCTCATCCACGACGAGCACCGGACGGCGTCCGTTACGGTGGAGCTCAACGAGCTGGGCGCCGAGGGCCTCGATGACGGCGAGCTTTCCGCGCGACGGCGCCTCGAGACCCACCCCGCGTGCCACCGTGGCGAGCAACTGCGAGGGAGTGACCTTGGGATACGGCAGCGCGATCACCTCGCTCGGCGTGCCCTGCAACCGGTCGGCGAGCGACTGCGCGAGCATCGTCTTGCCACAGCCGATCTCGCCGGTGATGAGCGAGAGCCCACCGCGCAGCTCAGTGGCGTCGTAGAGGAGCCGCGCGAAACCCTCGACGAAGGCCGGCGAGCGATACACGAACGCCGGGTCGGGCGTGTTCGCGAAGGCGCGGCGCGCGAGACCCCAGTGCGCTTCGATCATGCGAACGCCGCCCGTCGCGCCGCGAGCAGTTGCACCACGGCGGGCGCCACGGCTTCCAGCGCCGACACGCGATCCGCACCGGCCCGCTGGAGCGCGGCGTGCGGCATGCCGTAGATGGTGGACGTGGCGCGATCCTGCACCACGGCGCCACCGCCCGCCGCGCGAATGGCGTGCAATCCCTCAGAGCCGTCGCGTCCCATTCCGGTGAGCACCACGCCCACGCTCTGGTGCCCGAACTGCTCGGCCACCGACGTGAACAGCGGATCCGCCGCCGGCCGGACGCCCCAGATCGTCGGCCCGTCGTCGAGCTGGATGTGGCGGTTGCCGGCCATCGCTGTGCCCACGCGCATGTGCATGCCGCCCGGTGCGAGGTAAACGCGATTCACCTCGACCTTCTCGCCCTCGTGGGCCTCCGTGACACGCAGGTGACTCATCGAATCGAGCCGCGTGGCCAGGCTGCGCGTAAAGCCGGCGGGCATGTGCTGTACCACGAACACCGCCGCGCCGAGATCACCCGGCAGGTGCGGGATGACTTCGGCCAATGCACGCGGACCGCCCGTCGATGCCGCGATGGCCACGGCCCAATTCGCACCAGATGTGTCGGCGACCCGGCGCGACGGCGTGATGAATCGCGGACGCGCCAGCAGCTTCACGCTGCCGAGGTTCACCTGCGTCGCGGCACGGAGTGCGGCGAGGAGTGTCTCGCCCACCGTCTCCAGGTCGAGACTGATCGGACCCGACGGCTTTCGCACGAAGTCCACTGCCCCGATCTCCAGGCAGCGCAGCGCGAGGTCCTCGCCGCTGGGCGACGTGGCGGCGGTGAGCATCACCACCGCGCGCGGCGTCTCGCTCATGATGTAGCCCAACGTCTGGAGACCATCCAGCTCGGGCATCTCGACATCCAGCGTCACGATCTGCGGATCGAGCGCGTGGATCTGCTTGAGCGCGTCGATGCCGTTGCGCGCCGTGCCCACGACATGAAAGTCCGGCGAGGCGTCCACGATCTGTCCGATCAACCGCCGCATGAAGGCGCTGTCGTCCACGACGAGGACGCTCGCCGCCGGATTAGATGACACGATCTCCCTTCTTCAACGAGCGGACCTCGACCCGCCCGTCCTCGAGAAAGAAGTAGACGCTGCGTCCGTAGTCGAGACCGGTGTCCTCGGCGAGAAGCGGAATGCCTTCCTGCGCCAGCACCTCGCGGGTGGCGTTGATGTTCCGCTCGCCGACATTGATGCCGGTGCCGGTGACGAGTTGGCCGAACATGCTGGCACCCCCGATGATCTTCGCGCTGATGCGTGCGCTCGCCGACGAGCCGAGCTGCTTCATCTCACGGAGCATGATGGGGATGATCGTCTCCGGAAACTTCGCCGGATTGGATGTCTCGCGTGACATCGCGCGGCTTGGCAACAGGATGTGCGCCAATCCGCCGATGCGCGTCTCGCGATCGTACAGCGCGATGGCGACGCACGAGCCCAGACCGATCGTCGCGATGACGTGCGGTCCCTTCCGAACGGCGTAGTCCGCGACCTTCACGCGGATCTCCGGGGCGATCGCGCTCACAGTGGCCGGAAGACCCGCTCGCGGCCGTCGACGGCGACGAACTTATGGCGCGCTGCCCCGAGCAGCGTCTCCACTTTACCCAACACGAGGAATCCATCCGGCGACAGCGCCGCGTGGAACTTCTCGAACAGGCGCTCCTGTGTATCGCGATCGAAGTAGATGAGCACGTTGCGGCAGCAGATCAAGTGATGCAGACCGGGTGGGGGCGCTTCGGCGAGCAGGTCGCGCCGCTCGAACCGGACGAGGCGACGCACTTCGGGGATGATCGTGAACGGCGGTACCGGAGAGAAGTATCGGCGCCGGAGTTCGTCCGGAGTATCCGTGAAGTCACCTTCGGCGAACGAACCGCCCTCTGCCGCGGCGAGACAGCGGGCGTCGATGTCGCTGCCGAGCACCGACACCCGGCGAGCGAGCTCGGACAGGGCGCCGATCCGCTCGGCGTGCCGATGGAAGAGCGCTGCGAGGGAATACGGCTCCTCGCCGGACGAGCACCCCGCGCTCCACACGTTGATCTGCGGAATCGCACGCTCCCACAGCGCGGGCACGACACGCTCCGCGATGACGGTGTACGTCTCGAAATTGCGAAACAGCTTGGTGACGTTGATCGTGAGCGCGTCGAGCAGGCGCTCGTATTCCGCATTGTCCGTGTCGAGCACGCGCGCGTAATCCCCATAGGTGTGCACGCCGCGTGCGCGCATCCGCACCGCGATGCGGCGCCGCAGGCATTTCTCCTTGTAGCTCGCGCACCCGAAGCCCTTGTCGCGCGCGATCTTCTCGGTGAGCGCCGCGAATCCGGCATCGGAGAGATCGTTCACTCACAGCACCTGACGGACAGCGTCGAGGTTCGTGCGGACGATGGCGTTGGTCGGGTCGAGGGCAAGCGCCTGCTCCCAGCACTTCACCGCCTCGTCGCGCTCCTGACGCTTGAAGCGAATGTTGCCGAGTTTGAGATAGACGTCGTCGCCGAGGTTCGGGTTCAGCTTTACGGCGCGGAGGTAGCACTCGAGCGCGTCGTCATAGCGCGTCGCACGATAGTGGCAGTCGCCGAGATTCTTGTGCAGTTGCGCGAGGCCGGTGTCTTCCTGCACGCCGCGCTCGGCGGCGGCGAGCGCCTCCGGATGATAGCCGCGCCGTTCCTGCACCGCCGCCATGTTGTTGTAGAGCGGCGCCGCGTGTGGATGTGCCGCCAGTCCCTCGACGAGCAGGCTGTGCGCGCGCTCGAGATCGCCGAGCAGCGCAGCCGTCAGCGCGGCATAGTGGTACCACGGCGCGGTGGGTGGCCTGGTGCCGAAGAGCGGACGCGCGGCCAGCAGGGCCGAGTCTGCGGCGATGACGTCGCCGGCGCGCAGCGCCACGACGCCCACCGACGTCTGGATGCGCGCGTCCTTCGCGCCACCGCGCTTCATGGCACCCTCGAGCGCGGCCTTCGCCTCGTCATAGCGCCCCATCCGTTCGAGCGCGTGCGCCAGGTTGTGGTACGCCGCCGGCCGCGCGCCCGCATGCGACACGCAGTCGCGGAACGCGGCAACGGCATCGGACCACTTGTTCTGCCGCATGAGCGCGAGGCCGATGTAGAACCGTGCCTCCACGTCATGCTCGCGCAGCTCGCTGACGCGACGAAACTCGCGCATCGCCTCGTCGAGCATGCCGGTCTTGTAGAACGCGATGCCAAGATTGCGGTGCTCGTCCACGCGCGCGTCGCTGACGACGGGCTCGGCTGCCTTCGTCTTGCCGACCCTCTGTGCGAAGCCGGCGGTGACCAACCCGTAGATCGCCTTCCCCACGTCGAACTCACCGAGCCCGGACTCCTCGATCACGGCCGCCACGTCGCGGCGGCCATCGAGGAGGTCGATGATGACCTGCTGGTCGCGCGGCAGCTGCACGCCGCTCTCCGCGAACTTGCCGCGGTCGAGATCGAACACGAGGTCGAGGCTCGGAATCTTCTTCTCGATGAGGCTCCACTCGTCCACGCGGCGCGCACCCTCGAGCAGCAGCGACTCCGGGTTGATGGACACGAGCAGGTCCTGCTCTTCCGGATGGACGTCCGCCTCGAAGTTGAACGTCCCCTGCATCCAGGTGAACAGGTAGTACACCGCCTCCTCGATCTGGAGGCGAATCTGTGCATGCAGTGCGTCGCGGCTCACCGCGCCGTGCGCCACGAGCAGCTCGCCGATCCGCTTGTCGCGATACAGCGCCTGTGCGCTGATCGCCGCGTCGAGCTGCACCTGCGTGATCGCCCCTGCCTTGAGCAGGATGTCACC
>JBBQDT010000222.1:0-6685 GCA_038319955.1 Gemmatimonadales bacterium | reverse complement strand
GCTCTTGTCGTAGCCGCCGACGACCTCCTCCTGCTTCCGCAGCGTGCTGCGCCGCTGGCGCATGTCGTAGTCATACACGGAGCTCGGCGTCACCAGCGACGTATACCGATACCGCACCACGGACGTGGCGTACTCGCGGTTGCCGCCGAGGCCCGCCGAGTACACTGACTCGGGCATGGTGACGTAGTGCGAGCGGTTGGTCGCCACATCGAGGATGCGCAACCGCTCGAGTGCGTTGCTCCGCTCGACGAGCACGTAGTGATCCTTGAACGGAACGAACGACGCGATCTGCACGTCGGCGCGCGGTGCGATCCAGTCCTTCCAGTGGGCGTGGTCCGGCGTCGAGACAGGGGCGGTGACGAGCTTGAAGTTGGTCGCGCCGTCCGCGTTCGTACGAATGATGAATCGACCGTCGTGATGCTCGACGTCGTACTCGAGGTCTGGCGTGCGCGGCACGATCACACGCCACTCGCCGTCCGGCGTCGAAGCGTCGAGAAACTTCACTTCGGCCGACGTGAAGCTGCCGTGCTTGATGAACAGGTATCGTCCGCTGCGCGACTTGGCGACCTCGATGTTGAACAGGTCGTCCGGCTCACGCGCGACGATGGCGTCCTTCGCCGGATCGTCGCCGAGGTGGTGGCGAAAGATGCGATCGGGGCGCTGCGCGGAATCGAAGCGCGTGTAGAACAGCGTCTTGTTGTCGTTGGCCCACTCGACGCCATACGTCGTCTCGAGCAGGGAGTCTGGTCGCCACTTGCCGGTCGTGAGATCCTTGACGCGGAGCACGAAGTGCTCGGAGCCGTTGCGATCTTCCAGTACGGCGAGCAACCGATGATCGGGACTGATCTCCGTTGCGCCGGTTGCGTAGTAGTGGCCCGTTCCCGCGCGCTCGTTCCGGTCGAGCAGGATCTCCTCGGTCGCGTTGGGCGTGTTCCGCTTGCGCGCGAAGATCGGATACTGCTTTCCCTCGACGGTGCGCGAATAGTAGAGGTATGGGCCGTACGGCTCCGGCACCTGGAGGTCGGTCTGCTTGATGCGGCCGAGGAACTCGGCGTACAGCTTCTGTCGCAGCGGCTCGAGCGCTGCGGTCTTCGCCTCCGTGTAGGCGTTCTCCGCTTCGAGGTAGCGGATGACCTCCGGCCGCTTGCGTGCATCGTCGCGCAGCCATGCGTAGTCGTCGATGCGGATGTCGCCGTGGAGTGTATCGGCCTTCGGCACGCGTGCCGCCACCGGTGGCGACTGCGTGCTGGCGGATTGCGCGCCGATGCCGACGAATGGTGCCGCCAGCAGGATGAAGGCGACGTACGACGAACGACGTGATCTGCGCATGGGTCTCCTCGAGGATCGACGGAGAACGGTGCATCCATTCGACGCGTGTGTCCAGCGAACGGCGAACGTCGGCCCCGCGCCGCGGCACGGGGTGAACGGCTATCTTCGGAGGACTCGATTGCGAAGTCGCGGCCACGAACGCCCCACGTCAATGTCAGGCACGAAGCACGCATATGTGAACGACGAGTATCGCCGCTGGCAGCACACCGTCGTCACTGCCGCGGGCCGATCGATCGTGCTGGCATCGAAGCCTGGGGTGTTCGCGCACGGCTCGAGTGATCCCTCCTCGCTCCTGCTCGCGCAGCATGTGCGCGTGGAGTCGGGTCAGGTCGTCGTCAACTTGAACTGCCGCAACGGACTGTTGGGAGCCGCCATCGCGCTCTCGGGACAAGCCGCTCGCGTCGTCCTCACCGACCGCAACGTGTTGGCCATCGAAGCCGCGTCGCGGACGCTCCGTGCCAACGGCGTGGACAGCGCCGAGCTGTACCTCGGACACGGCGCCGCCGCGCTTCCCGCGCTCACTGCCGACATCGTCACTATCCGCATTCCGCTGGAGAAGCTCGCGCTGTTGCAGTTGCTGCACGACGCCTTTGTCCTGCTGAAGGTGGGCGGGAAGCTGTACATCGCCGGCGCCACCAACGAAGGGGCGAAGTCCGCGGGGCGAATGGCCGAGGAGATCTTCGGCAACGCTGCGACGATCGCCACCGAGAGCGGCCATCGCGTCATCGGCGCGACGAAGCGCACAGATCGCATTGCGAGCGACGACGCTCCGTCGAGCCCATATCTCGACGCGGACTCCTTTCTCCAACAGACCCTGGAGTTGCGCGGCAACAGCTACGACTTCTTCTCGCGTCCCGGCGTCTTCTCGTGGGACCACCTCGACGAAGCCACGGCCATCCTCGCCGAACACATGGATGTCCGGGCAGGCGATCGCGTGCTCGACGTGGGGTGCGGCTACGGCGTGCTGGGCGTGGTCGCGGGGGGCATCGCCGGCGACGCGGTGACGATGGTGGACGTCGATTCCGAGGCCGTTCGCTCGGCGACGCGCTCTGCCCTCGCTGCGGGCCTTGGCAGCGCGCGCGTGCTCGGCAGCGACATCGCGTCCGCGGTGCTCGAGGAACAGTTCGACCTGATGGTCACCAATCCGCCATTTCACGTCGGCAAGGCGACGGACCTCACGGTGCCCATTCAGTTCATCGCTGACGCGTTCACCGTGCTCGCGCCGGGTGGCCGGCTCAATCTCGTTGCCAACAGGACATTGCCGTACGAAGGCGCGATCAAGTACCTGTTCAAGAACATCACCACCGTCCATGACGGACGCCGCTTCAAGGTCCTCTCGGCGGTGAAGGCGTGACGAAGCTCGTGAAGTACCTGGCCAACCTCGGCTACGGTACGCGTCGCGAGGTCACCGAGTTGGTGAAGCAAGGCGTCGTCACTCGACGTGATGGCAGCATCGTGCGTGACGGTGAGACGTTCGATCACGGCGACCTGCTCGTCCGCGGAGCGTCGCTCGACCCGGCGCCGGGCGCCGTGCTCATGCTGCACAAGCCCACGGGATATGTCTGCTCGGCAAGGGACACGAGCCGGCTGATCTACGAGCTGCTGCCTCCGCGACTTCTCGAGCGATCGCCGATCATGGCCTCCATCGGTCGGCTCGACCGCGACACGTCCGGGCTGCTGCTCCTCACTGACGATGGGAAGATCAACCACCGCCTCGCGTCCCCCCGAACACACCTGCCGAAGGTCTACGAGGCAGAGCTCGCGAGCAACTTACGCGGCGACGAGGGCGCGCTGTTCGCGAGCGGCACGATGTTGCTGAATGAGGAGACCGAACCGTTGCGTCCTGCCACGCTCGACGTGATCGACGTCCGGCGAGCCCGCGTGACGTTGACCGAAGGACGGTACCACCAGGTGCGGCGCATGTTCGCTGCGGTCGGCAACCATGTGCTGGCGCTGCACCGGCGGTCGATCGGCGGCCTGGAGCTCGGAGCGCTCGAGGTTGGTCAGTGGCGTGCACTGTCGCTCCACGAAGTGGCGACGCTGTTACCGTAGCGGACGACCCGATGCAGTCGGCGCGGCCGAGAAGGTCAGCTCTTCCATCGACGGCACGGCGCATCCGTTCAGCACCATCGGCTGAAACTTCCAGTCTGGAATGGCGTCGAACACGCTCTTGATGTAGCCCGTGGACGAATAGGCGATCACCTGCATCGAGGCCTGGTCGACGACGCCGTCCGGCCTCACGGTGACGCGGACGATCACCGCCTCGTCGTCGCGCTTGGTCGGCGGTTGCGGGACGAACTTCGCGAAGCCCGCCCCTGGGGCGGCGCGTTGGCTCACCGCAAATGCCGGCGACCGAACGAGGAAGAGCGGCACCGCGGGCACATTCGGATTGGTGATGACCGGATGCACCACGTGCGACGGCACCCGCATGATGGCGACGCTGATCTCCAGCGGCTCGGTGCCGAGTGCGTCGGGCAAGGGCGGAAGTGCCGAGGTGGAATCGAGCATCGTGAGCGCATTCATTACCGCGACGTCGAAGGCGGTACCCGACGCTCCCGCAATGCGACGGATGCGTGAGATCTTCCCCGCATCGATCGTCACGCCGAAGACGACGGACATGCTCGGTACCGCCATCCACGCCGTCCGCGATGGTGATGCCTTCGTCGGCATGGAGCCCGCCTCGAAGACAGGGAAGACGACGTTCGCCGGGATCTTGAGCTCCTGGCGCAAACCGTTCGCGAACAACTCGGCGTACGGCGTGGGAAGGGGCCGTCGCGGGTTGAAGCTTTGCACTGTGGCAGCGAAGGTCGAGCGCACCGAGTCGGGGGTTGCGGCGTCGAGCCGCTGCATGCAGGTGGGAGCGTCCTGCGCTTGGGCGGACGCAAGAGCGAGCGTGGAAAGCGCGAGAGTCATGCTGGCTCTCTTCGCTCGGGAGGACGCTTTGACGGATTTGTCGGTCATGGGCGCAATAGCATTTGGTGCTCCGATTCTCAACAACTTTTCGAAACTGCAAACAGCCTTACGCCCCCGCTGACAACGTCAACGTCCTCACCTTCGACTCGGCCACCACCTTCGCGATGAACGCATCCACTGGAACAGGCGCCGGCTTCTGCCCTTCGCCCGCCCCTCTCGTGTTCACCGCCACCTGATCCGCCTCTGCCTCGCGTCGCCCAATGACGCACATGTACGGCACCTTCATCCGTGCACCCTCCGCCACCCGATACTTGAGCGTCTCGCTGCGCGCGTCGAGATGCGCGCGAATGCCCGCCTGTGTCATGCGCTCGACGATCGCTGCCGCAACCGGCGCTTGCTCGTCCGTGATGGGCAGCACGCGCACCTGCTCCGGCGACAGCCAGGTGGGAAACGCGCCGGCGAAGTGCTCGATGAGAATCGCGATGAACCGCTCGAACGAGCCGCTCACGGCGCGATGGATCACCACCGGGCGATGCGCGGCGTTGTCCTCGCCGACGTACTCCAGGTTGAACCGTTCCGGCGCGGCGTAGTCGAGCTGGATGGTGCCGAGCTGCCACGCGCGGCCGATCGAATCGGTGACGTCGAAGTCGATCTTGGGACCGTAGAACGCGCCGTCGCCCTCCTTGAGCGCGTATGGCTTTCCCGTCGCCTCGAGCGCCGACTTGAGCGCGCCCTCGGCGCGATCCCACATCGCGTCCTCGCCGATGCGGGTCTCGGGGCGCGTCGCGAACTTGAGCGTCGCCGTGAGGCCGAACGACTCGTAGTAGCCGAGGATGAAGTCCATGAGGAACTTCACCTCGGCGACGATCTGGTCTTCGCGGAGGAAGACGTGGCAGTCGTCCTGCGCGAACTGGCGCACGCGCGTGAGGCCCGACAGTGCACCGGTCACCTCGTTGCGGTGCAGCACATCGAACGTGACGAACCGCTTGGGCAGCTCGCGATACGAGTGCTTCTTCGAGAGATACAGCAGGTAGTGCGACGGGCAGTTCATGGGCTTGAGCGACATGTCGTGCTCACCCGTCTCGCTGTCGAGGACGAGGAACATGTTCTCCTTGTACTTGCCCCAGTGCCCCGACATCTCCCACAGCCCCTTGTTGTACAGCAACGGCGTCTTGATCTCGGCGAAGTCGCGCTGCTGGCGCTCGCGAACGTAGTCGACGAGCAGGTTGTAGAGCGTGGTGCCCCGCTCGGTCCAGAAGGTGGCGCCTGGCGAGAACGGGTGATGCATGAAGAGATCGAGCTCCTTGCCCAGCCGGCGATGGTCGCGCTTCTTCGCCTCCTCGATCTGGAACAGGTGCTGATCCAGTTCATCCTTCTTGAAGAACGCGGTGCCGTAGATGCGCTGGAGCATCTGGCGCTTTTCGTCGCCACGCCAATAGGCGCCTGCGGCACTCAGCAGCTTGAAGTGCTTGAGCCGGCCGGTATCGGGCACGTGCGGTCCACGGCACAGGTCGATGAACGGACCATCCGTGTATGTCGAGATGATCTCGTTGGGATCCGTGAAGTCGTCCAGGCGCTCGAGCTTGAGCGGATCGTCGGCGAAGCGCACGCGCGCCTCGCCCATGTCCACTTCGGCGCGCACGAATGGGAATTTCTCCTGGACGACCTTCTTCATCTCCCCCTCGAACGCGGCCAGATCGTCGGGGGTGAAGGGCTGTTTGACCTCGAAGTCGTAGTAGAAGCCGTCGTCGATGGCCGGCCCGAATCCGATCTTCGCGTCGGGGCGGAGGCGCCGCACCGCGGTGGCGAGCACGTGTGCGGCCGAATGCCGGAGCACGGCAAGGGCCGCAGGGTCACGATCGGTGATGACCTTGAAGGCGCCGCCGTTGCGGAGGGGCGTCATGAGGTCCTGGATCTCGCCGTCCACCGACACGGCGACCGCGGCCATGAGCAGCCGCTCGCCAATGGAGCGCACGACGTCGGCCGGCAGCGTCCCGCGCGGTACGGTGCGCGTGGCGCCGTCGGGCAGAACGAGGGTGACGTCCGCGTCGGCGGACGCGGCGGAATCAGGACGGTCGATCATGTGACGCGGAGGATGTGAGTCGTCAGCCGAGCAGCGGCGTGAGGAGCCGCGCGTACCTGAAATAGAAGACGATTCCGATGGTGATGCCCAGCCACACCGCCGCCCAGAAGACGATGCGGCGCATGGGGATCGCATCTTCCGTGTTGCCGGAATCGACGGGTCGAACGATTCGCGAGAGGCGCACAGGCCAGCGATTGAGGTGAAACGACGGGCCTTCTTCTTGCACCGCGTTCGCGGAAAATTCCTCTGCAAGCTATCCTTGCGGCAGACCCTTCGCCACAGGCCTACTGCTATGTCATATCTGCGGTTTCGAGACGAGGACGAGTCCTCCGTCGCAGGCACGGTCACCTCTGTTCTGCT
>JBBQDT010000221.1:0-6705 GCA_038319955.1 Gemmatimonadales bacterium | reverse complement strand
GCATTCGTTCATCGGGCTGGCCCTGGCGGCGGGCATCGGGTCGATCACGACGATGTCGTCGTTCTCACCGCCGGTGCCCGATGCGCGGCCGATGAGCGTGGTGACGAGTGCGATCATCGGGGACTCGGTGGTCGATCGGTTTCGCGACACGTTGCGTCTCGTGCGGCTGATGTTCGATGCGCCCGACGCACGGCACGTCGCAGTGGTGGGTGACTTCAATGGATGGCGCGTGGATGCGACGCAGATGCAGCGCGATGCGCGGTCGGGGAAATGGGCGGTGACGCTGGCGCTGAAGGACGGAGCGCATCGCTATGCGATCGTGGTGGACAACACGCGCCAGGTGGGGCTTCTTCACGTGACGCGCGTGCAGAACTGAAAAAACCAGGCCTCTCGCCTTGGGCTCGGGGCGACAACAAGACGCTCGGCTCGGGGCGACAAGACCTCCGACACACCTCACACAGGAACACTGGTGCGACTACTCACTCTCGCGCCGGCTCGACGCGGGCATATCGTGCTCGCAGTCGCCGCCGCCGCCTTGTCCATTGGATATGCTGACCTCATCCGCGGCGGCATCACCCTCGGTCCGGTGCTCATCGTGATTGGCTACGCCGTGCTCGTGCCCGCGGCGATCCTCACATGGCGATGAGACGCAGCGCCGAGACGACGCATGACGTTCCCGCGCCGTCCTATGGAATTGCGGCGCTTGTGGCCCTCGGCGTGTTCGCGCTGTATGTCGCCACGCTTGCACCGACCACCGCGATGTGGGATGCGAGTGAATACATCACTGCCGCGTACACGCTCGGCATCCCGCATCCACCGGGCAATCCACTGTTCGTGTTGCTCGGACGCGTGTCGTCGCTCGTGCCCATCGGATCCGTGGCGGTGCGCGTCAACCTGCTGGCCGCGCTCTGCAGCGCCGTCTCGTCGGGGATCTGGTTTCTCGTCGCGGAGCGGGTGCTCGCGGCGTGGTCGCGGGTGCGATGGACGCGCATTCTTGCCGCGATCACCGCGGCGGTATTGAGCGCGACGGTGTTCACGGTGTGGAACCAGAGCGTCGTGAACGAGAAGGTCTACACCGTGTCGCTGGCCTTCTTCGCGATCGTCTCGTGGCTGACGGTGCTGTGGTGCGACGATCCGGATGGCCGCTTCGCCGACAAGTTGCTCGTGGTCATCGCGTACCTGATCGGACTGGGGTACACGAATCATCCGGCGGGCCTGCTCGTCGGACCCGCAGTGACGCTGGCAGTGATCATCCGTCGGCCGGTCACGATCTACCGATGGAAGTTGATCATCGCCGGCGGTCTCGCGTTCGTTCTGGGCCTCACGCCTTTCGCCGTGGAGCCGATCCGGGCAGCGTGGCATCCCGTGATGAACGAAGGCGAGCCGACGGGGTGCGCCGACACGATCGGGTTTGCGTGCACGTTCTCGGAGACGACGCGAACGCGCCTGATGTCGAACATCAATCGGGACCAGTACGGCAAGCCCGATCTCGCCGCGCGGCAAGCGCCATTCACGGCGCAGGTGGGAATGTGGTGGCTGTACTTCAAGTGGCAGTGGCTGAGGGACTCGCACGGCGTGCAGCCAACGGTGCAGACGATGCTCGCCATGGGTTTCTTCCTGCTCGGCGTGCTCGGCGGATTCACGCACTGGAAATACGAGCGTGCGTCGTTCTGGTTCTTCGGGCCGCTCGTGGTGACGGTGACGCTCGCGCTCGTGTACTACATGAACTTCAAGTACGGCGCGTCGCAGTCGCCGGGTCTCACCGGTGTGGCCCGGGAGGTTCGAGACCGTGACTACTTCTATCTCTGGAGCTATTCCACCTGGAGCGTATGGGCAGCACTCGGCCTCGCGGCGATGTGGCGGTCGCTCGCGGCTCGCGCGGCGTTCGACGCACGTCGCTGGATGACGTCGGCGCCCATCCTTCTGCTCGGGCTCATTCCGCTCGTGGGGAACTGGCGCGATGCGTCGCGCGCGAAGGAGACCGCAACGCGCGAGTGGGCGCACGATCTGCTCAACTCCATCGAACCGTACGGCGTGCTCGTGACGCTCGGTGACAACGACACCTTCCCGCTGTGGTATGCCCAGGAAGTGGAAGGGGTGCGGCCGGATGTGACCGTCGCCGTGACGTCGCTGCTCAACACCGATTGGTTTCCACGCGGCCTGCTGCGCCGAAAGATCCCGGCGTACGACGTGGCAAAGGGGCCGGAGATCTATCGTCACATGAGTGCGGCAATGCCGGCCAAGCCGGTGTTCTCTCTCTCGTACCAGCAGCTCGACTCAGTCCCCGAGTACATCGACGTCCGCACGCCGCAGCTCTTTCAGGCCGGTGCGCTCAAGGCAATCGTCGATCCGAGCAAGCTCGAGTACGGTGTGGTGACGCGTGGCGACCTGATGGTGCTGCAGCTCCTCAAGGACAACCTCGGCGTGCGGCCAGTGTACATCGCGCGGACGTCCGGCAGCTATGTACAGGCACTCGGTCTCGAGCCGTATGCGCTGGTGCAGGGTCTCGCGGTGAAGATCGAGCCGTCGGCGATCGCCGCGACGCCGGACACCCTGGCCGCGGCCGGAACGGGGCACATCGACGTGCTGCGGTCGCGGGCGCTGTGGAGCTCGTACGGTGCGCCGCAGGCGATGATTCGTCGAGGTGATTGGGTAGATCGTCCGTCGGTGGGAATTCCGCTGCTGTATATCGGCACCGCGTTCATGCTGGGTCAGGTGGCCGAACAGCGCGGAGAGACGAAGGAAGCCGACAGGATGCGTCGAGCGGCGATCGAGCTGGCGGAAGGCACGCGAACGCTCGACTACTTCGTCGCACCGGCGGATCAGCGCGCACCGGTGGAGAACGGCGACAGCAGACCTCAGCGCAGCGTGCCGGTGCGTCCATAAGGACAGCAGGCTTTGCACGGCGCCGGGTGGTCCGCATGTTTAGACATGCACCGAGACAACGATTACCCAGCGCCCGCTTCGTGCTCCGCCTCCTGACGTTCGGTGGGCTCAGCCTGGTGAACGATGGCGCGCCCGTGACGGGCGCGGCGTCGCAACGCAGCCGGTTGGCGCTGCTGGCGCTCCTCGCGACAGCGGGGCCGGCGGGCGTCGCTCGCGAGAAGGTGCTCGCGTGTCTCTGGCCCGAGAGCGATGACGAACGCGCTCGGCATGCGCTCAAACAGTCCGTGTATGCGTTGCGGCGCGACCTTGGTAATGAGAACGCCATCGCGGGCACGACGACGCTGACGCTGGACCCGACGATCGTTGCCAGCGACATCCGGGAGTTCGAGGACGCGATCGCACGCGGCGATGACGCGACGGCACTCTCGCTGTACACCGGTCCGTTTCTCGACGGCGTGTTCGTGAAGACGTCGGCCGAATTCGACCAATGGGCGGGGAGCGAGCGGTCGCGGCTCGAGCGTGTACATCTCGACGCCATTGGACGACTGGCTCGCGCGGCCGACGCAGTTGGCGACATGATCACCTCTCTCCAGTTGTGGCGTCGCTCGGCCGTCGCCGAGCCGCTCAGTGGACGCGTCGCGGTGTCGCTCATGCGCGCGCTGGCCGAATCCGGAGACGTCAGCGGTGCCATCCAGCATGCGCGCGTGCACGACGCAATGGTGCGAGGCGAACTGGACTCGCCGGCCGACGAGGCGGTGCTCACGTTCGCCGAGGAGTTGAGGAGCGGCACGTGGACGCCAACAGCACGTGAGCCGCGCAGTGCAACGCTCTCGACCGTGCGTGCAATCAAGGACACCGAACCGGCGACCGACACCTCCGTCCGGCCGAGTGAGCCATTGCGCGAGCCGATCAGGACGGAACGACGGCGAACGCCGTGGATCGTCGCCGCTGTGGCCATCGTTGCCATCGCGATCGGCGCGGCGATCGCGCCGCAGACGAGGGCGCGCGTCTTCGGGATATTCGGCGCACCGCGGGGATTGCCGTCGTCGCGACGCATCGTCGTGGCGGCGTTCACCAACCATACGGGCGACACGTCGCTCGATCCGCTCGGCGAGCTTGCCGCCGACTGGCTGGCGCGCGTGCTGCTCGAGGCGGACTTCGAGGTGGTGGACTACAGGACATCAACGCTGGCGTCACGCGCGATTACGCGGACGGGCACCGCGCACGAACGCGCGGCGGCGCTGGCGGCACAGACTGACGCCGCGACCGTGGTGACCGGCGGCTACTACCGGCAAGGCGACACGCTGCAGTTCGAGGCGAATGTCATCGATGCGGCGAAGCAGGTAACGCTGCACGCGGTGGGTCCGCTGTTTGGCCCGGCGTCGCAAGCCTCTGCGCTGCTGGGCCGCCTGGCGAATCGCGTCACCGCGGCGATGGCCGCGTCGACGGACTCCACGGCGGGCGCGAGCACTGCCTCACTCGTGACACCGCCGTCGGTGGAGGCGTTCGAGCACGCCAGCCGAGCGTGGGAAATGTTCTTCGCGCGACCGGCGGACACCGCGGCGGTGTTCGCCGAACTGGCGCGCGCGGCGGAGATCGACACGGCGTACACCGCGCCGCTGCTCATGCGGGCATACGTGCTCGACGTGAAGGAGCGCTGGCCCGAACTTGCCGAGGCGGTGCAGCAACTCGGGCCGCGGCGCGCGCAGATGGGACGCATCGAGCGAGCGGCACTCGCCTTGTTCGAGGCCGACCTGCGTGGCGACCTGCTGGGCCGCTTGCGCGCGTCGCGCGAACTGCTGCGGTTGAGTCCCGGCTCGGCCGACATGGCGTTGCTCGTGGCCGTGTCGTCGAGCTACCTGAATCGGCCCGCCGAAGCACACGCCGTGCTGAGCAGGACGAGCCCGGACAGCGGGATCAACGGCGTGTCACCGATGTATTGGGCCTGGCGTGCCGAGTCCGAGCATGCACTGGGCCGATATGAAGCGCAGCGCGCATCGGCGATGAGGATGCAGGAGCGGTTTCCGTCGCAGCCGTATGGCGCAATGGCGCTGGCCAGAGCGTACGCGGCGATGGGTGACACGACAGCGCTGAACGCGCTGCTCGCGAAGTCAGGCATGCATGTCGCCTCGACGAGCGCAAACGCGCGGGCGCTCGCCCTGACGGCTGCCAGCGAGCTGCGTGCGCATGGCAAGGCTCGCGAAGCAGCGGGGATCTTTCAGCGCCTGGCGGCGATGCCACCTGGGCGTGATGCGTCGCGAGACGAGCTCTCGAAGCACGCCTTCGCACTCTATGAGGCGGGCGACCTCGCACAAGCGAAGACGGCGTACGCATCGCTGGTGGCGAAAGACCCGAACGACGTAGACGCGATCGGGCGCCTGGGAGCAATCGCCGCGCGGTTGGGCGATTCCGTAGAAGTCCATTCGATCGACCGTCGGTTGTCACAGTGGGCATTGCCGTATGCCTTCGGACGCCCAGCGTACTGGCGAGCACACCTCGCTGCGCTCACCGGCCGGACAAGCGACGCGGTGTCACTGTTGCATAGTGCGCTGGCACAGGGCTACCGACCGCTGGATCTCAGCAACGTGACACTGCACGAGGATCCGGATTTTCTCTCCATGGCGAATGACGCGGCATTCCACGACCTCGTGCGTCCGCGGGATGGTCCTGCCGTTCTTCCGTAGCATCACTCACACGTCACTCGACACATGCGCACTCTCGCGATCGCCGTTTTGCTCGTCGTCATTGGGGTCGATACGGAGGCGCAGCAACCCACGGCGCGGCCGACAGGGCACAGCCTTGTCGGCTTTCCGGCACTGAACTACGATGCCGATGAGGGGTTCGGCTACGGCGTGCAGGCCCAGTACTACGAGTATGGCGATGGCTCGGCGGCGCCATACAAGTACAGCATTCAGCCGACGGTCTTTCTCACCACGCGTGGGCGGCGCGACCTCACGCTGTTCATCGACGCGCCGCACCTGCTACCCGATCAGTGGCGCATGGGATTCCAACTGGCGCGCGAGCAGCAGCGTGCGGCGCCGTACTACGGCATCGGCAACAACACTGTCGCCCTCGAAATCCCCAGCAACAGTCCGAACCCGTACTACTATCGGTTCGAGCGCACGGTGCTCCGGTCGAACGTGGACCTGCAGCATCCGCTCTTCCTTCCCACGCTGCGCGTCCTCGTGGGCGCCGGCACGCGCACGGCCGACGTCAACACGGTGCCATACGATTCGGGCACCACGCTCCTGGCGCAGCAGGCGGGTCGCGCCAAGCTCCCCAGGGTCAACACGCGATATGCGCGAGTGGGTCTGGTGCTCGACACGCGCGACAACGAGATCGGCGCGCACACTGGCAACTGGTCTGACATTCTCGTCCAACGTGCCGGGCGCGTGCTGGGCGGCGACCAGGTGTTCACGCGCATCACGGGCACGGTGCGGCAGTACATCCCACTCGGCCCCGACCTCACGCTCGCCGAGCGTGTGGTGATGCAGACCGTGCGTGGTACTCCGGCAGTGTCGGAGATCTTCTCGCTCCAGAACTCCTTCCGCGATGACGAGTTTCTGGGCGGTGCGACGTCACTGCGGGGAATTCCGAAGAACCGGTACGTCGGCAAGGGGACGGCGTTCGCGAACTCGGAACTGCGGTGGTCGGCGGCGCGGTTCGACCTGCGGGGACACCCGTCCCGTCTGATCCTCAGTGGATTCGTGGATGCGGGTCGCGTGTGGACCGATGGGCTGGATGCGTCGGAGGTGTTCAGCGATCTCCACGTGGGATACGGCGGCGGCGTGCGGCTGGCGATCGGTCCGACATTCGTGC
>JBBQDT010000220.1:0-6719 GCA_038319955.1 Gemmatimonadales bacterium | reverse complement strand
TTACATTTTCGGGGGGGCGGCGGGTTGGGGCCCCCCCCCTGGGGCCCCCCACTACTTTGCCACCCACGGCGCCGGCGACAGCCCCAGGGTGCGCATCCGTTACGAAGGCGTCGCAACGGATGGGCTGATCGCGCGCAAGGATACGAAGGGGCGCTGGACCTGGTTCGGCGACAACTGGCCCGATCGTGCGCGTCAGTGGCTGCCCACCGTTGACCATCCGAGCGACAAGGCGACCATCACGTGGCACGTGCGCATGCCGGCAGGCCGCAACGTGGTGGCGAATGGGCTCGAGGTGTCCACTCGCTCGATCCCCGGCAAGGTGCGACAGGTCGAAACCATCTGGCGTGAGTCGCGCCCCATCGCGACGTATCTGATGGTGATCGGCGCAGGCCCGCTCGAATCGTACAACCTCAGCGAAAGCGTCTGTCATCGCACGGACGAAGGACCCTGCGCGCAGCAGTCGGTGTGGGTGATGCCGGAGAACAAGGCGTGGCTCCCGGGCGTGTTCGCGACGGCGAGTCCCATCGTGTCGCTATTCGAGAAGCTCGTCGGCCCATTTCCGTACGAGAAGCTCGCGCACGTGCAATCGTCGACGCGCTTCGGCGGGATGGAGAACGCGAGCGCGATCTTCTACGACGGCAAGCTGTTCGACTCCCAGCGGATGAGCGACGGACTCATTGCACACGAGACGGCGCATCAATGGTTCGGCGACGCCGTTACCGAGCGCGAGTGGGGACACCTGTGGCTGTCCGAGGGATTCGCGACATACTTCGCCGCCCTCTGGACGTTGTCCAGTCATGGCGACTCCGCGTATCGTGCGCAGATGGCCGCGATCAAGAAGCAGGTGCTCGCCGACAAGGTCGTCGCGGCGCGCCCGGTGATCGACACGGCTCAGACCGATTACCTGTCTCTGCTGAATGCGAACAGCTACCAGAAAGGCGGGTACATTCTCTATATGTTGCATCAGCAGATGGGAGACAGTGCGTTCTTCGGCGGGATCCGGTCGTATTACGCGAAATATCGTCACGGCAACGCAGTCAGCGATGACCTGCGCGCGGAGCTCGAACAATCGTCAGGACTGTCGCTCAAGCCGTTCTTCGACCAATGGCTCCGGCGACCCGGCGTCGCCGAGCCGCAGTACGGATGGGCGTACGATGCGTCGGAGGGCACCGTGTCGGTGCGCGTGATGCAGCAGGACGATCGCTGCACGTGGCTGCCGACGTCGGCGACCTGCGACGGCAACAACGTCGTCCCCTATGCGTTGTCATTGCCTGTGGTCATCACGGATGCCACGGGCGCGACGACGCGCGTGGTGGTGGACATCCCGGCCGATCAGCGAACGACTGTCATCCTGCCTGGCCGCTATGCGAGTCGTCCCCGCTCGGTGGTGATCGATCCGGGCGACCGGTTGCTCGCGCGGATCACACGCCTGTGAGCATGCGAGGCTGGGGTCGCGCGGCGATCGCACTCGCCGCTCTCGTGGGCACGTCGTCCGCGACGTTCGCGCAGCAGCGTGCGACATTGCCGCAGACGCATGCCGATGCGTTGCTCGAGGAGGGCCGGTGGGCCGAAGCGGAAGCGGCGTTCTATGCGCAGTCCGAACGCTCGTCGCGCGACCCGGTTGCCCGTGCCGCGCTCGGCCGCTTCATCGCGATGAAGGGCGCGGTGCGTCCGGGCCTCGTGCTCATCGAGGAGGCACGACAGTTCGGCCTGGATGAGGCGACTGCGCGTGAGCTGATCGCACCGTTGCGCGCCATTCTCGAGTGGCGAGCCGCGGCCGGCGAGTTGAAGCGGGATTCGACGCTCACCGTGCGCGTGCCGACCGAAGGGAGCGCACTGTTCCGCGTTCCCCTCCCACGCGCCGATTCGCGGGGCCAAGTGGCGAAGGAGCCCGGCGAGGCGAGCGCGATGGTGTGGCATGATGTGGTCGATCGTGCGATCGGCCTGGACAGCCTCGGCGAAAGGGGCAGTCCCATGGGGATCGAGATCTTCGAGGCCCTGGTGCCCTCCCTCGACACGCGCACCAACCGGTTGACATTGCACGCCAACTCACGCTCGGCGCTGTCCGCCACGGGGCGGCGCTTCCAGGTGCTGCGATCCGTGCGCGAGGTGCTCGTGCTCGTGGGTGATGGTCGTGCGCTCCCGCTGGTGGAGGCGCTGCGTGAGCTGTCGCCGGGCTGGTGGCAGCTCGACCTCGTGCACGGGCTGCTGGTGGTGCGCTAGCGCCCGAACGACCTCAGCTCGACGAGCAGGCAGCGGTCCTGCACGACGTCGATGCCGGCGCGCGCGAACGTCTCTGCCGCGCGGTCGTTGCGGATGCCGAGCTGGAACCACACCGATGCGGGTTTCGCGGCGAGGATGTCGTCGATGTGCTCTTCGATCTTCTGTGAGCGACGGAAGACGTTGACCATGTCGACGCGATCGGGGATGTCCGCCACAGCGCGAAACACGGGCTGCCCGAGTATCGCGATGGCGTTGGGATAGTAGACCGGTACGGGCACGATGTCGTAGCCCGCCTTCTGGGCGTAGGCCGCTACGTAGTGCGCCGGCTCCATGCCGTCGTCCTCGGTCTTGATCCCGAGGACCGCGATGCGCCTCGTGCGCGCGAGCAGGGCGCGAATGCCTGCGTTCTCGTCGATGAGGTGTGCGCGCCAATCAGGCGCTGGTGCCGCGAGATCAGGTGTCATGTCGCCCATTTCTGCGAGGATCGTGCGCGCGAAAGGTCCAATGGCCCAGCGGCTGACCGTCGGGTAGATTTGCTGGCTGTACTTCGATCGCCCACGGAGATCCGACTGATGCGAATGCTCGTACTTGGCGCAGGGCTGCAAGGCTCTGCGTGCGCCTATGATCTGTTGCAGAATCCGGAAGTGACCCAGGTCCGTCTCGCCGACCTGCACTTCGACCACCTTCCGTCATTCCTGAAGCCGCTGTCCGGCGCGCGGCTGCTCCCTACCACGCTCGATGTTCGCGATCGCGAGGCCGTTCTGGCGCTCATGCGCGAGAGCGATGCGGTGATGAGCGCCATCCCGTACTACTTCAACCTGCAGCTCGCCGAGTGTGCGGTCGAGGCCGGCGTGCATTTCTGCGACCTGGGCGGCAACACCGAGATCGTGTTTCAGCAGAAGGAGCTCGCGGAGCGTGCGGCCGCGAAGGGTATCACCATCGTTCCCGACTGCGGTGTGGCGCCAGGAATGGTGAACATCCTCGCGCAACACGGCATCAGCCAGCTCGACGCCGTGGAGTCGGTGCGCATCTATGTGGGCGGACTGCCACAGTCGCCCGAGCCGCCGCTCAACTACCAGATCGTGTACTCGCTGGAAGGTGTGCTCGACTACTACACGACGCTGTCGTGGGTCGTGCGCGACGGCAAGCGCGAGCGGGTCACCGCGCTCTCCGAGCGCGAGATCGTCGAGTTCGACAAGCCGGCGGGCGCGCTCGAGGCGTTTCACACGGCGGGCGGACTGTCCACCATGGCATTCCGGTACGAGGGTCAGATCCCGACGATGGAGTACAAGACACTCCGCTATCCGGGACACGCCGAGATGATGGAGAACATCCGCGAGCTTGGCCTGCTCGATCTGGAGCCGGTTGACGTGAAGGGAGTGAAGGTCGTGCCGCGCGACGTGTTCGTCAGCGTGGTGGGTCCGAAGCTCACGAAGCCGGAAGGCAAGGATCTGCTGGCGCTTCGCGTGACGGTGACGGGAACGAAGAACGGCGCGCCGACGAAGCGCCAGTTCGATCTCATTGACATGTACGACGAGAAGCACGGCATCAGCGCCATGATGCGAACGACGGGCTACTCGCTGTCAATCACAGGGCAGATGCAGGCGCGGGGACAGGTTCGTCCGCCGGGCGTGTGGACACCGGACGAGTGCATGCCGGCGGTGGAGTACATCGCCGAGCTGCGTGCGCGCGGTATCGATGTGCGGGAGACGCATTAAGCCTGCAGGTACTACTCCCGAACGAAATTGGCCAGCGTAGCGCCCATCGCATCCATGGTGGCCTTCGCGTTCCAGCGGTCCTTGCCGTTGTAGATGAACGAGAAGGCGATGATCTCGCCGTCCTTGGCCGTCACGAACCCGCCCAGACCCACGACGACATCCGTCGTCCCCGTCTTCGCGTGAAGATTTCCCTCGGCGGGGGTGCCCCGCATGCGCCGGCGCAGCAGTTCCGAAGCGCCGGCCACCGGGAGTGATCCGTGGAAGGCAGACGACCACGGCCCCTTGTGCGCATAGCTCAACAGCTGGATCATCGTGCGCGGCGTAAGGTAGTAGAGCGTGGACAGCCCCGAGCCGTCGAAGATGCGCACCGACTGTGGATCCGCCCCGACCTTCTTGCCGAGGAAGTCGCGAAGGTTGGCCTGCGCGACATCCGCGGAGCTCATGCCATCCGCGGCCGCAGCGCGACCAGCGTCGCGATAGAGCAGCTCCGCGACGATGTTGATGCTCTCGCGAGCTTTGCGTCGCCGAGGCCGGCACTCGGCCCGAGCGTACCGTACCGGCGACTTCGACCCCCGCGTTCTGCAGCCCTGCGTTCAGTGCACCAGCCGTGAAGAGTGCCGGATCGTCGACGACGAGTGAGTAGCGACGCGGACCACTGACCGAGCCGATCGTGCCGCTGACATCGATGGCGCCGTCGGACGAGCGATGCGCCGAGATGCGTCCGCCGGAACCGCCAACGATGCGCACGTTGGAGCGGAGCGGGATGGTCGTCGTCACCGGATCCAGGGTGACCTGCGCGACCTTGCCCGCCGGGCTCACGACCACCCACACGAGATTCTCGTTGAGCGACAGCGCGGACACACGCGCCGCGTAGGCCGAGCCGAGGTACGTCGTCTTCCAGCCTTCAGGGATCTTTCGATCGTCGAACGCGGAAGCGTCGTAAATGAGGTCGCCGGTGACCTTCTTCACCCCCGCGGCGGCAACGGAACGCCCGAGCGTGGACATCGGGAGGTTGGCGTCCTTGAAGAAGCGCGCGGACATGGCGGGATCGCCGTCGGCGCGGAGATAGAGGTTGCCGGTGACCGTGCCGTCGGGACCGACGGTTCCATCGCGCAGCACGTCGGTGGAGAACTTGTGCTCGGGGCCGAACCGGTCGAGCGCGACGGCCGTGGAGAACAGCTTCATCGTGGACGCGGGCTGCATCATCTCGCCCGCGTTCTGTGAGAACAGCGTGTCGCCGCGCGACAGCGACACGATCATCACGCCGAACTTTCCGCCTCTCACCCGGCGGGTGAGCATGTCGTTGATGTCGGACTCGAGTGCCGCCTTGCCACGCGGAGACGTCCACGCCGTAGCCGCGGGCGCGGCGGGCCGACTTGTCGCTTTCCGGACGATGTGCCGTTTCGGTGCGGCGCGCTTGGTGGCCGCGCGCTTCGGAGTCGCTTTCGCCTGCGGGATGGCGAGCGCGTCCGTCGTGCTCGACGCAAGCAGTGCGAAGGCAATAGCAGCAGTGGCCGCGGCGCGGAGCACGCGCGGCACGAGTGGAGACGATGTCATTGTTCGTGAAGGGGGCAACTCGCGTTCCAAGTTCTCTTCAAATTGGTCAAGGCAGTTCAGGGCCACAGTGCGAAGCGATGAAGCCTTCCCCAACACTACTACACCTTGAACACGATGTTCCGCTTGTAGAGGTAATAGAGGATCGCATACCAGAACAGCACGAACGTCACCGCGAACGCCAGCGACGCATTGATCGCCGGCAGCCACGAGGCGTAGAACGTCTGGTAGATCCACGCCTGCAACGCCATGGGCTTCCCGTCCTTCGTGACCTTGAAGATCGAGTAGATGCAGCGCGCCATCACCCCCGACCCGACGAAGGCCGCCATCGGATTCAGGCCGTAGACGACGAAGAATTTCGTCCAGCTTCGCACCTTCTGGAAATCGACGACCCACATGACCGTGGCGAGCGACACACCCGCGAGGCCCGCCGTGAACAGCACATAGGAGCTCGTCCACAGGCTCTTGTTGATCGGGAAGACCCAGTGCCACATGAGCCCGACCATCATGGCGATCGCGCCCGCCGAGAAGAGCCCGGCGAGCCGTTCGCTCAGTGGGCGACGCTGCGCGATCCATTGGCCGGCGAAGTTGCCGAGTATCGCCGTGACGATCGCCGGAATCGTCGAGAGCACTCCCTCGGGATCCCACGTCTTGCTCGACGCCCAGAGGTGATTGCCGAATCCCCAGCGTGACCAGTCGAGGACGGCGCGATCGGTCCACGCGGCCATCGTGCGCTCGGGGAAGTTGAGCAACAGCGCGCCGATCGTTCCCTCGCCGGGCACGGGCAACGCCGTCATCACGAACCAGTAGCCGAGCAGCAAGCTCGAGACGATGACGATCTGCTGCTTGAGCGTCGTCCTGAGCGTGAGCAGGCCAGCGAGCATATACGCCACGCCGATGCGCTGGAGCACGCCCATCACGCGCCAGTGCAGCAGACGGTCGAGGATGCGCCCGAGGAAGGTCGGGTCCGCGACGCCGGGGATATCCGTCCAGGTGAAGTATGGGAATCCGTTGACGAGGAAGCCGAGGAGGAAGATCAGCGCACCGCGACGGATGATCTGGTTGCGAATGGCGCGCTCGTCGTCGCCGCGGGCGCGGCGCGCCGAAAGCGAGAGGTGCGTCGTGATGCCGGCGATGAAGAGGAAGAACGGGAAGATCAGGTCAGTCGGCGTCCATCCGTTCCATTCGGCGTGCTCGAGGGGCGGATAGATGCTCGCCCAGCTC
>JBBQDT010000219.1:0-6749 GCA_038319955.1 Gemmatimonadales bacterium | reverse complement strand
GGTGCAGAGTCGGACTGGTACGGAGCCCGACGCCGTGGCAGCCAAGGCAGTCGCTGGGCGCGCGCTCGAGTTGGGGCTCGTCGTCCTGACCTGTGGCGTCTTCGGTGAGACGATCCGCTTGCTCCCGCCACTCACGGCCTCGGACGCTCTCATCGACGAAGGCCTCGACATTCTCGCCGCGGCCCTCCAGCAGCATGGGTGACGCCGGTTCGCGCACATACACCGCGCTGCGTGCCCTCCTCATCATCGCATGCCTTGCTGCTGGATGCACGCGTCGTAGCCCCACCGAGCAACCATGGCATCAGGAGGTTGGATATCGCTGGCGCGATCTCGACGTCGTGCCGGATGGCCACCCTGGTTTCGAGCGGCTCTCATCACGCGCGACAGGCATCACGCACAGCAACGACGTCGATGACGAGCACGCGATGGCGAACCGCAATCTCCTCATCGGCGCCGGCGCGGCACTCGGCGACATCGATGGCGACGGGCGGCCCGACATCTTCCTCGCGTCGGTGGAACGCCCAGCCGCGATGTATCACAACGACGGCGGTTTTCACTTCACCGACGTCACCGTGGCGAGTGGGATCGACACGCGCGGACTCGCCACCACGGGCGCAACATTCGCCGACGTCGATGGCGACGGAGACCTCGACCTGATCTGCGGCACGCTGGGCGGCCCGTTGACGCTCTGGCTCAACGACGGCAAGGGCCACTTCACCAATGCCACGGGGTCGAGCGGCCTCACGGGCGGATACGGCGTCACGACGCTCACCCTGGCAGATGTCGACGGCAACGGTACGCTCGACCTGTATGTCGCCACCTACAAGACGCGCAATGCACTCGACGCCTATCCGCCGGAAGCGCGCACCTTCGACAAGGTGGTGCAGAAGGTCGACGGCAAGTACGAAGTGGTGGACGCATGGAAGAAGGAGTACCGCGTCGAAGCGCGACCCGAGCTGGGCGGCGTGGTTCGCTCGCAGCGCGCGGACGTCGACCTGTTGTTCCTCAACGATGGACACGGGCACTTCACGCGCGTGCCGACGTCCGGGTCCCGATTCCTCGACGAAGCCGGCGCACCACTCACCACCGAGCCGGATTACTTCACGCTGGCGGCGCGCTTCTACGACGTGAACGGAGACGGCGCACCCGACCTCTATGTCTGCAACGACTTCGAGGATCCGGACCAGTTCTGGCTCAACGACGGCAAGGGCGGCTTTCGTCTCGCACCCGCACTCGCCATTCGGGAAACGAGCAACACGTGCATGTCGGTGGACTTCGCGGACGTGAACCGTGACGGCCACGTCGACCTCTTCGCCACGGACATGCTGAGCGCGACCCTCGCCGCGCGGCAACGCCAGATCTCCACGAGCACGCCGCTGCCCAAGCAGGTCGGCCTCACCACGGACCGCGGCCAGTGGATGCAGAACACATTGCAACTCGCCCGCGGCGACGGCACGTGGGCGCAGGTGGCCGACTTCGCCGGCGTCCAGGCGACCGACTGGTCATGGGGCTCGGCGTTTCTCGACGTGGACCTCGATGGCTACGAGGATCTTCTCGTGGTGAATGGGCATCGCTGGGACATTCGTGACGCCGATACCTTCGAGCGCATCGCGAACAAGCGCGTGCCGTGGAATCGCGAGCAGGGGCAGTTTCCTCGTCTCGATGCGCACAATGTCGCGTTCCGCAACAACGGCAACGTCGGCTTTGCCGACGTGAGCGGCACGTGGGGTTTCGGTGACGATGCAGCGATCTCCCAGGGCATTGCGCTGGCAGACTTCGACGGCGACGGCGATCTCGACGTCCTGGTCACGCGTCTCGATGCGGCACCAGCCGTGTATCGCAACCGAAGCGACGCACCACGCGTCGCCGTACAACTGAAGGGGACGAGTCCCAACGGCCGTGGCATTGGCGCGGTGGTCACCGTGCGCGCCCCATCGCTCCCCGCGCAAGCGCGCGAGATGACGGAGGGCGGATATTACCTCTCCGGCAGCGACGCCGAACTCGCGTTCGCCACGGGTCGGGACTCCCTCGTTACCATCGACGTGAAATGGCGCAGCGGCCGAGTGAGCTCGCTGCGCGACGTGCCGCGCAATCGCGTGTACGAGATCGACGAACGCTCGGCGAGCGCACCACCGGCCACCACGGATTCCACCCCGCCTCTCTTCACGAACGCCACGGCACTCCTCGGCGGGCATGCGCATGTGGATTCGCTGTTCGACGACTATCGTCGGCAGCCGCTGCTGCCTAACCGCTTCAGCCAGCTCGGACCCGGTGTCAGCTGGATCGACACTGATGGCGACGGACGCGAGGATCTCGTCGTGGGCGCGGGACGCGGTGGTGCGCTCGCTGTGCTCCGCAACGGTCCCGCGCGCTTTACCGCGCTTCGTGCGCCGATCGCGGCATGGGACCTCACCGCAATCCTTCCCATTCCTGATGGCAAGGGAGGCACCACGCTGCTCGCCGGCCAGGCGAGCTACGAATCGGCATCGCCCACCGAAGCACTGGGCGTCGCATCGGTCGTCGGCTTTCCGTTGCGCGGTGGATCCTCTGGAGCACCGACGCAGTTTGCTCCGCCGGAGAGCGCGAGCGTTGGTCCGCTCGCGCTCGCCGACGTCGATGGCGACGGACGTCTCGATGTGTTCGTCGGCGCGCGCGTGATTCCCGGCACGTGGCCCTTCCCGGCGCCGTCGCGCATCCTCCATCGCATGGCGGATGGCGGCTTCGTCGACGACACCGTCAATGCGAAGGCACTCGCGAGGCTTGGCCTGCTCTCATCGGCGCTCTTCGCGGATTTGGATGGCGATGGATGGCCGGAACTGGTCGTGGCCGCCGAGTGGGGACCAATTCGTGTGCTGCACAACGAGCGCGGACGTCTGCGCGATGTGACGCGCGAATGGGGTCTCAGTGAAACGACGAGCCGCTGGAACGGGCTCGCCGCCGGCGACTTCGACGGCGACGGTCGCCTCGACCTCGTCGCGACGAGCTGGGGACTCAACACACCGTGGGGCGCATCGCGCGATCGGCCATACGAGTTGGTGCTCGCCAACTTCGGGATGAGCGGAGCCGGGCTCGTGTTCGCCCGCCGCGATTCGGCGAGCGGGCACGAGATGCCACTGACGCCGTATTCCCAGCTCGCTGCCCTGTTTCCCTCGGTCAGGGAGAAAACACCGTCGTTCGCCGACTATTCGAAGCGCACCGTCGACGAAGTGCTGGGCGCGAACGCGAAGGCCGTCGGCCGAGTCGGGGCGACCACCTTCGAGCACACGCTGTTCCTCAATCGCGGCGGACGGTTCGACCAGCGCGCATTGCCGCGCGCATCACAGATCGCGCCGGCGTTCGGGATCGTCGTTGCCGACTTCGACGGCGATGGTCGCGAGGATCTCTTCCTCGCGCAAAACTTCTCGCCCACCGCATCGGGCACGATGCGTTTCAGCGCAGGCGCAGGCCAGTTACTGCTCGGAGATGGACGCGGAGGATTTCGCGCTCTCGGCGTTCGCGAGTCCGGCATCGCCGTACTGGGCGACGGACGTGGAGCCGCCGCCGCCGACTACGACGCGGACGGCCGCGTCGACCTCGCCGTCGCGCAGAATGGCGCAGCGACGACGCTGTGGCACAACGCTCGCGCCGTGCCCGGCCTGCGCGTGAGCATCAACGGCGGAGTGAACAATCCACTTGGCGTCGGGACACAGCTGCGGATCGTCGCGGGCGCGACCCGTGGGCCGGTGCGCGAGATACGGGCAGGAGGTGGCTACTGGTCGATGGACGGTGCCGTGACCGTGTTGGCGCTGCCGGCCGGTGCGAGTGCGCTCTGGGTGCGGTGGCCGCTCGGACGGGAGGAGATCGTCCCCATTGCGCCGGGACAGCACGACGTGGTGCTTCGCTCCGCGCCGTAGCTATTTCTCGGCGAGCGCCGAATCGATGACGGCGCGGAAGGTCGCGATGCTGGCGTCACCGACCAGCTTGTGCCGCCCGATGAAGAACGTTGGTAGCGAGTCGACGCCGGCCGCGTTGTTTCGCTCCACGTCGGCGTTGATCAGCTTCAGCGCGCGAGCGTTTTCGGTGCAGAAGCGCAACGTCGGCGCGTCGGCGCCCGCGGCGATGGCCAGCGAATCGAGATACGGTCTCGCGTCGGGCAGATCCTTCCAGTCGCGTTGCGTCGCGAAAATTTTATCGGCGGTCTCCCAGAACTTGCCCTGCGCCGACGCGCAACTGGCCGCCAGCGCCGTCGGCACTCCGTTCAGGTGAGCCGCCTGCGGCATGTGGAGAAAGGCGAGCCGGATGCGTCCGGTCGCCACGTATTCGGTCCTGATCTGCGGCAACACCTCGTCGTGAAAGCGCTTGCATTGCTCGCACTGGAAGTCGCCGACGAACACCATCCACACACCTGCGGCGCTGTCGCCGAGTACGCGACCGCGATCCGCGGCGGGCGTGAACGAATCGGGTCGAGTCGACGCGCGGCCCCGTTCGAGAATGACGTCCCGGAACGACTTCGGTGGCGGTTCCGGCGTAGAGGTATCGCACGCGAGTGCGACACCAGCGACGGCGATGAGCGATGCAAGCCTGCGCATGAGGATGAGGCGGAGAGGGAAAGTGCGAGAATCAGGGTTTGGGACGTGTCGGTCCAGCGCGCGTCCAGACGACGATCACGCCGCAGCCGGCATTGCGTCCCGCAAATTCTCCCGGCACTTCGCTCGGCCCAGTATAGACCTCGACACCCTCGACGTCACGGATGGGCGTGTTTGGTCCGAAGAAGTTGTCGACCCGCTCGTCCACGATGTATTCCGGGCTGCACCGCATGGGAGCCCTGGCCATCCGAATCGTACATCCGCTGCCACCGCCGCATTCGACATTCACACCACGGAGTCCGCGCATGGCGTCCTGGAGTGAGGCATGTCCGCCACGCTCCAGGTCTTCGCGGGTGAGATACTGTCCTCGGCCGTTGAGGCGTCGTCGCTCGAAGTCCACGTATCGAGGCGCGGGTGGCTGCGGCGCAACCGTCGCTTCGGCGGGGAGGCGCTGCGGCGTGGCGCGCCCGGTCGCTGTCGAATCGAGCTCGATCACGCGTGTCATCGATTCGCCGCTGGCGAGTGCGACGACGACGACCTTCGTGGGAAAGCCCGCGACGCGCACCATGAGGCGCACGATGCCCGGCGCCAGCTCGGAGATCCGGAAGTGCCCGACCGAGTCGGTGGCCACGCGTCGGCCGATGCCAAGTTCCACGATGTCGGCATTGGAGATGACGGCGCCGGACGTATGGTCGACGACTGTGCCGGCGAGTTGCGCGCGCTCCTTCTGCGCGATGGCACGAGACCATGGCGTGATGACCAGAATCAGCACACAGGAGATCGAGCCCAGGCGCGACTTCATCATGACGCTCCGGAAGTCCGCCGAGCACGGAGTGTGACTGGAGGACGGGGAGAAAGGTCCATCGGGGTTAGACACCAACAAATACGATAGGGTTGCGGTGCCCGCCATTTGGACGTAGCATGGCCATCGGTAGCAGGATACGCTCGGTAGCGCAAGTTGATCGCGCTTGCCGATCGCCCACCCAGAATCCGCGCCTGTACTCCTCGAATCGCTCCCCGCGTAGTTCGCTCTCCCATCCCGGAACGGAGGTTGTAAATGCTAAGGGATCTTGTCCTGATCCGACGGCTGCTGAGGGTCGCTGGAGGCATTTCCGCGGTTGCGTTGTTTGCCGTTACAGCCGGGGCTCAGACGTCCGTGTTTTCCGGAACGGTCACGTCGAACGGCAGGCCGCTTGGGGGCGCGAGCGTTGGCATTCCCACTCTGGGTGTTGGGGCGATCACCAACCTGGATGGCCACTACAACTTCACTGTCGACGTGTCGAGGGCGGGCGGGCGCTCGGTTGATCTCGTGGCGCGCTACATCGGCCACAAGCCGAAGCGGCTTCCGCTCGTGCTCACCGTCGGGCGCGTGGAAAAGAACTTCGACCTCGAGAAGGATGTACTGAACCTCGAGCAGATCGTCGTCACCGGCGTGAGTGGGGCGACCTCCCAGAAGAACACCGCCTTCGCCGTCGCGGTCGTCGATGCCACCGCGCTGAAGGAGGCGCCCGGCATCACGCCGCTGGCGAGTCTCAGCGGCAAGGTGGCCGGTGCGAGCGTCGTCACCGTCTCGGGCCAGCCCGGCGCGGCGCCGGCCATCCGTCTGCGCTCACCGGCAAGCATCAGCGGCACCACAGATCCGCTCATCATCATCGACGGGACGATCTCGCGACTGTCCCTCGCCGCCATCGCCTCGGAAGACATCGAGCGCGTCGAGGTGATCAAGGGTGCGGCCGCGAGCTCACTCTACGGCTCCGATGCCGCGAATGGCGTCGTGCAGATCTTCACCAAGCGCGGCGCCAGCCTCGCCGAAGGACAGAGCTCACTCATCGTGCGCAACGAGTACGGCCAGAACAACCTGCCGCGCACCGTGCCCGGCAATCTGTCCCACGCCTACAAGATCCTTCCCAACGGCGACTTCGATCGCGATGCGAACGGCAACCGCGTGCTGAAGGCCGACCAGATCTCCGACAACGCGTACGTGAAGACGTACGATCAGCTCGACCAGGTCTTTCACCCCGGCACCTTCGCCACGAACTACGTGTCGTTCGGCCAGCGGCGCGGCGAGAACAACTTCAACGCGTCGTTCCAGAACACGAAGGACGGCGGTGTGCTCAACGTCCTGTCGGGATTCTCACGCCAGAACTTCCGCCTGAATCTCGACCAGGCCATCCACGAGAAGTT
>JBBQDT010000218.1:0-6789 GCA_038319955.1 Gemmatimonadales bacterium | reverse complement strand
GTACTCCGTCCGAGAGGACGCGGGAGAGTAGGCCGTCGCCGGCACCTATCAGAAAAGCCCCTGAGCGCTTCGCGTTCAGGGGCTTTTCGTATACAGACAGGACGACGGGAGGACCGGACGACGGGAGGACAGGAACCGTCGCCCCTCCTGTCCTCCCGTCCTCCTGTCCTCCTGTCCTCCCGTCCTCCCGTCCTCCCGTCAAAAGGACCAGCTCTTGCCCTCAAACGGCCCCATGCGAATCAAACGCTCCACGATCACCACCGTCGGTGCCGCTTCCGCCGCGGCCGCTGCGGCCGTCCTCTTCACACACGAACGCAATGCACGGCGAGCCGCCGAACGCTTCGCTGCCGCCACGTTCGAAACGCTCCTCAACGCGATCGATGCCAACGACGCAGAAACCGGCGGCCACGTCCGTCGCGTCGCTACCTATGCCCTCATCCTGGCCGATGCCGTCGGACTCGATCACCACGACAGGCGCCTAGTCGAACAGGTCGCGCTCTTCCACGACGTGGGAAAGATCCACGAGGCGCTCTTCGACATCATTCACGACCACCGCGAACTCACCGCAAGTGAACGCGCCGAAGTGCTCAAGCACCCGCAACGCGGCGCCGACGTGCTCGCGCCACTCGAGGCCTTCTACCCCGAGCTGCCCGAAGGCGTGCTCGCCCACCACGAACGATGGAATGGCAGCGGCTATCCTCGCGGGCTCAAGGGCCATCGCATTCCGCTCTCCGCGCGTATCGTCGCCATCGCCGACACCTTCGACGCCATCACCCACAGCCGACGCTACAGCCGCGAACGCTCCGCCGAGACTGCACGCGACATCATCCTGGCCGGACGAGGAACGGAGTTCGATCCGAACCTCGTGGATCTGTTGCTCCTCCCGCCGATCTTCACGCAGATCAGCGCGGCGGAGCGGGAGGTGGAGCTCTGGAAAGTACCGGTGAAGCGGAGACGCACGGGTGAGCGGGAGAAGCAGGTCCCCGACATCACCTTCCGGTGGCGTCCTGGGCGGAGCGGAGGGCGCGGGCAGCCTGCGACGGATCAGCCGAGGCAAACAGAGCGCTGATCACGGCGATGCCGCTGGCGCCGGCGGCCATCACGTCGCCGGCATTGGCGGCCGACACACCACCGATGGCCACGGCGGGAACACCACACCGCCGCGCGAGCTCGACGAACCGGTCGATGCCGATCGCAACGCCAGCGTCGGACTTGCTGCCGGTACCGAACACGGGCCCAATGCCGACGTAGTCCGCACCCGCGGCGCGCGCGACTTCCGACTCGGTGCCCACCGATGCGCCGATCACGAACTCGGGGGGGAGGACCTTCCTCAGCGAGGCCGGCGAGAGGTCATCGACGCCGACATGGACGCCGTGGGCGCCCGCCGCCAGTGCGACATCAACGCGATCGTTGATGAGCAACGGCACCGAGGGCGCCGCCGCACACAGCGCTCGCGCGACTTCGACGAGCGTGCGTGCCGTTTCTTCCTTGAGGCGCAGCTGCAGCATGGTTGCACCGCCCATCACCGCGCGCTGCGCCCGGGCGGCGAGCCCGTCGATGCCGTCTCGGAGCGAATCGGTGATGGCGATGAGCCTGAGCGACGCCGGATCGAGCCGCACGGCGGTGGACATCAGCGATTCCGCTTCGGCGCGGGCGTCACCGGCAAAGCGGTGGGCGACGAGACGGCGCCGAGCAACACGTTGGCCGGTGCGCTCCGCGTCGTGTCGCGCCGCAGCACGGCGACCGAATCCCACTCTCGGCGTGCCTGCTTCACCGCGACGGAGTGTGCGGCGAAGTCGGTGGTGAACTCGTGGTGCCCGTCCGGATGCGCGACGAAGTAGCGATACGGCACATTCGCCGGGTTGAGCGCCGCGACGATCGATGGTTTGCCGGGCGACGCGATGGGGCCGGGCGGCAGGCCCTTGTACTTGTAGGTGTTGTACGGCGAGTCGATCTCGAGATGCTTGTAGAGCACACGAGCGACATGATGTCCCAGCGCGTACTGGACGGTGGGGTCGGCCTGAAGCAGCATGCCCGCCTTCACGCGGTTCATGTACACCGCGGCGATGACGGGTCGCTCCTCGGGAAGCCGAGCCTCCTTCTCGATGATGGCGGCGAGCGCCATGATGTCGTTGCGGCTCATCGCGCGCTGCTGGAGGGTGGTGTCCCACGCAGGCTGCCACACCTGCAGGAATCGGCCGACCATGAGCTTCACCGCGGCGCGCGGCGTGGTGCCGTCGGGAAAGACGTACGTGTCGGGGAAGAGATACCCCTCGAGCGTGGGGGTCGGGATGTCGAGCGCATGAAGGAGCGCTGTGTCGCGCACAGCGGCGTCGATGGAGTCAACCGGCGCATCGAGCACGCGAGCGAGCTGCGGCACGATCTGCTCGAGTGACCAGCCTTCGGGAATGGTGATCCGCCGCTCGACACTCTTGCCACCGCGCAGGACGTCGAGCACCTCGCCCCATGAGAGGCTGGGCTGCAGGACGTAGGTCCCCGCCTTGATGGATCGGTCGCCGCCTCGGAGCATCGCGTAGACGCGAAACGCTGCGGCGTTGCCGACGACGTGCGCCTTGTGCAGCGACTCGGCGGCCACGCGCAGGTTCGCACCGCGCGGGATGACGACGCGCACGTTCTTCTCGTTCGACGCGCCACACGCGACGAGGACGCCGAGTGCGGCGAGCAGGGCAATCCTGCGGCTGCGACGGTCAGCTCGCATGGGCATCATCTTCAACGGCGGGATCGACGAGTGGCAATTCCTGCATGCGCATCGCTTGTTGGAGCAGGACGGTAGCGGCGAGTGCGTCGACGTCGCCTTTGCGGTCGCGCGTGCTGCCGCCCATATCGCGCACGGCGCGGAGTGCGACGGCCGTCGTGAATCGTTCGTCGAGCAGCGCGACCGGCAGGCTGGTGCGCCGCGCGAGTTCGGCGGCGACGCGACGACATTCGATGGAACGCGGCGTGTCGTCGCCCTCACCGTCGAGGGGCAAGCCCATGATGACGCCGAGCGCCTCGAGCGCGGTCGCGCGCCGCACGAGCTCGGCGATGGGTGCGCGCTTGCCCTTGCGTCGTTCGATCACTCCCGCGGGCGAGGCGATGGTGCCGGTGGGATCGCTGATCGCGAGACCGATGCGGCGTTCTCCCCAGTCGATCGCCATCCACCGGCCCGGCTTCATCGCGTCACCGTCACCCCTCGCGCATCTGCACGAAGAATTCCTTGTTGTCCTTCGAGCGAGACATCTGCTTGAGGAGGAACTCGATGGCCTCGGGCTCCGGCATGTCGGCGAGGAAGGTGCGGAGGAGTGTGACGCGGTTCAGCTCCTCCGGCGTGAAGAGCAACTCTTCCTTGCGCGTGCCGGAGCGATTGATGTCGATGGCCGGGTAGATGCGGCGCTCGGCGATCTCTCGCGCGAGCACGAGCTCCATGTTGCCCGTGCCCTTGAACTCCTCGAAGATCATCTCGTCGGCGCGCGAGCCAGTCTCGATGAGCGCGGTGGCGATGATGGTGAGCGATCCGCCGTCGGCGACGTTGCGTGCGGCGCCGAAGAATTTCTTCGGCTTTTCCATGGCCTTGGCGTCGAGCCCGCCCGACATGATCTTGCCGCCGCTGGGGATGACGGAGTTGTGCGCGCGTGCAAGGCGCGTGATGGAGTCGAGCAGGATGACGACGTCCTTCCCCGATTCAACGAGGCGACGTGCCTTCTCGATCACCATGTCGGCGACCTGGACGTGGCGCGTGGGCTCCTCGTCGAAGGTGGAGCTGATGACCTCACCCTTCACGTGCGCCTGCATGTCAGTGACTTCCTCGGGCCGCTCGTCGATCAGCAACATGATGAGCGTGACGTCCGGATAGTTTTCGGCGATGGCGTTCGCGAGCTTCTGGAGCAGGATCGTTTTTCCGGCGCGCGGCGGTGCGACGATGAGACCACGCTGGCCCTTGCCGATGGGAGCGACGAGGTCCATCACGCGCATGCTCAGGTCACCGGACGCCGTCTCGAGACGAAGGCGTCCGTCTGGGTAGCGCGGGCTGAGGCTGTCGAAGTCGATGCGCGCCTTGGCCGCATCCGGCTCTCCGCCATTGACGGTCTCCACCTTGAGCAGTGCCAGGTAGCGCTCCCACTCCTTGGGCGGGCGCACCTGACCGCTGACCGTGTCGCCGGTGCGGAGGTCGAAGCGCTTGATCTGCGACGGCGAGACGTAGATGTCGTCGGGGCTGTAGAGGTAATTCCAATCCTGGCTGCGCAGGAATCCGTAGCCTTCGGGCAGGACCTCGAGCACGCCTTCGCCGACCAGGATCTCGGCCTGGTCGAGCAGCTTCTGCTCGATGCGGAAGATCAATGTCTGGCGGTCGAGCACGTCATGCGGAGGCAGCGCGAGACTATCCGCATAGTCGTGCAGCTCGGGGATCGATTTCCGCTTGAGCTCAGCGATGTTCACGAGGGGGTCGAGCGCGGAAGGATGGCGCGGCGATCAGCGAGCACGCAGGACGCGGGCGGCAGAGCGATCAGCGATCGGGAGCCGCGCCGCACTGTTCGCGGACAGTGGGCAGAGGATGGAGTGGCCCCGTGCGGCAAGCGCAAGCTAGGAGCGATGGTTACGAGGGTCAAGAGAGTGCGACGGTCAGAACTTGAGATAGCGAAGTGGATGCTTCTTGATGTCGGCGAACAGCAGTGACATCTGTCGCTCCGATTCAGCAACGGCGTTGGTGAGAGCGCTATCACGAAGTACTCGGCCCGCGGTGCCGCGCGGCTCGTCGATGAGGGAGCGAACGATCGACAACTCGTTGCGGATGTCGGCGACTTCGTTCAACAGCGTACTGTCGCGACGCATGCGTCCGAGCGAGGTATTTTTCGAGGCAAGGAGCGCACGAACGGAATCGGCGCGTGCCATGATGCGGTCGGCGCGCCGCGTGAGTTGGCCCTTCATGAACTCACCGACGGTGCCGCCGCCCTCGAGGCGATCGGCGAGGTGCTCCGCCTGCACCCGCGTCTGTGCGAGTTGCTTGATGCCGGGTCCACCCGGAGTGTGGAGAAAGGCTCCGACTGTGCCTTGCGTGGTCTTCAGTTGGGCGGTAAGGAGCTTGACGTTGTTGATGATGACGGGGAACTCGCGCGTCGCGGCACCGAACTGACCGGTTGTGCCTTCGACGTCGGCCTGCGGGTGGGTGCTCACCGTGTCGCCGTCAAGAATCTCCGACGCCTTCGGCGTGCCGGGCGACATGTACATCACGGGAGCGCCGATGATAGTACCGCCATTCCGAATCTGCGCGACGGCGTCGCGATGAATGGCCGAACGGTACCTGCTGAGCACCTCCATCTTGATCTCGATGCGCGACGCGGTGTCGGAGACGCTCGGGGAGAGGAAGCGGATGTAGTTGATCTTTCCGATCTTCTGACCGCTGAGCCACACCTCGGAGCCGGGCAGGATGCCGCGCGCTTCGCCGACCTTGGCGTAGAGGAACATCGTGTCGCCGTGGAGTGCACCGACGCGAGAGTAGGTCATGACGACGACCACGATGGCGACCAACGCGAGACACGCGATGATACCACCTCGGACATCAGACCAGGAGAGCCGGCGCGCCATCAGGCGAGAGGAGGGAGATCGAGAGGCAACAGGTGGGACGCTCGCGTCCGATAGAGGCAAAGCCCGGACCAAAGCACTCGACGGTGGTACGCCCTCGAGCGATGGATCGCTGAACGCCGCGCCGAGGCGGGGATGAATGCGGGCAAAGCCCCGGTCGCCTAAGTGACGATGGGGCTTTGCTTTAAAGTGCGCGCGGAGGGAGTCGAACCCACGACCTCTTCCTTCGGAGGGAAGCGCTCTATCCAGCTGAACTACACCCTCCGGACGGCCTGCTGGGGAATGCCGGTCCGGAGGGTGTAGTTTAACGGTCTGGGGGGCGGCTTACAAGCGAACTGGATGTGACGTTTTCAGCAGGCTGCCAAGTTGTTGAGGATAGACATGACTGACCGCGCAATCATCCAACAGGTTCTGGCTGGCGACGTCGAGGCGTTTTCGCGCCTCGTCGATCGGCACTATGACCGGTGCGCGCGAATCGCCATGCGAATTCTCGGCAACAGGGAGGATGCGGAGGAGGCGATCCAGGACGCGTTCCTGCGCGCCTTCCGGGGGCTCGCCAGCTACGAGGACCGCGAGCGTTTCTCCGCGTGGCTCAGCCGAATCCTGATCAACCAGTGCCGGACGATCCGCGCCCGCGTGCAGCGGCGCGAAGAGGTGTTCAGCCACCTCGACCTCAGCGAGGCCGAGTCGTTCAGCGGTGTGGAGAGTATGGAGAGTGCGTGGCCGGACCTTGAGCGAGCGCTGGCGCAGCTGCCGGCGGCGCAACGCGAGGCGGTAGTGCTGCGCTATGCGGACGACCTGACGTACGAAGAGATGGCACGAATTACCGGCGCCCGAGAATCGGCGCTCAAGATGCGGGTGCAGCGTGCGTTCGCGCGGCTGCGCGCTCTCCTGCAGGAGGTGTCGAATGTCTGAGATCGATTTCGAGCGTCGCGTCAAGCGCGCGTTGCGAGCGCCAGTGCCCACGAGCGCGCGGGCGAAGCAGGCCATCATGGACGGCGTTCGCCGCGCGGCGCGCGAAGGTGCGCCGAACAGGACGATCCTCACGCTGGGCGGGCGGCCGGCGCGGCATTCGTTCATCGGGCTGGCCCTGGCGGCGGGCATCGGGTCGATCACGACGATGTCGTCGTTCTCACCGCCGGTGCCCGATGCGCGGCCGATGAGCGTGGTGACGAGTGCGATCATCGGGGACTCGGTGGTCGATCGGTT
>JBBQDT010000217.1:0-6854 GCA_038319955.1 Gemmatimonadales bacterium | reverse complement strand
CACTCGTGATCGCGGTGGGGCTGGTCAACGTCGCACTGCTGTACCGGCGCATTCGCTCGATTGCCGTGATCACGATCCTGCTCTGGAGCGGCACGCTGCTCACCGTGCTGGCGGTGGTCGTCACTGGCGCGATGCACTTCGATCCGCGTACGGCCTTCGACTTTCCGCCCGGCGCGTTCAACTTCTCGCTCGGCTTCTTTCTCGGACTCGGCGCGGCAGCGCGCATCGGGATCTACGACTATCTCGGGTATTACGACGTCTGCTACATCGGTGACGAGGTGCGCGATCCGGGACGCGTGATTCCCCGCTCGATTCTGATCAGCACTGCGGCGGTTGCGGTCATCTACCTGGGCATCAACCTGTCGATCATCGGGACGGTGCCGTGGCGGGAGTTCGTGCCGGCCAATGCGCATCCGGAGTCGAGCTTCGTCGTCTCGGTGTTCATGCAGAAGATCCATGGGCCGACGGTCGCGCGCGGATTCACGCTGCTGATCCTGTGGACCGCGTTCGGGTCGGCGTTCGCCCTGCTGCTGGGATACTCGCGTATTCCCTTTGCCGCGGCGCAGAGCGGCTATTTCTTCCGCGCATTCGGCCGGCTGCATCCGACCAAGGGCTTTCCCTACATCTCGCTGCTCGTGCTGGGCGCCATCTCGATCGTCGCCGGATTCTTCTCGCTCGGCACGGTGATCGATGCGCTCATCGTCACGCGAATCGTGGTGCAATTCATGGGACAGGTGGTTGGCCTGATGCTGCTGCGCCGGCACGCGCCGGCGATGAAGCGACCATACCGAATGTGGCTGTATCCGCTTCCGGCGCTGGTGGCGATGCTGGGGTGGATCTTCGTGTTCGCGACGACGCAGATCGCCGTGATCGCATTCGGGATTGGCGTACTGGCGTTGGGCTGCGTCGCCTTTCTGCTGTGGTCCTGGCGCAGTGGCAGTTGGCCGTTTGCGCTGGGCGGGCCGGTGTCGCTTCCTTCGCAGGGCTGACGGTGGCGACGAAGTTCTTCCAACCTCCTATCGGCAGAACGTGATCAGCGTCCAGCCACCGTCTCGCGGAGCAGGCTGTCCGCCTCGGCACGCAATGCGCTTTCTGCGAAGACGCCGAATACGCGCTTGCGGATATGCCCGGTCCGATCGAAGAGCAGCGAAATCGGGAGGCCGTTCACGCCGCCAAACGACGCAACCAGTTCAGGCGTGCCCACCACGATGGGGTAGGTGATCGCACCCATGCGCAATTGCTCGCGCATCGTGAAGACATCCACGTCCTGCGTCCAGACACCGAGGATGACGAAGCCGCTGTCCTTCCGCTCCGCATAGACGCGCTGGAAAGCCGGCATCTCCACCAGGCAGGGCCCGCACCACGATGCCCAGAAGTTCACGAGCACCACCTTGCCGACGAGGTCAGCGCGGTTCAGCGGGGCGCCATCGATCGTTGTCGTCGAGAGAGCCGGCATCGCGGTGCCCACGCTCCCGCTGCCGAAGCGTCCGGCCAACCGTGGATCGATCCGGTACGCCAGAAATCCGATCGCAAGGAACCATCCAGCAATCGTGAAGATCTTCTTCCTGCGGCGCGTTGACGCCATGTGGGCTCCTGGGGTCGGCACCACAGGAATCTATTGACAAATGTGGTGGCCGCCTTTCCTCTCTATTCAATGAAACCGACGCGCGTCACCGTCAACGATCGCATGCAGCGGGGCTACATCTACGAGCTCACCGAACCGGCGGGGCGAAACTTCGACGAGGGCTTCTATCCCGAGCTGACTCCAGCCCAGCTCCTCGCGCTCGGCGTCTTCGGCGGGAGGTACATGACAGACTGCGGTGCCGAGTTTCCCGCGAGCTGGTGGCGCCGCGCCAAGCTGTCGCCCGGGCGGCGCGATCCCACACTCAACTGCTTCGGCGTGAACGCATCGCAGCCGTTGTCGGTGTGGCGCAAGAAGGGCTGGATTTATCGCGACGATCCGCGCGGCTGGTTCCAGTGGTACTGCCGCTACTACAGGGGTCGGCGTTCACTGGACGACGATCGCCAGATTCGCCGCTGGCGCCAGATGGCGCGGCACGTCGCCCAGGTCAAACAGGGCTGCATGCCGCGCGATCTGGACTGTCGCAGGCGTCAGCGTCAGGCGCTCCTGCATTGGGCCTACGACAGCCGGAAGATCTGAGCTCCCAGGCGCGACGATCAGCGCAACTTCGCTGGGACAAATTGAGGCCGACGCATCGCGCTGCGCGAGGAGCGCCAGCACATGATGCGCAATCGCGTCGTCAGACAGAGCGTGACGCACCGGATCGTCTCGGACTTGAGTGTTGGGGAGGCTCCCACACCTGCGTGAAGGCCAGACGTGGACCACCATGAGTGATTGGGCCGACGTTTAGCTTTCCACATCCGCGCGTGTTTCGCAACGGCCTTCCTGCCAGCCGCGGCCGCTAACCTCCGATCTTCTGCTCACTCCGCGTGACCCTCCTCTCCGTCTCCAACGTCGGCATCTCCTTCGGCGCGACAGAACTCTTCAAGAACATCACTTTCACCGTCGCCGAAGGTGAGCGATGGGGCATCATTGGCCGCAACGGCGCTGGCAAGACGTCCATCTTCAACGTCATCACCGGCGATCTCCAACCCACGGTCGGGAGCGTCGCGCGCAAGCCGGGACTCCGCCACGCCCTGCTCGACCAGCACCGCGCCTTCGAAGGCGCCACCACAGTGTGGCAGGCGGGTGCAGCCGCCTGGCGCGAGGTCATGATCCTCGAGGATCGCATTGCCGAACAGGCGATCAAGCTCGGCGAGCTGGGCGAGCGTGTCACTGACGACTTCCTCGAACGGTTCGGGCACGACCAGGAGCGCTTCGCCGACCTCGGCGGCTACGTCTACCACGCCCGCGTCGACGCGGTGCTTCAGGGACTCGGCTTCGACGCCGAGGAGTCGAAGACGCGCCTCGTGTCGTCACTCTCGGGCGGCGAGCGAGGGCGCGTCGGGTTGGCGGCGCAACTCATCGCGCCAGCCGACCTGCTGCTGCTCGACGAACCCACCAACCACCTCGACCTCGACACCACGACCTGGCTCCAGGAGTGGCTCAACGACGCCGACGAGACGGTAATCGTCGTGTCGCACGATCGTGCGTTCATGGACGCCATCTGCACGAACATCCTGCACATCGAAGCGCGCACGAGCGAGTCGTACAAGGGGAACTACAGCCAGTTCGTGCCCCAGCGTGCCGAGCGCCGGCTCACGCGCGAGCGCGAGATGGAGAAGCAGCGCGCGTATGTAAAGAAGGAAGAGGAGTACATCCGGCGGAACATCGCGGGGGTCAACTCCTTCCAGGCGAAGGGCAAGCGCAAGCGGCTCGAGCGACTCCCGCGCCTCGCGCCACCACCGGGCGATCCGGCGGCGATGACGCTGCACTTCGAAACGCTCGAGCGCGGCGGCGACCAGGTGATCGCGGTCGATGCGCTTCGCGTGGAGGTGCCCGGTCGCGTGCTGGTGGATGACTTCACGGCGGTGCTGCGTCGGAACGACTTCGTCGCGCTCGTCGGGCCCAATGGTGCGGGCAAGTCGTCATTCATCTCGACATTGCTCGGCGATCGCGCACCAGCGAGTGGCGCAGTACGAATCGGCGGCTCGATCACGCCAGCGTGGTTTCGGCAGGACCTGTCCGACCTTCCGCTTCGGAAGTCGATGTTCGACGTGATCCAGGAGCAGCGGGGGACATGGAATCGGGGCCAGGTGCAGAATCATCTCGGCGCATTCGGCTTCACTGGGGAGGAGGTGTTCCGCGAGGTCGGCACGCTCAGCGGCGGCGAGCGTGCGCGCATGGCGCTCGCGCTGATGACGCTCGCGCGTGCGAACCTGCTGGTGCTCGACGAGCCGACGAATCACCTCGACGTCGAGAACATCGAGGTGCTCGAGGACGCGCTCGACGAGTACGAAGGCACGGTGCTGCTGGTGAGCCACGACCGAGCGTTCCTGCGCGAGGTCGCGACGCGCGTGTGGTCGTTCGACGGCACACGACTCACCGACTTCGACGGGCCGTTCATCGAGTGGGAGGAGGATCGCGCGCGGCGGACGGCCGGGGTCAAATGAACGATGCAGGTGCCGAGACAGCACCCGATGCTACGGCAGGGGCACGCCAAGACGCCTGGTATCCGACCGGGCGCGCTCATACACGAACGCACTTAGTCCCGTGACCAGCGCTCCGAGGCTCCATCCCCCGATGACGTCGGTCGCCCAGTGCACGTCCAAGTACACGCGGCTCCCGCCGATCAGGAGCGTGGGCACGGACGCGAGCACGAGGCTCTGCGAGGCGGACAGCAACCGCTCCCGCCACAGCACGTAACCGAGAATGCCGAACACGGTTGCTGACGACGTTGCGTGTCCGCTCGGAAAGGCATACGTCCGCTGATGCAAACGCTCGGCACCCTTGGGTCGTGCCCGGCGATACGCCTTCTTGATCGCGATGAACAGTGCGAGTGCGACCGTCGGCGCGAGCACCACCGCACCCGCGATCGGGAGGCCGCGGCGGCCACTCAGCCACAACGCGACGGCGCCGGTCAGTGGGATGAGAATGGTTGGCGACCCGGCATTGGTGATCACGAGAAAGACGCGCCGGCCGAGCGCAGTCTGGCGTGCCAGCACCCACGCTCTGATCGGCTCATCGAAGGGCGCTGTCTCGTGATCGAGAACGTCTTCTCCCACCTTGGCGCAGCCCGCGATGGCGGCCGCCACCAGGACGGCGAGTGAGATCGTCTGCGACGCGAGATGACGTGGCCGTCGAACCACGCGCGGTCGTTCGAGAGTAGGTGACAGTGGAGGAAGTCGGGCGATGAGGGAATGAATGATGTCCGCACGTGCGGACAGCTCGGACGGCAACACCGACTCTTGAGTCAAGTGTCATGCCGATGACGAGAAAAACGAGGAATCCGAGGAAGAACATCGCGGTGCCGCCGAACCCCAAGGCTGTGATCGCGGCCGGGACCTCGCGCTGAGAGGGGATCGAGCATCCGCGGGGCTCACGAGCACCCGGGACCGCCGCTGCCCCAGTGTCGTTCCCGCACACGCTTGAACGGCGCGTAGGGACGGTGGCGGCACCAGCGCGTGAAAGAGTCGCGGTGTCGCTTCCAACCTGTTGACCTGCCGCGCCGTCCAACAGGAGCCTATTCACCGGGAACTCCCAGACATGCGCCGTACTCGCTGCATTGCTGTCATCCTCTCCGCCGTCGCCCTCACTGCGGCGGGCACTCCGGACGCGCACGCCCAGCGCCCTGACTCGGCCAGCGTGGGCACAGCGGCACGTCCCATCGCGCGCGCCGTGCGTCGCACCGGTCCCATCGTGGTGGACGGACGCATCGACGAGGACGCGTGGAGGTCAGCCGAAGTGATCGCGGATTTTCGGCAGTTGCAGCCCACCGAGGGCGCACGTGCGTCACAGCGCACGGAAGTCCGCATCCTCTACGATGATCAGGCCATCTACATCGGCGCGCGACTCTACGACTCACTCGGCGCCCGCGGCATTCGCGCACCCCTGGCACGCCGCGATCAGCTCCTCGACGGCAATGGCAACAACGGCTCGTTCAACTCACTCACGACCGACAAGCTCGCCATCGTGTTCGACACGTACCACAATCGCATCGACCGGGCGTGGTTCGAGATCAATCCCGCCGGCGCGCGTGGCGACGAGTTCAACGGCGACCCGTCGTGGGATCCGGTCTGGGAAGGTGCCGCGCATGTCGATTCACTCGGCTGGACGGCCGAGATGCGGATCCCGTATTCGCAGCTTCGGTTCTCGCGGGACTCGGTGCAGACGTGGGGCATGCAGGTGTGGCGGTACGCGGACCGCCTCAACGAGCGCGACATGTGGTCGTTCTGGCGCCGCAACGAGTCCGGCGGGCCGGCGTTCTTCGGAACGCTGAACGGCATCGAGATCGGCGCACAGCAGCGGCATCTCGAGCTGCTGCCGTACGTGGTCACGCGCGGGCAGTTCAAGTACGCAACACCGGCTGATCCCTATCACAAGACCGCCACCGGCCGGGTGAACGCAGGCGGCGACATCAAGTACCTGCTGACGTCGAACCTCACACTCGATGCAACGGTGAATCCCGACTTCGGCCAGGTTGAGGTCGACCCCGCCACCATCAACCTCTCGGCGTACGAGACCTACTACGACGAGAAGCGACCGTTCTTCATCGCGGGCAGCAGTGCGTTCAACTTCGGTGGCATGAGTTGCAACTTCTGCACGAATACGTCGGGCCTTGGCGCCTTCTACTCGCGGCGCATCGGGCGTCCACCACAGCTCAATGGCTTTGTCGACATCGCCGCGCGGTACGCAGACACCCCTGACAATACCTCCATCCTCGGCGCTGCGAAGATCACGGGGCGCACCGCGGGGGGATACACGATCGGCCTGCTCGATGCGGTGACGAACCGGGAGACCGCGGCGTATCGGGTTGGTGGGTCGGGGCTCGAGCGCACCCAGGAGGTGGAGCCGTACACGAACTATTTCGTCGGCCGGGTGAAGAAGGACCTGAACGCGGGCAACACTACCGTGGGCATGGTGCTCACGTCCACTGCTCGTCAGTTGCGCGACACCGTGTTGGGCGATCGGCTGCGCAGTCGTGCGGAGGCGACGGGAATCGACTTTCGGCACTTCTGGCACAATCAGGAATACAGCTGGATGGGGTCGGCGCTCGTGTCCGACGTTGGCGGGTCACCGAGCGCGATCGCGACGACCGAGCAGTCGAGCGCGCACTACTTCCAGCGTCCGGACCGCGCGGTGTCGAGCGACGGACTGTTCGATGCGACGTACAATCCGTCGGCGACGAGCCTGCGAGGCTACGGCTTCTACACGCGCCTGGCGAAGCAGAACG
>JBBQDT010000216.1:0-6968 GCA_038319955.1 Gemmatimonadales bacterium | reverse complement strand
AGTCGCTCGCGAAGGCGCTCCAGTTGGTGCCGAACGATCCGCAGGCAGAGTCGCTACTCGGCTGGGCGCAAATGCTCCAGGAGAAGTACGACGAGGCGTTGCTGCAGTTCCAGAAGGTGTTGATGCGGGAGCCGGCGAATGCGCTGGCGCGCATCAACGTCGGGTACATCTGCCTCAAGAAGCGCATCTTTGGCGAGGCCATCGAGCATCTGTCGCGCGCCATAAGGCTCGACAGCGACCGCAAGGCCACGCTCTACGCGCACTTCTATCTGGGGCTGGTGTATCTCGAGCGGGACATGTTCGAGGATGCGCAGACCTTCTTCCAGAAGACGCTGGTGCTTGGTCCCAACCTCATCGAGGCCTACTACGAGCTCGGCCGCGCCTTCTGGTTCAACGGCCAGCGCGATGAGGCATTGCAGACGTGGCGTGACGGGTTCACCGCCAACAAGTTCAATCCGTGGGGAAAGAAGTGCGCCGAAGTGCTCAAGACCGTGGAAGAGGGCGGGGAGCCGTAGCGCGCGTGTGGATCTGGCGCGCGGCGGCGCGCGTCGTCGTCGTCGCGTGGCTGCTGCTGTTCGGCGTTCTTCCGCTCACTGCGCAGGACGACGCGCCGAGCCGGCTCGACACGGGCCGCTTCACGGCAGTGTTCTATCCGTCGGACGAACCGCTGGCGCGGTCGCTGTTGAAGGCGGCGATGGCAAACGACAGCTTTCCGTGGCTTCCCCGTCCGGTGCAGCGGGTGCTCATCGCCATAGCGCCGGATGCGGGGCGGTTTCGTGCGTGGGTCGGACCAGCGGCGCCGGAGTGGGGCGCGGCGATCGCGTTTCCGGAATCGCGACGCATCGTGATGCAGGGGCGCCGTGCGGGTTCGGACGCAGGCGATCCTGTCGAGGTGCTGCGGCACGAGCTGGCGCACCTTGCGCTGCACGAGCGCCTCGGCAGCAGGCCGCCGCGCTGGTTCGATGAAGGGTATGCGAGCGTGGCGGCGCGCGAGTGGCGTCGCGAGGACGTGCTCGCGACGAACCTGGCACTGGCGATGCGAGGTACGCCGACGCTCGACCAACTCGAGGAGGGCTTTCGCGGCGGGTCGGTCGCGGCGCAGTCGGCGTACGCGCTGAGCTACCGCGCCGTGACCGAGCTGGCGTCGCTGGATGCGCAGCGTGGCCTTTCGCTCTTCTTCCGGTATTGGGAGGAGGGACGGTCGCTGGATGCCGCCGTGCGGCAGGCATTCGGCGTCACGCTGTCGGGGTTCGAGAAGGAGTACCAGAGCAGGACGAAGCGACGGTACGGCGGCCTGGCCTTGTTCGCGGACTTCTCGATCGTGATGCTGGTGCTCACGCTGCTGATTCTTCCGTTCGTGTTTGCGCGGCGAACGCGCGACAGGCGTCGGCTGGACGCGCTGCTGGCGGCAGACGAGGTCGCGGACAGGGTAGAGCGGGAGAGTGCGATCGCGCAGCTGATCGGCGAGGCGCCGAGCCCTGACGAGGAGCAACCGAATTCGCCGGTGGGCTGAAGCGAGCGTGGTCGGCCATTTGTCGTCGCGGCGGACTTTATGCTTGACAGCGGTTGTCGAATGGCGTCCGTTAAAAGTGGATTAATGGTGAAGGGGCTCGCTTGACACTCCATAAATGCCGGTCTACACTGATGCCTTATGGCACAAACGGATACGCAGCCGCAGGCGCGCCCATGGCTCTGGTGGGGCATAGCAATCGTCACCATTCTGCTCGGCTACGCCGATCTGGCGCGCGGTGGAACGACTGTCGCACCGATCTTGCTCGTAGCCGGGTATTGCGTCCTCGTGCCACTGGCCATTCTCAAGTAGCCCAAACCCAGCGCGTTTCGTACAATCGAAGGAGACCTGGCGAGCGCGGCCGGCGATGGCCTCGCTCGTGCGAGCGTTTCGCCGGGCGAATAGCTCAGTTGGTTAGAGCGCCTCGCTTACACCGAGGATGTCGGGGGTTCGAGTCCCTCTTCGCCCATGTTTTCGCTTCTCCGCCACTCCGTGTCTGGTAGCGGACCCTGCGCGGCCTTTCCGGTGTACATCTGTTCAACGTCTTGGAGGTTACGACTGTGAAGGCTTCGCATCGCTCTGCGTTCATGGCTGCTGGACTCGCCGCGGCACTGGCTGCCACGACCGTTCCGTCGGTCGCCGGCGCCCAGCGTCAGCAAGCTCCCGGCCCCGATACCAAACGCGTGCTCGTCACCACCTTCCGCGGCGACCAGGAGGGCGGCGTCAAGCTCGCCGACGAGGTCCGCAATCGTATTCAGGGGGACTTCAGCATTCGGACGCTGATGCCCACGAGCAAGAAGGACATCGACAACACCCTCATCCAGTCCGGCTACAAGCCGGATTCGGCGTTGAGTCCGAACGACATCAAGGAGCTCGCGAAGCTCGTGCGCGGCGATGAGGTCATCGACGGCACGGTACAGAAGGCTGGCGCAGGCTATCGCATCAATGCCCGTCTCTTCCTGCCGCGCGACGTCTCGCTCTCGCAGCCGCTGGTGACGAATCTCGAGACGAACAACCTCGGCGACGCTGCGAAGCAGATCGTCGGCGAATACGACCGCGCCCGCAAGCAGATCAGCGACAACTCGGCCTGCGAGAACGGCATCCGTGCGAACACCCCCGCCGTCGCCGTTGCCGCGGCGCGGAAGGGCATCACCACGTATCCCAAAGCGACGATCTCGCGTCTCTGCCTCGCCAGCGCGTACGCCGCCATGAAGACCACCGCTGATTCGACGGGACCGTGGAAGGACTCGGTCATCTCGATCACGAAGGACATCATGCAACTCGACAAGTCGAGCCGCATCGCGTACCAGCTGCAGTACGATGCGTACAAGTCGAAGAACGACACGACCAACGCGCTTCAGGCGCTGGTTGGCCTCATGAACGCCGATCCGACCAACACCACGTTGCGCGAGCAGGTCATCAGTGAGCTGGTCACGTCGGGCAAGGCGGAGATCGCGGTGCCCACGGCCAAGCAGCTCATCGCCGACAACCCGGGCGATCCGCAGTACGCACGCACCTATTGGCTCGTGCTTCGCGCGGCGAACAACTTCAAGGAGTCGGTGCCGGCCGGTATCGCGTACGTGTTGATCGACACTGCGCAGGCGGACACCCTCTACTACCGGCGCCAGATCCAGGATCTGTCATCGGACAGCGCGTTTGCCAAGGCTGCGGAGATGGCGGCTTCCGGTTCCGCGAAATTCCCGCGCAACAGCCAGCTGCTCGTTCTGAAAGGCCAGAATGAGCGCAAGGCGGGCCAGCTGCCTGCCGCCAAGGCGTCGCTCGAGCGCGCACTGCAGCTCGACCCGAAGATTCCCGGCGCCAACCTGCTGCTGGCGCAGATCGCCAACGATCTCGGCTCCATCGAGGACGCGATCAAGGCCGTGAAGGCCGACGTCGCGGCGGACGCCACCAACAAGGAACGCGACTCGCAATTCATGCTCGGATTCGGCAGCGCGGCGTACAAGGTGGCCGTGGCGTCGAAGAAGCCGGAGGATTTCCAGAAGGCCATCGCGTTGCTCAAGGCCTCCGACGAGATCAACCCGAATGCGCAGGCTGCGTTCTTCATCGCCGTCGCCTCGTTCGCCGAGCTCCAGCAGGCGGCCGAGACGCTGCCGAAGTCGAAGTCGTGCGACGAGTTCAAGTCGGCCAATGATCTGCTGACGGCAGTGAGCACGTACATGCCACGTGGCGGTTCCGTAAATGCCGATGCGGCCAAGCAGATTCTCGGCGCCGTCCCGCAGTTCTCGGCGTTCATCGACGGTAACATCAAGAAGCTCTGCAAGTAGCAGGATGATAGGAGGGTAGGAAAGCAAAAGGGCACACCGTGGCTGATCGGTGTGCCCTTTTTCCATTCCTATTCTCTCGTCCTATTCTTCGCCGGGCAGATGGAGCACGTGCACCAGCAGGTCAGCGCGCCGGGCGCGGTAGTCGCACACCTGTGACTCGACACCCTCGCCGTCCAGGTTCACGCTGAGCGGCTCGCTGCCCACCACCTTCAACCAGGGCAGCTGCGCGTAGTGCACTCCCGGCAGTCCAACGTGCTCGCCCTTCTTCACCGCGAGCGACAGCCGCGCGAACGCGCCCCGCGACATCGTCTCGATGACGCAGAGGTCGAGCAGGCCGTCGGTGACGCTGGCGTCCGGGGTCATGATGGTGCCGCCGCCGGTTACCCGCGCGCTGCCGACGGCGAAGGCCAGGAAGTCCACGTCGAGGCCGAAGCCGTCGCTCGTGAAGGACGCATGGCGATTCTGGTTCTCGGCGAACTTCCGCACCGCGGTGATCGCGTAGGCCAGCGGCCCCAGCGACGCCTTTGCGTCAGCCGGCGTCTCCTGGGTCGCCTCGGCGCCGACGCCACCTGTGGAGACGTTCAGGAAGCGCCGGCCATTCATGGACGCGGTATCGATGCGCACGGGCTTGCGGCGCAGGATAACATCCATGGCATGATCAGCCTCCTCCGGAATTCCCGTCTGCCGCGCGAAGTCGTTGGCCGTCCCCAGCGGGATGACGCCGAGCGGCACGTCGCGTCCGTCGAGGCCGTTGACGACTTCGTTGAGAGTGCCGTCACCGCCGCAGGCGATGACGACGTCGGTGCCCCTGTCGGCCGCCTGCGCCGCGTGCGATGCGGCGTCGCCCGCGCCCCACGTCACGCGCACGTGAACCGCGTGGCCGCGCTCGCGCACCCACGACACGGTCTGTCGAAGGTCGGCGCGATCGGCGCGGGCGCCGTGGACGACGAAGGTGAGGTGCTTGCGGGGTGGCATTGCGGGGGGAATCTATGGCACGTGACGTCCCTCCGCCTCGAAGCGCCATGACGCAGCATCCGTGGGACACTGACTATCATGCTCCAGCACTCGTCGGCGACGTGATCGAGTTGCTGAGTGGTGGGCCGCTCGTCCTCGATGGCACGCTGGGCGGCGGCGGTCACTCGGCGGCACTGCTCGACGCCGGCGTGGCGCGCGTGATCGGCATCGACCGCGATTCCGAGGCACTGGCGGCAGCGTCGGCCCGATTCGCGCACTTGTCGTCAGCGCGGTTCACGGCGTATCAGGGCAACTACGCCGATCTCGCTCGCATCACCGCACTTTCGGATCTTCGCTTTACCGGTATCCTGCTCGACCTTGGCATCTCATCCCACCAGATCGACGACGCATCGCGCGGCTTCTCCTTTCGTGAGGGCGCGCCGCTCGACATGCGAATGGGCACCGATGCGCCGCGTACGGCAGCGGGTGTGCTCAACGATGCGGACGAGGACGAGCTGTTCCGCGTCTTCCGCGATTACGGCGACGAGCCACGCGCGGGCCGGCTGGCGCGTGAGGTCGTGCGTCGCCGCGAGACGATTCCGTTCGCCATGAGCGATGATTTCGTCGGCGCCATCCGCGCCACGCTCGGCGCGCGCAGCGGAGCGCCGGAATTCGCGCGACTCTTTCAGGCCGTGCGCATTGCCGTCAACGAAGAGCTTTCGGGGATCGCACGCGCGCTGCCGGACCTGCGCGACCGTCTCGCGCCGGGCGGCATACTCGCCGTCATCGCGTATCACTCGGGCGAGGACCGCCTCGTGAAGCACGCCTTTCGCGCGTGGAGCGAGGACTGCATCTGTCCGCCCAAGCACCCGATGTGCACCTGCGGTGGTGGCCGCTCGATGGGCACCGTGATCACGAAGCGCGCGATCACCGCGTCACCAGACGAAACCGCGCACAACCCACGCGCTCGCAGCGCCCGGCTTCGCGCATGGCAACGCGCAAGGTAGCCGGCAGTGGACGCGGCAGGCTTGCGCTGCTCCTGCTCGCCTTTCTCGTCATCAGCGGCGCGGTGATCACGCGTCGCTCCTTCGGCATCAAGGGCCAGCGCGACGTGCGCGACCTCGATGCGCGACGCGCGGCGCTGGTTGCCGAGCGTCTGCGACTCGAGAGCGACATTCGCTCGGCGACGAGTCGCGCGCATCTCCAGCCCATCGCCGAGCAGCGCCTGCAGATGCAGGTGCCGGCGGCGAGCCAGGTCTTCAATCTTCCGCGTGCCGCGCATGACACGCCCTAGCCGCGTCGGGATCATCCATCTCGGGCTGGCCATCTTCGTCATCGCGCTGCTCGTGAAGACGGCGAAGGTGCAGCTGTGGGAAGGGAAGCGCCTCACGGCCATGGGCCAGCACCAGCAGAGCACCGAGCGTACCATCCCCGCGCCGCGTGGCACCATTTTCGACTCTCGCGGTGAGACGCTCGCCCAGAGCCGCGAGACGGTGAAGCTCGACATCGCACCACCCGAGGTGCGCGACCTCGGCAAGCTGCGCATCGCGCTCCAGCGAGCGAAGATCCCGCACGAGTGGGTGGCGCGCGCCACCGACGGCGCACGCAAGTGGGTGTCGCTGCCGGGCCGCTATCTCGCCAACGACATGGCGCAGGTGATTGCGATGCGAGGGGTGTACACCACGCCGATCATCGAGCGTGCGTATTCGTTCTCGCAGGGCACCCGGCGGCTGATCGGCCGAGTGGATGCGGACGGCAAGGCGGTGGACGGTATCGAGCTCGCCCTCGATTCGCTGCTCAAGGGAACGCCGGGCACGGCCACGGTGATGAAGGACGCGCGCGGCCGGCGCTTCGAGTCGCCGGAGGCACCGCCGACGCCTCCGGTGCAGGGCAACAGCGTCGTCCTGACGATCAACCAGGAGCTGCAGGAGATCGCCGAGCGCGCGCTTGCCGACGCCGTGGACAAGATGGGCGCGGAGGGGGGAGACGTCGTCGTCATGGACCCAACTGATGGTGAGGTGCTCGCCATGGCGAGTCACCGGTCAGACCCGCGCAACACGGCAAGCACGGCGCTCACAGAACCGTATGAGCCGGGCTCCACGCTCAAGCCGTTCATCGCTGCCGTGCTGCTCGAAGGGAACAAGGCGCGTGAGACGGATGTCATGCCCGTGTACGGGGGCAGCTTGACGATCAACGGCCGCACGATCACCGACGAGCAC
>JBBQDT010000215.1:0-6976 GCA_038319955.1 Gemmatimonadales bacterium | reverse complement strand
TGTCGCGTCGTTCCACCGGGAGCTCGGCCTCATCATGTGGGAGCATTGCGGGATGGCGCGCGACGCGGCTGGCCTGACGAAGGCGCTCGAGCTCATTCCGAAGCTTCGCGACGAATTCTGGCGTGACGTCATGATTCCGGGCAGCGGGACTGAGCTCAACCAGACACTCGAGCATGCGGGGCGCGTGGCCGATTTCCTCGAGCTTGGCGAGTTGATGTGCCGCGATGCGCTGAATCGCGAGGAATCGTGCGGTGGACATTTCCGCACAGAGCACCAGACGCCGGATGGTGAAGCGCTCCGCAACGACGACGAGTTCGCGTACGTCGCGGCGTGGGAGTACGGTGGGGTGGGGAAGCCGCCCATCCTGAACAAGGAGCGTCTGATCTTCGAGAACATCAAGCTGTCGCAGCGGAGCTACAAGTGACCGGACTGGGCGGAGCGATGACCGTGACGCTGCAGGTCTGGCGTCAGGCGGGTCCACGGGCGAGCGGCACACTCGTCGAGTACACGGCGACGGACGTGAGTCCCGACATGTCGTTCCTCGAGATGCTCGACGTCGTGAACGAGGGGTTGCTGTCGCGCGGCGAGGTGCCCATCGCCTTCGACCACGATTGCCGCGAAGGGATCTGCGGCTCGTGTGGTGTGATGATCAACGGCGTGGCGCATGGGCCGATGAAGGGCACGGCCACTTGCCAACTGCACATGCGCAGCTTCAGCGACGGCGATACGATCGTGATCGAGCCGTGGCGCGCGACGGCGTTCCCCGTGATCAAGGATCTCGTCGTCGACCGCAGTGCGTTCGACCGGATCATCCAGGCGGGCGGGTACGTCAGCGTCTCGACCGGCGGCGCGGAGGACGCCAACACCATTCCCATCCGGAAAGCCGACGCTGATTTGGCGATGGATGCCGCCGCGTGCATCGGGTGCGGGGCCTGCGTCGCCGCGTGCCCGAACGCATCGGCATCGTTGTTCACGAGTGCCAAGATCGCGCACCTCGGGCTCTTGCCGCAGGGTCAGCCGGAGCGGTATCGGCGCGCGCTGAAGATGGTCGCGCAGATGGATCTGGAAAGCTTCGGCGGATGCTCGCTGTTCGGTGAATGTCAGGAAGCGTGTCCGAAGGGCATCAGCATCGACTTCTTCGAGCCGATGAATCGCGACTTCATGTACGCGTCGGCGATCGCCGTGGACGAGCACACCGGGGGTAGCGAGGGGTGATCGCCGTCGTCGCTGTCCGAAGCTGATCCCGCGTGCAGCGTAGCCCACCCACCGAGGAGTTCATGAGCACTCGTTTCTCGTGCGCCATCACGCGCACGCTGCTGCTCGCCATCGTCGCAGTTGCGTCGCCACTCGCAGCACAGGCTCCAGCCGGCACGGCCGACGTGCGAGCGCGCTACGTCAAGAGGGAAGTCTCCGTCCGGATGCGCGACGGCACGCAGCTCTTCACGGCCATCTATACACCGCGCGACATGAGCACGCGCTATCCGATCATGCTCATGCGCACTCCATACGGCGTCGCACCCTATGGCGCCGACGCATACCCAGCGGCACTCGGGCCGTGGAGGGCGTTTCAGGACGACGGCTACATCTTCGTGAACCAGGATGTCCGAGGCCGGTACATGAGCGAGGGGTACTACGCGTTCATGACGCCACACATCGTGCAGAAGCACGGCGCGAAGGACGTGGATGAATCCACCGATACGTACGACACGATCGACTGGCTGGTGAAGAACGTGGCCGGAAACAATGGCCGTGTCGGCACATGGGGAAATTCGGCGCCGGGCTTCTTTGTCGCGGCGGGGTTGCCTGATGCACATCCGGCGCACAAGGCCGCGTATCCGTCGGCGCCAATGATCGACTGGTATCTCGGCGACGATCGTCATCACAACGGCGCACTGACGCTCGCGCAGACCTTCAACTTCCTCAGCTCGTTCGACCAGCCGCGCTCGGGCCCCGTGATCAGCTATCCGGCGCGACCGACGTTCGCCACGAGTGACGGCTACAACTTCTTCCTGCGCGCCGGCCCCACGAAGACCCTCTCGCAGGGGCAGCTTGGCGGCAGGGTCGCGTTCTGGGATTCGATCATGGCGCATCCGAATTACGATGCGTACTGGCAGAAGCGGGGCATCTGGAAGCACATCAAGAACATCACGCCGGCGGTGCTTACCGTCGGCGGGTGGTATGACGGTGAGGATCCCTACGGCCCGCTGCGGCTGAATCAGTCGCTCGAGGAGATGAGCGCGTCCACCAAGCGGACGTTCGTCATGGGCCCGTGGACGCATGGCGCATGGAATCGCGGGGAGAATGACACGCTGGGCGTGCTCAAGTTCGGCAGCAGGACCGGCACCTTCTTTCGCGACAGCATCGGCTTCCCGTTCTTCTCGTGTGCGCTGAAGGACCGCTGTGGGGCAGCGTTACCGAAGGTCGCGGTGTTCCAGACTGGCGCGAACCAGTGGCGGACGTTCGACGCATGGCCGCCCAAGTCGGCGGTACAGACGCCGCTCTACCTGCGGGAGAATGGGTCGCTCGCGTTTGCCAGGCCGACGGCCGCCAACGCGCGCGACAGCTACGTCAGCGATCCGGCGAAGCCCGTGCCCTACACATCGCAGCTGTCGTTCGGCTACTACCAGCTCTATCCGATCGAAGACCAGCGGTTCGCGAGCCGCCGTCCCGATGTCCTCGTGTACCAGACGCCGGTTCTCGAACAGGACCTCACGCTGGCCGGACCAATCGGCGTCAACCTGCAGGTCGCGACGACCGGCACGGATGCCGACTTCATCGTGAAGGTGGTGGATGTGTGGCCCGACATGCCGATGGCCGGCCGCGGCGGTGGCGGGCCGATGGACGGCTTCCAGCAACTGGTCAAAGGCGATGTCTATCGCGCGCGGTGGCGTCGGTCACTCGAGACTCCGATTCCGCTGACGCCGGGCAAGCCCGATTCGGTGACGTACACGCTGCACGACGTATTTCACACCTTCAAGAAGGGACATCGGCTGATGGTACATGTACAGAGCACGTGGTTCCCGCTCATCGATCGCAATCCACAAACCTTCGTGCCGAACATCAACACCGCCGATACGAGCGCGTTTCGCGCCGCGACGATGACGGTGTTCCGCTCCAGCGCGAAGGCGTCCCACCTCGTGCTGCCGGTGCTGCCATGAGACGCTGGCTCTCCGGCATCGGCCTGCTGCTGCCAATGGCGTCCGCGGCGCAGACGTCGGCAATCACACCCGGCCCATCGGGCCGAGCGCGACTCAAGTTCGAGATCACCGTGCCAGCGCGCGTGCGCAGCGAGCCAACGACTGGCCGCGTGTACGTCATGCTCGCGAAGGGCAATGATCGCGAGCCACGACTGCAGGTGGGACGCGTGGGTGCGCCGCTGTTCGGGCGTGATGTCGACGCGTTGCGCGCAGGGCAGGTCGCCGTCATCGACGGCACCGATCTCGGCACGCCGGTCACGGACCTGGCCGACATTCCCGCGGGCGAGTACTGGGTGCAGTCGGTGGTGAACGTCTACTCGGAGTTCAAGCGTGCCGATGGCCATGTCGTCTGGATGCACGACGACCAGTGGGAAGGCCAGCAGTGGGCGCGGTCGCCGGGGAATCTCTACAGCACGCCGAAGAAGATCCGCATCGATCCACTGTCGAAGCAGGTGGTGGCGCTCGTGGCCGACCAGAAGATTCCACCGATCGTGGTGCCGGCCGACAACGAGTTCGTGCAGCGGATCAAGTTCCAGAGTCCATCGCTCAGCAAGTTCTGGGGGCGCCCGATCTATCTGGGCGCGACGATCCTGTTGCCCGCCGACTACGCGCGAGCAACGACGCGCTATCCGGTCAACTACGTACAGGGGCACTTCTCCATCGCCTCGCCATACAACTTCGACAACGACAGCACGTTCCGCCGAGCGTGGAGCCGGCCCGACTTTCCGCGCGTGATCGTGGCAACGTTCCAGCATCCGACACCGTACTACGATGATTCATACGCGGTGAACTCCGTGAACGGCGGGCCGTATGGCGATGCCATCATGCAGGAGCTCATTCCGGAGATCGAGAAGCGCTATCGCACGATCGAACAACCGTGGGCGCGTTGGCTGTCAGGCGGGTCCACCGGTGGCTGGGAGGCGCTCGCGCTCCAGGTATGGCATCCGGAGTACTTCGGCGGCACATGGGCGTATTGTCCCGACCCTGTGACGTTCAGTGATGTAGAAGGGGTGAACTTCTACAAGGACGACAACGCGTTCTTCAAGGCGATCGGCGACTGGCATCGTACACCGACGATCAACTCGCGCGAGATCAACGGGGAGATTCGCCAGACCTCACAACAGCGCAACTGGATGGAGCTCGTCAACGGCACGAAGGGTCGCAGTGGCACGGGACAGATCGACATCTGGTCGGCGGTGTTCGGACCCATCGGCGCCGATGGCTACTTCAAGCCGGCGTTCGACAAGCGCACCGGGGTCATCGACCATTCGGTCGTGCAGTACTGGAAGGAGAACTACGACATTCTTTACTACCTCCAACGAAACTGGGCTTCCGTGGGTCCAAAGCTGGTGGACAAGCTGCATGTGTACGTCGGCAACGCGGACAACTATTTCCTCGACCGCGCCACGCGTGAGCTGGAGTCGTGGATGAAGACCACCGACAGCCCGCATTACGAAGGGGAGTTCATGTACGGCGACCAGAAGGGGCACTGCTGGTCGGGGCCTGTCACCAACGGCGAGCGCCTCAGGGAGATGGGGCAATTCGGCCTGCGACACATGCCTGCCGGCACGACGACGCCGTGGTGGAACTACTGAAGCGCGGTAACCCTAGCCTGGAGCATTACCTGTGAAGCGATCCCGCTGGTGGGCATGTGCGCTGCTGCTGTTGGTCTCGGCGCGCATTGAAGCACAGAGTCGAACGATTACCGGCACGGTGGTACAAGAAGGCACGCGCGCCCCGCTGTCGTCGGCGCAGATCATGGTGAAGGGCACGGCGACGGGCACGACGTCGCGCGAAAACGGAACCTTCACACTCCAGGTGCCGAGCGGACCGGTTGTCCTCTCGGTCCGCCGCATCGGGCATCCGCAGACGGACGTCGCGGTCGCTGCGACGGTAACGACCGTGGAGATCGTGCTGCGCGCCGACGTCCTCAAGCTCGACCAGATCGTGATCACCGGCCAGGCGAGCGGCATCTCTCGCCGGAACCTCGCGACGTCGGTGGCCAGCGTGAGCGCCGAGGAGATGACGAAGGTCACGGCGCAGTCGATCGAGAATGCGTTTCAGGGCAAGATCGCCGGCGCGCAGATTTCGCAGTCCACGGGCGCGCCAGGGGGCGGCAACCGGATTCGCATTCGTGGCATCTCGTCGATCCTCGGGTCGGCGCAGCCACTGTATGTGGTGGACGGCGTGATCGTCAGTGACGTCGGGATCGGCTCCGGCACGAACAAGGTGACGCGTGCGGCGGGATCCGCGATCTCGGCGGTGACGCAGGAGAATCCGGACAACCGCATTGCCGACCTGAATCCCAACGACATCCAGAACATCGAAGTGCTCAAAGGATCCGCCGCCTCGGCCATCTACGGATCGAAGGCGTCGGGCGGCGTGATCATCATCACGACCAAGCGGGGTGATCCCGGGGCACCGAAGTTTTCGCTGCAGCAGAACGTCGGTACCTCGCGGCTCGCGTACAAGAACGGCTCGCGCAAGTTCACCAGTCTCGCCGATGCAACGGCGGCCCTGGGACCGACCGCAGCGCAATACTACGATCCCAACGTCTTCATCGACTACGAGGACGTGACGTACGGCGAGCATCCAGTAAATTCCGAGACGTCGCTCGGCGTCAGCGGCGGCACGGAGAACACGAAGTACTTCGCCTCGGCGCTGATGCGGCAGGAGTCGGGCATCGTGCGCAACACGTTCGCCAACAAGTCGGGGCTGCGCGTCAATCTCGACCAACGCCTCGGCTCGCGGCTGACCATGCAGGTCGGGACGCAGGCTTTGCGCTCGAGCAACGACCGCGGGCTCTTCGGCAACGACAACGCCGGCAACTCCATCGCGTACACGCTCACGAAGGTCCCGAGCTTCCTGGACATTCGACGCAAGCCCGACGGCTCCTTTCCGGTCAATCCGCTCTACAACTCGAATCCGCTCCAGACGGTGGACCTGTTCAAGAACGCCGAGTCGGTGTGGCGGAGCATCAGCACGGCGCGCCTCACGCTCGATGCGTGGAGCAACGCGACGCAGAAGCTGCAGCTGATCACCTACGGAGGAGCGGACGTCCTCAACCAGAAGAACATCATCTTCTCCCCGCCAGCCCTGCAGTTCGAGCCGCTCGATGGTCTGCCCGGCACGGCAGCGGCTTCGTATGCCGACAATACGCAGAGCAACCTGAACCTCAACGCGGTGCACACGTGGACGCCGCGCTCGAGCATCGGCATCACGTCGCAGATCGGCACGCAGTACGAACGGAGGGCGTTCGGCCAGACGCGCACCTCGGGACAGAACCTGCTCGGTGGCCTCGAGGTCGTCACGGCCGGAACGATCCGCGACGTCGACGAGAGCCGGCTCGAGGTGAATGATTTCGGACTGTTCGCACAGACGGAAATGCTCTGGAACGAAAAGCTGCTCTTGACCGTTGGCGCGCGCGCCGACCGCAGCAGCAACAATGGCGACACGAAGAAGTTCTTCGTCTTTCCGAAGGCATCGGCGTCGTATCGTCTCACGAGCCTGAAGCCGGGCCTCGTGGACGAGGTCAAGCTGCGCGCCGCGTATGGTGAGACGGGCAACCAGCCGCTGTACGGCCAGAAGTTCACGGGCCTCGACCTCTCGAGCATCGGCGGTCTGGGCGCCTTCCGCGTGGGCACCACGCGCGCGGCCGACGACATCCGCCCGGAACGACAGCGGGAAGTGGAGGGCGGTGTCGATGCCGCGCTCTTCGGCAGTCGCGCGAACCTCGAGGTCACGGGCTTCCAGCGCAACATCTCCGACCTGCTCATCAC
>JBBQDT010000214.1:0-6980 GCA_038319955.1 Gemmatimonadales bacterium | reverse complement strand
ACCCCTCGCGGCGGCCGGCCCCCCGCCGGGGCGGTCTACGGGGGGGGGGCGCACCGCGCGTTTCGACGACAGTTGGACGCGGCGCGTGGCCGCGGCGAAGTACAAGGCCGTGTTCGACTCGCCGGCCATCGACGACGGACTGGCGCTCTCGCACGCCACGTTCTTCATGCAGGGCTACCGCGAACAGCTCGGCGCCGGCGGTGATGATGTCGTACCGGTGGTCGTGATGCGCCACTTCGGCACCGTCATGGCCATGAACGACACGTTGTGGGAGAAGTACGGAATCGGCGAGCGGACGAAGCTGAAGGATCCGAGCACGGGAAAGGACGCGGTTCGCAACCCGTTCCTCCATATCGCCAAGGACGACAAGAATGCGCTCGTCTCACCCGAAGCATCGCTCGAAGGGCTGCTCGCGAGCGGCGCCGTGCTGCTGGTCTGCAACAAGGCCGCGATGCGTTACGCCGGACAGATGGCGCAGAAGTTCAACCGCGACGCGGAAGAGGTGCGCGCCGAGATTCGCGCCAACATCGTGCCCGGTGTGTTGCTCCAGCCGTCGGGCATCTACGCCACGCTGCGGGCGCAGGACGTCGGTTGCGCCTTCATCAAGTCGACGTGAGTACCAGCTAGCTACAGGGGCCGGCGCGCGACCAGCTCGCGCGTCGGCGGAAAGATCCATGGCGTGATGCCGTTGTGCTCCACGACAAACCCTGCCTTCCGTAACTCGCTCGCGTAGGCGCCAACGTGCGCGATGTCGAGGATGCCCACGCGTCCGCCTGGACGTACCACGCGTGCAATCTCGCGAATGGATGAGGCGCGGTCCGCCGCGGTCGCCACATTGTGAATTGCGAGGCTCGAGACCACGACGTCGATGCTCGCGTCCTCGAGCGGAAGCTGCCGCATGTCGCCGTCGCGAACCGTCACGCGATCGCCCACGCCTTCTGCTGCCGCATTGGCGATGGTCGCCGCCGCGCTGTTTGCGTGCTGATCCGCCTGCGACCACAGGTCGATGCCGATCGCGCTGCCGGTGGTGAGTCGCTTCGCGGCGCCGATCAGCATCAGGCCATGCCCGCAGCCGACGTCGAGCACCGCTTCGTCGCCGCGCAAAGCCAGACGGGAGAGCAGCCGATCGCGCGCGCGCAGCTTGCCGTATCGGCTGCTCGCGAGCATCAGCAGCGCGGTGCCCGCGAACGACGCGCCTGGCCACAGCAGCGTGACGCCAAGCCGCGTGGTACCCGAACCGGCGCGTGATATCGCCCGAAGCAGCAGCCCCGTGCCGATCAGCGTCATCGCCAGCAGCACCATCGTACGGATGATGTTCGGCGCATCGATGCCGTAGTTCGCGCGCGAACCCTGCGACAGCTCGGAAGTTTCCATTCAGGAACCGGACGGATGGTGCGAGGCCGACGAACGCCACAACTTAGGGCGAGACGATCAATCCCGCATCGACTGCCACCCGGGTACCATGTTCCGACAGAGTCACGACACGCTGCACCAGATCCTCGAACGTCGCGACCACGGCTTTCGCTGGCGGGGGCGCGAGGTGTCGCGCATCGAGGGCCTGAGCGACGCGGTCTTCGGCTTCGCCGTGACACTCCTCGTCGTCTCACTCGAGGCGCCAAAACGGTTCGACGACCTCATGAAGCTGATGCACGGCTTCGGGAGCTTCGGCATCTGCTTCCTGTTGCTGCTGATGATCTGGCATGCGCAGTACATCTACTTCCGGCGCTACGCGCTGGACGACCGGGTGTCATTCCTGCTCAACGCCGTGCTGTTGTTCGTCGTGGCGTTCTACGTCTACCCGCTGAAATTTCTCACGACGCTGCTCACCAACGCCGTCACGGGCTATCAGGAGGTGGACGCCGCGGGAAACGCCATCCAGGCGATGCAGCACGCCGACTGGCGGCCGCTCATGATGATCTACAGCGCGGGGTTCGTCGCGCTCTACCTCATCTTCGCGCTCATGTACCTGCACGCCTACCGGCTGCGGAACGCGCTGGAGCTGACGCCCATGGAGATCTACGAGACACGCGGCGTGGTGCAGGAGAACGTCGTGATGATCGGCATCGGCAGCGTCGCGTTCGTGCTGGCGTTCCTCGGCCTTCCACCGTTTGCGGGGATGACCTACGCGCTCATCGGCCCGTTGCAGGCCTGGCTCGGCGTGGTGCACGGCAAGGGGCGCAAGCGGCTGCTCTCCGACGAATCCGCCGCCGTCGCGCGGGGCGACTAGAGTCACGCCCTGTCGCGAGTTCGCGCGTACCGCTCGAATCACGGCGACATCGGATTGTCTCCAGCGCGCATGTCGGGACGCAATCGTGTGGAATGATGCTCCCAGAGCAACTCTACCTCAGTGCGCACGTCGTCTCCGGTTGCCATCTCTCGCGCGTCGGCGGCGCCGCACGCGACGCACCGCGCCAGCTCGTACGCGATGCTCATGCACGACTCGCCAGTGTCGGCGCCAGCACCTCATCCACCACTCGACTGATATTCGCGCTCATCGTCTCGCTGCTGAAGCGACGCCGCGCATCGGCGGCGCCGGCAAAGGCAAGCTCATCACCGCGCACCGGCTCATCGCGCAATTGTGTGATTGCGGCGGCGAGGGCCGCCGAGTCGCCAGGTGCCACCACAATGCCCGTGACGCCATGCTCCACCAGCTCGGACATGCCGGGCCCGTTGACGGTGATGAGGGGTCGCCGTGACAACAGCACCTTCATCATCATGCGCGCCGATGTCGCGAACGATTCGCCGGATTGCACCACGACGTCACACGCCGCAATGAGGCGGGGCAGGTCGGCCTGATTCTTCACGTCGCCGTCGAAGGCGAATGCGTGCACATCCGACAACTGCTCCAGTGCCTCCTCCAGCATGCGTCGTTCAGCGCCTGACTGGGCACCGAAGCATCCCACGACAAAGGCGAGGTCGCTGACGTCGAGCAACCGACGCACGTCACTGCGCGCCGCCGCATCGATGCTGTCGAAAGGTGTGGTGTCCACGCCATCGTGAATGACGTGCACCAGCGTTCGCTTCCCACCCGCCGCAACGAACCTGTCGGCCACGGCGTGCGAGCTGGCAACGACACGCACCGCACGCGTGTTCGCGCAGCCCACGAGCACGCGCACGTGAAGTGCCGTGAATCGCGGCGCCTCGAGCAGCTCGCGAAGGTGCCACACCAGCGGCCGCCGCGCGAGGAACGCCGCAGCCACACTGGCAAGAAACGCCGCCGGCGAATTCGAGTACAGTACGCCATAGGACCGAGCAATGCCCCGCAGCGAGAACGCCACACGTGCCGCACAAAGCGCGGCACCGTGCCCGGTCTTCAATGCGTATCGCACCGCACGACCCACCTCGATCGGCAGCACCGCGATATTGTGCGTCACCAGCGCGGCGGCAAAGGGTCCGTCGTGGAACAGTGCAACAGCGCCGCGGTGCCGCTGTGCCACCGCGATGTCGAGCAGCGTTCGCTCGGTGTCGCCGAGTTGCGCGGCGTCGTGCACGAAGAGGATGCGCTGCGCCGGACTCGTGAGCGCCATCAGCTGCGCTTCCTTTTCAGGTAGGGGGCCAGTACGAGATCGCAGTTGTCGCGCAACCACTTCACCGCCGTTCCGTCGTGGTACGTGGCGTACGTCGTCAGCGATCCACTCAATGCGACGTCGATGATTCGCGCGAGCGCATGCACGTCCGTACCACGCGACAATTCGCCCGAGGCCACCGCTGCGGCAAGGAGCGCTTCGATGCCGTCGCGCGTCGCGCGCGCCTGTACTGCGAGATGCCTGCGAAAGTCGGGGTCCGACAGGTCGATCTGGAGGTAGGCGAGGTTGCGCGCCAGCGCGGCGGGCGACGCGGCGAGATGCGCCAGGCACTCGGCATATTCCCGAATGGCCGCCAATGGCGACCGGTGCGCTGCGCCCAACTCCCGAATGAACTCGCCCGCGGAGGCCGCGGCGCCCTCGGCGAGGTGGAGGAGCAACTGTCGCTTCGAGCCGAATCGTTGCGACAGGGCGCCGGCTGTCACGCCCGCCTCCGCCGCGATCTCAGCGAGCGTGAGCTCGCCGGGCCCGAGGCGGCTCATCGCGCGGAACGTCGCAGCGAAGACTTCGTCGTCACTCACCTTGCGGGGACGGGGACTCACAGACTTGACGTTTCTAAATGAGGATATAGGATTGAATCTATATGTCGGTATAGTATATCCACCCGGAGGTGAGCATGCGAATCGTGCGCTACGGCGCCGCTTGCAGTCTCGATGGCTTCATCGCTGGTGAGGACGGGTCGATCGACTGGCTCCACTTCAGCCAGGACGCACAGGACATCATCGGCGCGTACTGGAAGTCGGTGGACCTGATGGTGATGGGCCGCAAGACGTGGGACGTCACGGTGGCCATGCAAGCCGGTGCGTCGAAGACAGCGAAGAAGGCCCCCGGAAAACGCGGCGACGAGAGGATCACGACGTACGTCTTCTCTCGCACGCTCACCGCCATAGAACAAGCCGGCGTGGCGCTCATCTCCTCCGATCCTGGCGCGTTCGTGCGGGACCTCAAGCGCACGGAAGGAAAGGGCATCTGCGTCATGGGTGGCGGCGAGCTCGCACAGTCGCTGTTCGAGTCCGGCGTCATCGACGAAGTGGGACTCAACGTCCACCCCGTGCTCCTCGGCGCGGGTATTCCGCTCTTCCGCAACGCCGGCAAGCGCATTCACCTCGAGCTCAGGGAGAGCAGGGCGATCGACGGCGGCTGTGTGTATTCCAACTACGCGGTGCGGTAGTTGGTGGCTCGGGCGCGGTGCTGGGTCGTCTGTCACCGTGGCGCCCTTATCCGATATCATCGTGGCGTCGCGGCGCGAGAGTTGAAACGGCGTCGTCGAGCTCGCCGCGTAACGACTGGCGCGGCAACAGTATAATTGTCGTCTCGCACGCTTGACGATCCGAGCCCGTGAACACATTCATCCGCCCTATGCACGATACGCAATCTCGCGGCACGGATTCGATTGCAGCCCTCCTCGCCGATGGCGTCCGGTACGAGCGCGGGGGAGTCGTCGCACGCGCGCGCGAGTGCTTCGAGTCGGTCACACGGCAGGTCGAACAGAATCCGGCCGCCGCAGCCGAAGCCTGGTGGAGGCTGGCGAACCTGCACCGGCTGCATTCCTCGTGGGACGAGGCGCTGAAAGCCGCGCGAAAGAGCGCTGAGCTGTCCCGGGAGCACGGAATGGTGGATACGGAGGCGGATGCGCTCAATATCGAGGGCGCCGTGTGGTACAACCGTGGTGACTTCGACCAGGCGCGAACGCTGTTCACTCGCACGCTCGATCTCGCGATCGACCCTGCGACACGAGGAAAGGCGCTCCAGAATCTCGGTGGATTGGCTGCCGAGGATCGGAATTTTGACGAGGGTGAGCGGCTGTTCGCGCGGTCGCGTGAGGCGTACCGCGCCGCGGGCGACGCGCGTGGCGAGGCGGTGTCGCTGCTCAACATCGGGCGGTTGCAGTCAGACCGTGGCTTTCCCGACGTTGCGCGGGCGACGCTCGAGGCTGCCGTCTCGGCGGCGCGGCACACGGGAGACCTCGAGATGCACGCGGCAGCACTGCTCAACCTCGGCATCGCGCTGGGAGCGCTCGGGCGGGTGAGCGAGGCGGAGGAGCGAATCACTACGGCGTATGGACAGTTCACCATCGCGTCTATTCCGAACGCGCGTGTGCGCTGCCTCATCGAACTGGCGACGCTGGCGGCCAGTCGTGACGAAAGCAGTGCGGCGCGGGTTTGTCTGATGCATGCCCGCGACGTCGCGGTGACAGCAGGGCTGCCGCGCGAGCTTCGCCTCATCGACGAGCAATTGCAGGCATTGCCGTCAGAAAAATGATGAGCTCGCATTTGTCGTGAGCTTCCTCACTGACAGCAAAATGCGATTGGCACACGTTTGGCATTCATCGCACGTACGCGCTGGCCACTGCGGCGGCGAAACAAGTCGATCTGTGCCGGTTCGTTCGAGTCACCATTGAGGGTCGTCGCATGCGTCTTCGTCTGCTTCTCGCCGCTAGTGCCACCATCGCGGTCGCCGGGTGTGCCGACTCGACCACTGCACCCAAGACGATGCGCGCAGGTACGCGCTCGGCCATTCTCATCGAGTGCCGGTCCGGCTATCACATCGCCACGCGCGCGGACGGCACGGAGGTCTGTGAGCCGGATGGCCAGAGCATGACCACACGGCCAGACAGCACGGGGATTTAACAAAAATCTCGCTACGATGGGCGCACTGGCTCCATTGGCGGAGCCGTCCGTGACGCCCTTGCCCTTGCGCGGCGTCGGCGGCGACGACTACTTCGGAGGCTGAACGCCAAATCCGGAGTAGACTGCCTTGCATAGCATCCTGATTCGCGCCACGCTGATTGGCGCGCTCGCCTCGCCGTTCGCCCACGTGAGTGGCCAGCGAATGACCCCCGTGCCCGCCAACGACACGCGTCCAAGCATTCCGCTTGACGGCGCTCAGGTGCGCGGCGTGCCGCTCGACACGGCGGCCCTCAACACACTCAAGTGGCGCGAAGTCGGCCCCTTCCGCGGTGGACGTTCCGTCGCTGTTGCCGGTTCGGCCGCGCGGCCCAACGAGTACTACATGGGCACCACCGGCGGTGGCGTCTTCAAGACGCTCGACGGAGGGCAGTCCTGGGCAGCGGTCACCGACAAGTACTTCGGCGGCACCATCGGTGCGGTCGCCGTCTACGCGGCGAACCCCGACATCGTGTACGTCGGCGGCGGTGAGTACCCCATGCGCGGCAACGTCTCCCATGGCGACGGCGTGTGGAAGTCCACCGACGCCGGCAAGACGTGGACGTCGCTGGGCCTCGCGGCCACGCGCCAGATCTCGAAGGTGCGGGTACACCCGACGAACCCCGACCTCGTGTACGTCGCGGCGCAGGGCAACGTCTGGGCGCCCACTCCCGATCGCGGCATCTACCGCAGCAAGGACGGCGGCAGGAGCTGGGACAAGATCCTCTTC
>JBBQDT010000213.1:0-7021 GCA_038319955.1 Gemmatimonadales bacterium | reverse complement strand
GCCCTCAGCTCCGGCATGGCCGTACCGGCGAACAAGGCCATCGTCGGCGCCAACGCGTTCGCACAAGAAGCCGGCATTCATCAGGACGGAATGCTGAAGCATCGGTCGACCTACGAGATCATCTCGCCCGAGCTGGTGGGCCACGAGGGCATGTTGCTCGTACTCGGCAAGCATTCGGGACGTCGTGCCGTTCGCCAGCGGCTCGAGGAGCTCGGGCACTCATTGGGTGACGACGCGTTCACCTTCGTGTTTCAGCGGTTCAAGGAGCTGGCGGATCGCAAGAAGGACATCGGCGAGCGCGATCTCCTGCTCCTCCTCGCCGACGACGGTGCGCCGCGTGCGCACGCCGCGATAGGAGCACGCGCATGATGCTCGTCGCGTCCAGGCCCCGCACGCTGTTCGAGAAGATCTGGGACGCACACGTGGTGCGCGCCGCGACCGCCTCCATACCGGCCGTGCTCTACGTGGACCTCCACCTCGTCCACGAGGTGACGTCGGCGCAGGCGTTCAACGACCTGCGGGCGCGGTCGCTTCGCGTGCGTCGTCCCGATCGAACCATCGCGACGATGGACCACTCGACCCCCACCACGCCGCGGCATGGCCGCCGTGCTTCACTCGCGACGCTGCCCCTCATCGCGGACGACGCCCGAGCGCAACTCGACCACCTCGCACGCAACTGCGAAGAGTTCGGCGTGCCGCTCTACGCGCTCGGCGACGACCGGCAGGGTATCGTCCACGTCATCGGGCCCGAGCAGGGCTTCACGCAGCCCGGCATGACCGTCGTCTGCGGCGACAGCCACACGAGTACCCACGGTGCGTTCGGCGCACTCGCGTTCGGGATCGGGACGTCGCAGGTCGCCCACGTCCTCGCCACGCAGTGCCTCCTCCAGACGAAGCCGAAGACCATGGAGGTGAACGTCACCGGTCGTCTCGCAAAGGGCGTCGGCGCGAAGGACCTCATCCTCGCGATTATCGCTCAGCTCGGAGTGGGCGGCGGAACGGGCCACGTCATCGAATACACTGGCGAAGCGGTGAAGGCGCTGTCGATGGACGAGCGCATGACGCTCTGCAACATGTCCATCGAAGCGGGAGCACGCGCCGGCATGGTGGCGCCCGACGATACGACCTTCGCCTATCTCGCCGGCAGGGCGCAGGTGCCGAAGGGCAATCAATGGGACGCGACAGTCTCACGTTGGCGACTGCTGCGCAGTGACGACGGCGCGCGATTCGACACGAGTGTAAGCATCGACGCATCGGAGCTCGCGCCGATGATCACGTACGGCACCAACCCGGCCATGGGGATGGCGATCACGTCGACGGTGCCGGATCCCGTCACGCGTGTCGAAGGCAGCGATCGCGATGGTCTCACCAAGGCGCTGCACTACATGGGGCTCAACGCTGGTCAACCGATGCTCGGCACGCCGGTAGACGTCGTCTTCCTCGGCAGTTGCACCAACTCGCGGATCTCCGACCTCCGCTCGGCCGCGCAGATCCTTCGCGGCCGTCACATTGCGCCGAGTGTGCGGATGCTCGTCGTGCCGGGGTCGCAGCAGGTCAAGCAGCAGGCGGAGGCAGAGGGGCTCGACCGCATCTTCCTTCAGGCGGGCGCCGAGTGGCGCGAGTCCGGCTGCTCGATGTGCATCGCGATGAACGGTGATTCGCTCAAGCCCGGGCAGGTGGCCGTGTCCACGAGCAACCGCAATTTCGAGGGGCGTCAGGGTGCAGGTGGCCGCACGCTGCTCGCCAGTCCACTCACCGCGGCAGCATCGGCGGTCGCCGGCGTGGTCGCCGATCCGCGCTCGTTCACGATGGAGCTCGCCAACTGATGGGCACGTCCCCCTTCCGTCCCTTTACGTCGCACTACGTGGTGCTGCCCGGTGAGAACATCGATACGGACCAGATCATACCGGCGCGGTTCCTGACCACGACTGAGCGCACGGGCCTCGGCCAGCATGCATTTCATGATTGGCGCTACCTGCCGGATGGCACGGCGATTCCGCACTTCCCGCTCAATACAGCGGCCGCGAGGCACGCGCGCATTCTCGTCGCGGGGCACAACTTCGGATGCGGGTCATCGCGTGAGCACGCCGTGTGGGCGTTGCAGGGCGCCGGCTTCGACGCCGTGGTGAGCTCTCAGTTCGCCGACATCTTCCGCGGCAACGCGCTCGGCAACGGCCTGTTGCCCATCGAAGTGAGCAAGCGCATGCTCGCGAGGCTCGTGGACATCGCGTCCTCCCAGCACATGGCATCGCTCGCGGTGGATCTCGAGACACAGACCGTGCAATTGCCCGACGGCGATGGCTTCAGGTTCCCGATCGCGCCGTTCGCGAAGCACTGTGTGCTCGCAGGCATCGGCGAGATGGACTTCCTGCTGGCGGCGACGGACCGCATCACAGCATTCGAGGCGACGCACTCATGATCGCACTGCTGCCGGGCGATGGTATCGGACCAGAGGTCTGCGCGGCGGGGCGTGCGGTACTCGAGGTGGTCGCCGAGCGGTTCGGCCACCGGTTCGACTTCGAGTCGGGCCTGATCGGGGGCAGCGCCATCGATGCAACGGGGAATCCGCTCCCCGACGACACGATTGCGATGTGCCAGCGCGCCGACGCGGTACTGCTCGGCGCCGTGGGTGGTCCGCAGTGGGACATTCCTTACGCAACGGTGCGTCCGGAACAGGGTCTTCTGGGAATTCGTGGCGCGCTGGGTCTGTTTGCCAACGTGCGACCCGTGCGATGTCGCCCGGCTGTGCTCGCGGCGACGCCGTTCAAGCCGGAGCATCTGGCCGGTGTGGACTTCGTGTTCGTGCGCGAGCTCACCGGCGGCATCTATTTCGGCGAGAAACGGCTGGAGGTCATCGAAGGCGGCCAGCGCGCGATTGACGTCTGCAGCTACACCACGTTTGAGGTCGAGCGCATCGTTCGCGTGGCCGCGGCGTTGGCGCGCAGCCGGTCGGGACGACTGATCTCCGTGGACAAGGCGAATGTGCTGGAGACGTCGAGGCTGTGGCGGCGGGTGGTGACGCGGGTCGTCGCCGACGAGTATCCCGATGTGGAGCTGCAGCACATGCTCGTGGACACCTGTGCGATGAAGCTGGTGCAGCAGCCGCGCGCGTTCGACGTGGTGGTCACCGAGAACATGTTCGGCGACATCCTCACCGACGAAGCGGCGGTTCTCGCCGGCTCGATTGGCCTGCTGCCGTCCGCGTCGCTCGGACAGGGTGGCGCGAATGGACTGCGGCGCGGTCTATACGAGCCGATCCACGGTTCGGCGCCGGACATCGTGGGCCAGGAGCGCGCGAACCCCATCGGGACCATCTTGAGTTGTGCGATGCTGCTGCGGCACTCGCTGGGGTTGGAGGCGGAAGCGCTGGCCGTAGAGGGCGCGGTGGAGGCGACGATCGAAGCGGGCGCGCTTACGCCGGATCTCACTGTGGCGAACGGACGAGTCGCGCGGACGAGCGAGGTGACGGCAACGATCGTCTCGCACATCCGCCCGACCGTGTCCGCAGTGCGATAGGCAATCACTGCGACCCGCTCCAGCCTCCCGGCCGACGCCCAAGTCCGCGCGGGCGGCTGTCGAGGAGCCGCCCGTTGATGTTTCTGGCGTTGCGAGCCGACACTCTCCGTCATGTCCCTGGGCCGTATCCTGGCGATCGTGATCACGTGCACCCTCCTTCTCATGGGTGCGCGCGCAGGAGCGCAGGAGCTTCAGTTCCGGCAACTCACGCCGGACCATGGCCTCCTGAGCTCGCAAGTCGCGGCGATTCAACAGGACAGCCGCGGCTTCATGTGGTTTGGGAGCCGGCGCGGACTGAATCGGTATGATGGCTACTCCTTCGTCGCCTACCGGCACCATGCCGACGACTCGAGCAGCCTTGGCGACAATGGCGTCAACACCCTGTTCGAGGACCGGGGGCAGACGCTCTGGGTCGGGACGACCGCGGGCCTCTCGCGATACGACGCGGGACGGGACGCGTTCACGAGCTTCCGAATCGGGTCCAGCGCACCACTCGTCGTCAACACCATCTTTGAATTCGAGGAGACGTTGCTGGTGGGCACGAATGCCGGACTCTTCGCCTTCGATCGCGCGACCGGAACGGCGTCGCCATTCGTCGCCGAGACGTTCGCGGGACTCGCCATCGCGAAGTTGTACGCAGATCGGGCCGGGCATCTGTGGGTGGGCACGGAGGGTGCCGGCGCCTTCGAGTACGATCCCTCGCGCGGCGTCGCACGCTCCTGGCCCACCGATATCGGGAATCCTGCGAAGTTGCCCGGCAGGGATGTCTTCGGCTTCCACGAGGACTCCGCCGGCGCCATGTGGATCTCGTCGTACGACGCCGGCCTGGCGCGGCTCGATCGTGTCACCGGCGTGGCGACGCGATTCTCGATCGATCAGCGCGATCCGCTGCTCGCATCGAGCAAGCGCATCCGCAGCATGCTCCCCGAGGGAAACCGAGGGTTGTGGCTCGGCACGGAGAATGGTGGACTCGACTACTTCGATTACCGCACGGAACGATTTCATCACCATCGCTTCGATCCCAACAATCCCTCGGGAATCAACAACAACTCCATCTGGGCGCTCTACCGCGACAGAAGCGGAATGCTGTGGGTGGGTACGTGGGCGGGCGGCATCAACAAGTCGACGCAGAACGGACAGGCCATCAAGGTCTATCGCAGTATCGCCGGCAACCCGAAGAGCCTGAGCTTCAATTCCGTCATCGCGTTCAACGAAGATCCCTCGGGTGCCATCTGGGTGGCGACGGACGGCGGTGGCCTCAATCGACTCGACCGTGCCACGGGGCTGTTCAAGCGATACGACTCCCACACGAGCAACCTGAACTCCGACGCGGTGCTCGCCATCGCCAACGATCCTTCGGGAGCGCTCTGGATTGGCACGTGGGCCGGTGGATTGAGCCGCTTCGATCCTGGCACTGGTCGCTTCACGGCGTTTACGAAGACCAACAGCGGTCTCGCGACGATCGGCGTCTTCTCGCTGCTGGTGGACCATACGGGACTGCTGTGGATCGGCACTTGGCGGGAGGGGCTGCAGCGCCTGGATACCAGGAGCGGCATGTTCACGCGCTTTCCGATCAGCGCTCCGGAGACGCCGCTGCACGCCATCGTGGAGGCCAGCGACGGCAGCCTCCTCATTGCCACGGAGACCAGCGGCTTCGTCATCTTCGATCCGAAGACGCAGCACAAGACCCTGTACGTGGCCGGAAAGAATGGATTGAGCAGCAACCAGGTGACGTCGGTGCTCGAGTCCGAGCCGGGCATCGTGTGGATCGGCACGTCGAGTGGCCTCGACCGCCTTGATCGGCATACCAACAAGATTCAGCACTTCACCGATGCCGATGGCCTGGCCAGCGCATATGTCGCCGGCATCGTGATGGACAAGGCGCACCGCCTGTGGGTGAGCAGCGACCGCGGTCTCACGCACTTCGATCCCCGAACGCGAAGGGGCACCCAGTATGCCGTCGGCGATGGGCTTCAGGGCAGCGAGTTCAACGCGGGATCGTATTTCCGGGCGAGCGACGGCACGATGTATTTCGGCGGCACGCAGGGCTTCAACACACTGCGTCCGGACAGCATCGTCCGGAACATGCATGTGCCGCAAATCGCCTTCACCGCCTTCTCGCTGTTCAACAAGCCCGTCGCGATCGGTGCGACGGACTCGCCGCTCAAGTCGAGCATCACCGTCGCCGACGAGGTCGTGCTGCACCACGACCGGTCGATGTTCACGATCGAGTTCGCCTCGCTCGACTATGCCGCGCCCGAAAAGAATCGGTATGCCTACATGCTCGAGGGGCAGGACGACGGCTGGAACGAGGTGGGCACCAAGCGCGTCGCGTCATACACCAACCTCGCCGCCGGCCGATACACGTTTCGCGCGCGGGGATCGAACAACGATGGCGTCTGGAACATGGAGGGTGCGTCGATCCGCATCGTCGTCCTCCCGCCGTTCTGGGCGACGTGGTGGTTTCGCACGCTGGTGGCCGTCCTCATCACCGCAGCCCTGGTCGCGTGGGTGCGCGTCGCGCAGTTGCGCCGCGCCGCGCGCGAGCGGAGCACCATGCGTCGCGCGCAATACGCGTCGCAGCAGCGCAGCGCGGCGCACATCCGCGACTTCCTCGACGCGTCCGGCGAAGGCATCCTGGGCCTCGATGTACGAGGCGGCATCACCTTCGTGAATCGCCGGGCGTCGGAGCTTCTCGGCTTTCGATCGGAAGAGCTGATCGGCCGGTCGATGCACGCGGCCATTCATCACTCCAGGCCCGATGGCACCGAGTATCCCCTCGCCGAGTGCCCCATTCATTGCTCGGCGACGGACAGGATCGCTTGCGAAGTGGAGGACGAGGTGATGTGGCGCAAGGACGGCACGTCGCTGCGGGTCGCTTACGCGGCGTCACCGGTACATGACGACGGACAGCTGTCGGGTGTCGTGGTGAACTTCCGCGACATCACGGCAAAGCGCCTGGCAGAGCTCGAGCTGATCATGGCACGCGATGCCGCCGAGGATGCCAGTCGGGCAAAGAGCGACTTCCTGGCGCGCATGAGCCACGAACTGCGGACACCGCTCAACTCGATCATCGGCTTCGCGAACGTGCTCCTGCGCAAGCGGGGCGGCTCCTTCCGTCCCGAAGAGCTCACCTATCTCGGACGCATCTCGAGCAGCGGCATGCACCTGCTCGGGCTGATCAACGACATCCTCGACCTCTCGAAGATCGAAGCCGGGCGCATGACGTTCGAGATGTCGGCCGTGTCGCTCGACGCGCTCGCTCGCGAGACGCTCGACCAATTCGAGACACAGGCGAAGGAGCGCTGCGTCGTCCTGCGCACCGACCTTCCCGCCACGCTGTCGTCGCTCGACACCGATGCCGTGCGGATGAAGCAGGTGCTGATCAATCTCGTCGGCAATGCGCTGAAGTTTACCGAGCGGGGAGAAGTGGTGATCGCGATCGTGTCGGACGCGACGGGCCGGCCGGTGCGCCTCAGCGTCCGCGACACGGGCATCGGCATTC
>JBBQDT010000212.1:0-7038 GCA_038319955.1 Gemmatimonadales bacterium | reverse complement strand
CCACATCACAGTTGCGACCGCACGCGACGCGGCGCAGCTCCGCTTCTCGCGATACGACAAGGGGGGCGAGGAGACGTACAACATCCTCAGCGCGTTCCACAAGTCGTTGCGCGGCAGCGATCCTCAGGCCGCACTGTACTGGATGGCGCGGATGCTCGAGGGCGGGCAGGATCCCATGGTGATCTTTCGTCGCGCCCTCGCGATGGCGGCCGAGGACAAAGGGCTGGCAGATCCGGAAGCGCTCAAGCTCGCCGTCGCCGCACGTGATGCCTATCACATGTTAGGGGCGCCCGAAGGGTATTTGCCGATGTCGCAGATGGTGATCTACCTGGCGACGGCACCCAAGTCGAACAGCAGCTACCGGGCGCTCGCTGCGGCGATGGAGGCCGCGCGGGAGTACCCAGCCGAGGGCGTACCGATGCACATCCGGAACGCGCCGACCCGGTTGATGAAGGAACTGGGGTACCATGAGGGGTATCAGTACGCGCATGCCGTCCCGGAGGCATACATCCCGCAGGAGTACCTCCCCGACGCGCTGGCCGGATCGGCGTTCTACACGCCGGGTCCATTTGGCTTCGAGAAGGAGATCGCGAAGCGGCTGGCGTGGTGGGAGGAGTTGCGGCGACGTGAGCAGGAGAAGTCAGAGGCCGGAGATACCAGGGAACCACGAACTGAGGAGTGAGTATGCGTCGTCTCGTGTATGGTGCGGCCACGGCCGCAATCGCCATCGTTGCCGGGTGCAGCGCGCTCGGCAAGCAGGCCTTTCAGCAGCCCATCGTGCACCTGCAGGACGTCCGGGTGAATGGCGTCGGCCTCACGGGAGGCACGCTGGACGTGAAGCTCAGCGTCTACAATCCCAACGGCTATCGCATGGACGCCACGCGGATGACGTACAACGTCGTCGTGGGCGACAGCGTGAAGATGGCAACGGGAACCGTGGACAGCCGCTTCACCGTCAACGAAAACGATTCGACCGTTGTCACCGTCCCGGTCATCTTTTCGTATTCAGGCATCGGCGCCGCGGGCCGGCAGATCCTCAACACCGGCGGCGTGAACTATCGCGTCAACGGTGACGTGACCGTCGGCACCGTGGTCGGTAACTTCACGGTTCCCTATTCCGCGACCGGGCGATTCAATGCGCTCAGCGGCAACTCGCGCCAGTAACGAGGCCTTTTCATCTCTCGCGAACTCATCTCCGTCACGCCTGTGGTCGAGCGGGCGCTCCTCGTGGGCGCGCCGCTCAAGCGTGCCGGCGCGCGCAAGTCGCTCGACGAACACCTGAAGGAGCTCGCGCGCCTCGCCGACACGGCGGGTGCGGAAGTGGTGGGCATCCTCACCCAGCAGCTCGACCGACCGCACCCCGGCACATACCTCGGCAAGGGCAAGATCGAGGAGCTCAAGTCGCTGGTGGCGGAGAAGGACGCCACGCTCATCATCTTCGACGACGAGCTGAGTCCGAGCCAGGGCAAGAACATCGAGGACGTCGTTGGCACACGAGTCGTCGACAGGGCCGAGCTCATTCTCGACATCTTCGCGACGCGCGCGCGCAGCAGCGAAGCCAAGATGCAGGTGGAGCTCGCGCAGCTCGAGTACACACTTCCGAGACTGACGCGTATGTGGACCCACCTCGAGAAGTTTCGCGGCGGCATCGGCGTGCGCGGTCCCGGCGAAACACAGCTCGAGACCGACCGCCGGCTCATCAACCATCGCATCAAGCTGCTCAAGGAGCGGCTCGCGCACGTGCAGCAGAACCGCGCGGTGCAGCGCCAGAGCCGCGCGTCGTCGTTCAAGGCCTCCATCGTCGGCTACACCAACGCCGGCAAGTCGTCCATCCTCCGCGGCATGACTGGCGCCGCGGACGTCCACGTGGAGGATCGGCTCTTCGCCACGCTCGATCCCCTCACGCGTGAAGTGGATCTTGGCGAGAACGCGCATGCGCTCCTCACCGATACCGTGGGCTTCATCCGCAAGCTGCCTCACCATCTCGTGGCATCGTTCAGGGCGACGCTCGAGGAGACGCGCGACGCCGACCTGCTGCTGCATGTCGTGGACGCGAGTCACCCGCTGTGGGAGGAGCAACGGTTGGTCGTCGACCAGGTGCTGGTCGAGCTCGGGCTGGCCGAGCAACCCGTGCTGCTCGTGTTCAACAAGATGGACTTGTTGAGTGAGTCAGATGCACTGGCGTTGCAGGAGCGCGTCACGGCGATGGTGCCGAACGCGGTGTTCGTCTCCACTGAAACGGAGAACGGGCTCGATCCACTGGGTCGTGCGCTTCGACACGCCATGCGTGCCCGACGGCCGATCGCAGAGGTCTGGCTCCAGCCGTCCGACGGCAAGCTGCTGGCGGAGATTCACCAGCATGGCGAGGTGCTCGACCAGCGCAGCGAAGGTGAGCAGATGGTGATTCGCGCGCGGCTGCCAGAGCGGTTGCGCGGACGTCTCGAGCAGGCGGGTGCTGACGTGCGCGTGGAGAACGGCGTTCCGATGCGTGTTCCGGGAGCTTGACGTGCTTGACGAATTCGGGCGGCCTCCGGATCAGACAGTAGCACTGCCGCGGTAACCGTGAGAGTAGCGCTCGTCTGTGACGCGTTCCATCCGGAGAGCGGAGGGCTTTCGCTTCAATTGCGCGATCTGGCGCTCGCCCTGCGAGTAGCGTGAAGCTCGCTGGATTGTTGAGTCGAGCGGACCAGCGTGCGCTTGACGCTGTTGCTGACGTTTTCGTCTCGCCAGGCGCCCGCGAGGCCTTCGGACTTCCAGCGCTCGAAGCTCGGGCAAGTGGCCTGCCGATCGTCGCCATGCTCTCGAGTGGAGCACGTGACTTCATCATGCCTGGTCTACATGGCCTGCTCGCGCGCGACGAAGTAGAGATGGCGCGGTTCATGTCGCGTCTCGCGGTGGAAGATCCCCTGCGCCGCTACATCAGCAACCGGAATTACCTCGAGACGCCGCCGTACGACTGGCCGCATGTGGTCCAGATGCACAGGGAGACCTACGATGCCGCGGCGGCACTTCGCGACGCGCCGGCACCAGCAAGCCACGCGTAACCCGGCAACGCGAGCGCAGCGAAAAAGCACGCGTGCTGAACGACCGCCATACCCACCGCCTGCTCGGCTGGAACACCAAACCGAGTGTAGGCGAGAACGACCGCGCCCTCGTACACGCCAAGATTGCCGGGAACGATGGGGACGAGGGTGGCGAGGTTGAGGGCTGCGAGCACAAGCACGGCGCTGGCGAACGGCAATGCGAGGCCGAACGCGCGCTGAATACAGATCATCGCAAGCGTCTCCACGACCATCTTCAGCAAAGCCAACGCGAGCGCTCCGCCGAATCGCGATGGCGACCGTAGAGGCGCCAACGCCTGCCCGACGCTTCCCACAGCGGCGACCGCCCGCGCGGGCACGAATCGCTCGGCACGCGTACCGATGGCCTCGTACTGCCACGCTCCGATCATCGTACAGACGAGTAGAGTCAGAACGCCAATCGTGAGCGCGGCAACGCCATTGGCCATCCACGACGGAAGCGTCAGCGTCAGCGCAGCGGTTGTGAGCACGCCGATTTTCGCGATGCCCACCAGGAGCTGATCCATCGCGATGACGGAGAACGCGGCGGATCGGCCGAGCCCGACGTGTGTGGCGAGCAGCAGACCGCCTGTTGCTTCGCCGACGAGAAACGCTGCGGTGTTGTGCGTCGATGACGTCATCGCGATAACGCCCAGCATTCGACGAAACGTGTTGCGTCCGGTCTGTGGCGCGAGGAGACGCCACTGCAGTGCCCACAGCGGAAGAATGGAGACGTAGCACACTAGTGCACCGAGGATCCACGATCCTCGCACCGTGCGCAATTCGGCGGCGACGCGTCGGACGTCGATGCGCTGCGCGGCGAATACGAGTAACGCGATGAGGACGATGAGACCCGCCACTGCGGCCAGACGTCGCGCCTGTACCGCCGTCATGCAGAGCGCTCGCGAGCGGCGAGGTCGCGGATGGTCAGAAACTCCGCATCGCGATCGCGAAAGAGGGCGATGACTTCACGCAACGCCCGCAGGGCAAACGCACCGGTGCGAAAGCGGCAGTCGTAGCGAAGATTCTCATGGGTGAGATCCACGAACTCCCATGGGTGCACGAAGAGAACCACGGGATCGCTGAGAGAGAGCAGCCACGGATCGCGAATGAAGCGCGGCAGCCGGAGCACGGACGACGTCATCGACGCAGGAATACGCGTCAGTGTGGTGGCCTCGCGAGCCCTGTAGAACGATCGCTTGTACCTCGCGAGAGACGAATCGGTAGTGTAGCCATTCTGCTCGAGTAGCGCGACGTATGGTTCCGGAAAGCGAAGGTACGGCGCGCGAAAGGAATCGACTGGCGCAAACTCGCGAAGGATGTCGGACGACCGCTCGATCTCCCACCGGGCGTCGCGCTCGCCCATGGTGTCGAATGCGGTGTGCGTCACGCCATGACAGCCGAGCTCGTGCCCGTCGCCGACAAGCGCGCGCACAGCGTCCGGGTAATTCTCAGCTACTTCGCCAGTCGTGAAGTACGTCGCGAACACCCTCGACTGGGCGAACAAGCGGAGCAGGGGAGGCGCACCTTCCTCAATGCCGCGGAATGTCGAGCTGAGATACGGCGGGCAGTCCGGCTCGAAGTCGACAGAGATGGAGACGCGAGTCACGTTGCTGCGACGGTGTGAAGTGGGCCCTGTGGGACTTGAACCCACGATCCTCCGATTATGAGTCGGGTGCTTTGACCAGCTAAGCTAAGGGCCCGAGCGCGGGGTGCGGATGCTCCCCGCACTACGAAGCTACGCACGAAACGGGCAGATTCCAGTGCGCGCGTCTCGCAATTGAGCCTGACATCACTGCGGATGGTCCACATGGCACCCCGCCGTGTCACACAGGCCTCGTCGAGCGAGTGCGATGGAGTCCAGCCTAACCGTTCGCGTATGTGTGTGCAGGCGAGCGCATAGCGTCGATCATGGGCGAGCCAGTCAGTCACGAGCTGATGCGCGATGCGAGCTTCTTGAGCACCGATGAAACCAGCGCCAACTGCCACGACGACGATCGTGGTCCGTAGATGGCCCTCACGGTACGTAGCGCGGCAGCACGTCCAGCATTTCGGACAGCGTTGGTCTGACACGATCTGGCGACGAGAGGATAGGATTAGCGATTGGCCACGGAATGCCGATCGCAGGGTCGTCCCACAGGATGCCCAGCTGTCCATCCGGCTCGAATACCGTCGTGTACTTGAAGAGGACGTCGGCAAACTCGGACAACACCGCGAATCCATGCGCGAAACCGGGCGGAATCCAGCTATAGCGAGGTTCGCTTGCGCGCAGCGTCACGCCCGTCCATTTGCCGAACGTCGGCGACCCTACGCGCACATCCACCGCCACATCGAAGATCTCACCGGTAATCGTCGTCACGAGCTTACCCTGTGGCGTTCCCGCTTGAAAATGAAGAGCGCGAATCACGCCCGACACGGAGCGCGAGTGATTGTCCTGCGCAAAGTGGGGGGGCAGCCCAGCCGCGGCGAACTCTCGCTCGTTGAACGACACGACGAGAAAGCCACGCTCGTCCCCATAGACATTGGGCTCCAGGACGACCACGCCGGGCAGGTCAGTCTCGACGATGCGCATCGTCAGCGCGCGCGGTTGGCGCCCGCAAGCAGACACTGCCTGTAGGTGCTCTTTGGCAACGGTCGAGGGAGCTGCCGCAAGCCCCCGGCGTGTATGAAGTCCTTGCGGAACACCACCTCTTCGATCGACCCGATCAGCAACCCTTGCCGCTCTTCGATAGCTTCGACGAAGTTCGCGGCCTGGAGCAGCGACTGTTGCGTGCCGGTGTCCATCCACGCAATGCCGTGGCCCAGCGTTCGCGCCTTGAGTCGTCCGTCGCGCAGAGACAGAAAGTTGACTAGATCATCGGTTCGTTGTACACGAGCAGGAGCTGCTTGCGCACGTCCTGCATCAGCGGATGAAGGCGAGCGCCCGCACCCACCCGCGAGAAGGATCCCTTTCATTCGGACGATTCCCTCATGTCATCACTGGCACTTTGTGAAGGACCCAATATAGCTTCGAACCCTTCGAACGCGTACGTCACGACAGTCGCGACGGCCCCAATTCCCTGCGTGTAAAGTTCTTGAAGATACTGCATGTGGTAGGTGCTCGTCCCAACTTTCCGAAGCTCGCACCTGTGCATCGCGCGGGCGCTGCACGGGGAGTCGAGCAGGTCATCGTGCATACGGGACAGCACTACGACGAAGCGCTGTCCGCTTCGTTCTTCGACTCGCTCGGCATTCCGCGCCCTGACTTCAATTTGACGGTCGGATCCGGCTCGCACGCGGTGCAGACTGCGCGCATCATGGAGCGACTCGAGCCCGTGCTGCTGGAGCAGACCCCGCATTGGGTGGTCGTGTACGGGGACGTAAACTCCACTCTCGCCGCCGCCGTGGTGGCCTCGAAGATCGGGCAGCGCGTCGCACACGTCGAGGCTGGGCTTCGCAGTGGTGATCGATCGATGCCAGAAGAGATAAACCGCCTGGTGACTGATCGCCTGGCGTCACTGCTGTTGACGCCATCGCGCGACGCAGACGAGCGGCTCCGCGCTGAGGGTGAACCGGACGACGAGATCGTCTTCGTCGGCAACGTGATGGTGGATACGCTGCTCCGCGCCGTCGAGCTTTCGGGTTTGAAGCGACCTGCGACCATCCTGCCAGATGCGCCGGTCGCCGTCACTCTGCACCGTCCGTCCAACGTCGACGACCTCGCTCGTCTTGCGCAGATCTTCGAAGGTCTGCGAGAAGTGGCGCGCACGCGGCCGGTGATCTTCCCGGCGCACCCGCGCACCTCCGCGAATCTCGCCACGAGCGGCATTTCGACCGACGGCATCGACATGCGCGGGCCCGCCACATATGAGGAAATGCTCGCGCTGATCACCCGCTCGGCTGCTGTCGTCACTGATTCCGGCGGTCTTCAGGAGGAGACCACAGTCCTGGGCATTCCGTGCTTCACGTTGCGCGACAACACCGAGCGGCCCGTCACCAT
>JBBQDT010000211.1:0-7045 GCA_038319955.1 Gemmatimonadales bacterium | reverse complement strand
GGTGGAACGGCCAGGCATGCTCACGCGCGAGTTCCTCGAGGGACGACGCGCTCGCTTCCTCTCGCCGCTCAGGCTCTACCTGCTGGCGAGTCTCGCGTATTTCGTGCTGGCCGCCGCAGCGCCGCACACGCCATCGCCGATCGCAAAGTCTGCTGCCCTGACGGCTCCGGGTGCGACAAAGTCGCGCCCTGCACACGTCGCGGACGCCGTGCAGTCTTCAATCGACGGCAAGGGTCTGAGCGCCGCCGATCGATCGACTGCACTCGACGAGAGTCAGCGCGCGCCTGCGCTGATGCGGCCGACGCTGCGCAAGGCGATCGCGGATCCCGCCGGCTTCAAGCGCGGTATCCGCGAGACGATGCCCCGGATGCTCTTCGCCCTGCTGCCCGTGTTTGCAGCCATCGTCGCAATCTTCTACCGGCGGCGGAAGTATCCCGAGCATCTCTACTTCGCCATCCACCTGCACGCGTTCATCTTCATCGCCCTCGCCGTTCCCGTGCTTGCCAGGTTCACGCAAGTGTCCGCGATCGCCGAGGTGGCATCCTTCGCGACCCTGCTGTGGATTCCCGTCTACGCCACACTCGCCTTCCGGCGCGTGTATGGCGGCTCACTCGCGATGACACTGGCGAAAGAATTCTCGATGGGCGTGATCTACCTCATCGTGACGGTGATCGCGTTCATCCTCGCCATCTATTGGGTGTCCGTCATGTGACACGGCGCGACATGACGAAGGATCGGCGTGACTGTCATACCGGCCACCGACTTGCAAGTGAAAGAAAATCTCTATAATATTCCAATACAATGACCGCTCCCACTCTTGCGCATCCAAGCCCCGAGCCAGGTCCGGTGCTCGCCAAGGCCGCCCTCGCTGCGGCGGAACGGCTCGGGCTCCGCAATCGCCATCTCGCGCTCGTCATCGGATCGAGTGAAGCCTCGGTATCCCGCCTGCAGAATGGCCGAGGGTTGGATCCAGAGAGCAAGGAGGGCGAGCTCGCACTGCTGTTCGTGCGGCTTTACCGTTCGCTCGATGCGCTCGTCGGCGGCGACGATGCCAAGGCGCGGGCGTGGTTGCACGCCGAGAACGACCATCTGGCCGGCGTTCCCGCCGACCGCATTCGAACCGTTGAAGGACTCGTCGATGTCGTCCAATATCTGGACGCGATGCGCGGGCGACTCTGAGCGACGCGCCCTTCGACTCGCTCCCTGGCGGGTGGTCGAAGCGCAGCATCACGTCTCCACGCGCAAGCTCGTCGACTCGGCGGATGAGCAGGCACTGCTCGAAGAGCTGGTCGAGCGCGTCAAGCCGCCGGACACGTCCGGCGGACGTCTGCACTATCTGCTCTTCACGCCATTTCGCTATCCCCCGTTGCGACATGGATCGCGGTTCGGTGCGCGGCACGAGCGCGGCGTGTGGTATGGCTCGGAGAGCAGGCGCACCGCGTTTGCCGAGGTGGCCTACTATCGGCTGTTGTTCCTGGAGGGGACGCGCGCGCAGCTCGGCACCGTGACCACGCCGCTCACTGCATTCACGGTGCGGATGCGTTCGACGCATGGCGTGGATCTCGTGTCACCCCCGTTCGATGCGCACCGGCGGACGATCGCGTCGCCCACCGGGTATGCAGCAACGCAGGTACTGGGCGCGGCCATGCGAACCGCTGGAGTAGAGCTGTTTCGCTATCCCTCGGCGCGCGATGCGCACGAGGAGGGAGGTGTCAACGTCGGCGCGTTCTCGCCAACCGTCTTCGGCGCAGCGAAGCCACATGGCTTCGAGACCTGGCATTGTACGGCCGAGCGGGAAAAGGTCGAGTTCACCAAGGGCGACTTCTTCAAGCGGGAGACGTACGCATTTCCGCGCGAGCAGTATCTCGTCGGGGGCGCGCTGCCGTCGCCGGCGCTATGACGGACATCCTGTAGCTGCTCGACATCCCCGCCGCCGGGGAGTGTGCGGTTTGCTGGTCAGGGCATGCGGCCGTATTTCTTCAACGCGGCGACCACGCGATCGCCAGGCAGTCCCGTCATCCGCAGTCCGTCCACGCCCTCCATCGTCGTTGCAGCCAACATCGCGTTCACGACGGCTTCCTCGGTCGCGTCGATAGTGGCCTGGAAGAACGGGTTCAGCAGATCATTCGACAGCGATTGCGCCTGCTCGACCTTCCGCGTTTCCGCGTTGCTGCGATTCGCTGTCGAGAACGAGAGGAACAGGTCGCCCGAGCCATTGCCCGCCCAGCTTCCGAGCCTGCCGAGGCCCATGCCGACGCGCTTCACCAGCCGCTCGAGCTGATTCGGCAGCAGCGGAGCATCCGTCGCAACGATCACGATGATCGAGCCACGACCGAGCGGACCGTCAGTCTCTTCATCGCGTGCGGGTACAGTGCCGCCGCATTTCGGGATGCCCCGGATCCACGCCCGCGATTGCTCGCCGTCGAGCGTGCTGCAGGAACCCAGTCCGGTGATCTCCTTCCCGACCGGTACGCCGAGGATGCGGAGGTCGCCGCCGTAGTTGCACTGCACGAGGATGCCGAGCGTATACGTGCCTGCGCCGGCGACCGTGATGACACGCGACGACGTGCCGATGCCGCCCTTGAATCCGTTGCAGCCCATCCCGGTGCCGCCGCCGACGGCGCCTTCGCGCACCGGACCGGACGTCGCGCTGTCGAGCGCAGCCCAGGCATGCTCCGGTTTCACGTGCCCGCCATTCGCATCGTTCATCGCGTCGAACGTCTCGGCAACGACAGGATACGTGAACGTGAACTGGCGACCGCGAGCGAGCTGCCATTGAATGGCTGCATCACGCACGGTGCCAACGCTATGCGTGCCTGTCAGAAGGATGGGCCCTTCGAGGAAGCCTGACTCCTTGATCCAGTTCACCCCCGTCATGTCGCCGTTGCCGTTCAGGTTGAACGTCGCCGCCATCGCGAAGTCCCAGTCGCCGCGCGGCCTCGGCAAGATTGCGGTGACGCCCGTGCGAATTGGGCCCTTGCCAGGTACGAGACGTCCCTGACCTTCGATCAACGTGACGTGTCCAACCGCGACTCCCGGCACGTCGGTGATGGCATTCCACGTTCCGGTGGTGCCGGGGAAGGGAATGCCGAGCTCGCGTCCGCGAGGGCGTGTCTGCGCACCGAGTGGCAGCGCGACGAGCGAGAACGCAACGATGAACGAGAGTCGCATCGGTCAGTATCTCCAGCTCTTGAGGTCAGCGCCTGAGGGTGCGGCCTTCTCCATGTGCGATGTCATCGTCGGGATGAGCTCCTGGAGCGACGGCCCCCAGCAGTGCGGCGCCATCGGCTGGAAGACGATCTCGCCCGTGTGCTTCGGATTCGACGTCTTCTTCAGGAACTCGTCGAGCTTGTGCACACCCATGTTGAGGAAGTAGCTGTCGGCATCGCCGACATAGACGTTGATCTTGTCGGCGACCTTGGGGCCGAGCGTGGCCCAGTTGGTCTCGAGGATGTTGCGGAGGTCGTAGTGCTGCTTCCAGTAGTCCGCAACTTTCTTGTCGATGACGCCCGTCTTCTTGTTCCAGATCGGCACGGGATAGCCGTCATTGCCCACGGGTCCGTACGTCGCTTCCCAGATATCCCACTGTCCGCCCGAGCGCGACTTGTCGCCGACGGCGAGCTCGAACCAGTTCTCGTCCTTCATCATCGTCTGGATGTTGCCGTCAGGGCGACGGCTGTCGGGCCGATCGATCGACATCCATGACCCCCGCTTGCGCCAATACGCGTTCGAGTCGGCGTAGATGTCGACGATCTGGTGATAGCGGAAGTCCACGCCATCCGGACAGAGCGACCACGTGCCACCGTATGAGTCCGGATACATGACCTGGTGCGCGAGCGAGATCCATCCGCCGGTCGATCCTCCGGTGAGCAACCGCGCCCACGGCTGGCGGAGCACCCGAAACTGTGTCTCGATCGCCGGCAGCAGCTCCTGCATGATCGCATCGCCGTACGGTCCGTTGTTCTCGGAGTTCACACCGTACGAGTCGTCGTAGTACGGCGACGGATGCTGCAGTGTGACGAGGATGACGCGCGGCGTCCCGTCGGCATTCCAGTAGCTGGTGAAGGCCGCTCCGTTGCCGGTTGTCGCGCCGAAGCCGCCGGGTGCGCGCAGCGAGAAGTGCCCGTGCTGGTAGACGACCGGGTACTTCACGTCCGGATGCTTGTCGTAGTCCCGTGGCAGCAGGATCGTGGCGCCGAGGAAGATCGGATGACCCCACCATTTGCTGAGAAGGGCGCTCTGCAGCTTGATGCGCTTGACGCTTTCGTTGTCGGCGGGCACCTGGACCGGCGGAATCACCTTGTCGGCGACGAGCTTCACCGGCGTCGACGATTTGGGATTCCACGTGATCGTGACTGGATCACCGTAGATGTTGCCCGGCGACGTCTTCCACTGTTGGCCCTCCCACTGATCCATGTGCAGCCAGACGGTCTTGCCGTCGGCGCGCGCGAACTTCGTGTAGACGTTCACGAAGGGTTGCACGCGATAGCGGCCGGCGGGAATGTCGCGCAGGCTCCGCACGGGATGGCCGAACGCGGAGGCGCCGATGATGGCGGGTCGGCCGGCGGCGAGATTATCGATGTTGATGCCGAAGAGCGGGTCGCCGGATTCGCCAGTGCGGCGGATGGGCGTGCCGCTCGTGTCGGTCAGGCGGCTGATGGCCACGTAGGCGCGGCCCGTGATTGGCTCAGCGTGGGCCGACCGGGCAACGGAGACTTCGAACCGCGGTCCTGCCTGCGCGGCGACCGGGGACGACGAGCCGCCGAGCGCCAGAGCGCCAACGACGAGTGCACAAAGACGATAGGATGATGTCATGCGTGAATGGTACAGCTTTCATCGGCGGAGTCGAGCCTTGTGCGCGTGCTGGTGAGCGTGGCCGCGTCCGCCTGACCTACGTTGCGTGCGCCGCAGCCACGATCGGTATCGGCCTTGTCATCGCGCGCGTTCATTCCGCGCTGCCCGCCGCACTCGCCGACAAGCTTGGCGATGCGCTCTGGGCCATGATGATGTTCTGGTTGGTCAGCGTCGCAGTGACGCGCACGCGCGCGCTGGCGCGCGGCGGCATCGCGCTTGGCATCTGCGTCGCGGTGGAATCGAGCCAGCTGTACCACACGCCAGGCCTCGATGCACTCCGGCGCACGACGCTCGGCCACCTCGTCCTCGGCAGCGGATTCGACTCGGGCGACCTCGCGGCCTGTGCGGTTGGTGTGGTGGCGACGGTGCTGCTCGAGGGTGTCGGTCCCCGGTTCGGCCGGTCCGCTAAGTGAACACTCTCACGATCAACGACGGTCTTGCCTATGTTGCTCGGGCCAAAGTCTTCGCGGGGACAGCAGACATGAAAGCATACGTCATGACGACTGGCGTCATCTTCGGAGTGGTGGTGATTGCGCACATCTGGCGCATGCTCTCTGAGAACGCGCAGCTGGCCACGGATCCGGCATACCTCGCGATCACCATCACGGCGGGGGCGCTATGTCTGTGGGCGGTAAGCCTCATCATGCGTTCGCCGCGTGCGTGACGTCTCGCATGGGATCGTCCTGCCTGACGGACTTTCATCTCGCCCGATCCCCTGAGCGGCACCATGCACAATCGCCGAATCGGCCCACGCCCCACTACGAGTGCGCCGGCCGGGCTCGACACGCTGCGAAGCCAGCCCCGCCCGCTGCCGACGGACATCCTCCGGGATGCGGCGCTCAGGCTCGGCATCCTCTCGCTGGTCGTCGCGATCCTGTGGTTCCTCGGAACAGCGTTCGGCCACGTCGCCGCTCGCGCGAGGGGGCCGGCGGGCGATCCGCAGTGGCGGATGTTCGAGACCACGGACGTGATCGCACTCGCGAGCATCGGTGCGTCGCTGGCGCTGTTCGCCTATACGCGGCGCACGAAGCGTGAACCGCAGTTCGTGCTCGACCTCGGCCTCGTGTACCTGGTGATCATGGCGATGGCGCTCGGATTCCTGTTCCACTGGGACGAGCCGCCGACGAATTGGGTGATCATCCCGGAGATCTCGTGGGTCGGCGTGATGCTCCTCATGTTCGCCGCGATCCTGCCCAGTTCCACGCCGAAGCTGCTGGTGGCCGGTGGCATTGCCGCGGCGATGAATCCCGTCAGCATGCTCGTCGCGAGGGCGCGCGGCAGTTGGCACGGCGGCAACGCGTGGGACGTCGTGCTGATGCACTACCCGGACTTTCTGCTCGTCGGTGTGGCGGTCGTGATCTCGCGGGTGGTGACGCAGCTGGGACGACAGGTCAGCAAGGCGCGCGAGATGGGCAGCTATGAGCTCATGGAGCGGATCGGCAGCGGTGGGATGGGCGAGGTGTACAAGGCGAAGCACCGCATGTTCGCGCGACCGGCCGCCATCAAGCTCATTCGACCCGAGATGCTCGGCGAGCAGGACGACGAATCGGCCAAGGTGGTGGTGCGGCGCTTTCATCGCGAGGCCGAATCGGCGGCGAACCTGCGGTCGCCGCACACGGTGGAGATCTACGACTTCGGCGTGACCGAGGATCAGACGCTCTACTTCGTGATGGAACTGCTCACGGGCATGGATCTCGAGACGCTCGTGAAGACGCACGGACCGCAGCCGGCGGGGCGGGTGATCCACATCCTCATCCAGGTGTGCGATTCGCTCGAGGAGGCGCATCGCGCCGGTCTGGTGCATCGCGACATCAAGCCGGCGAACATCAACGTCGGGCCGCTCGGGCTGCACAGCGACTTCGTGAAAGTGCTCGACTTCGGGCTCGTAAAGCCGTTCTCGGCGAAGGACACGCAGCACTCGATGGCGACGGTGGCGGGGCAGATCACCGGTACACCCGCCTACATGGCGCCGGAGATGGCGCTCGGTGAGGCAGTGGACGGCCGTGCGGACATCTACGCCCTTGGCTGCGTCGCCTACTACCTGCTCGTCGGGCAGACCGTATTCACTGCGGACACGGCAGTGCAGATGATCGCCAAGCATCTGCAGTTCGCGCCGATCACACCGTCACAGCGCACGGAGAATTTCATTCCGCGCGCGCTCGACCGGCTGGTGCTCGCATGTCTGGCGAAG